>CP054837.1:2865000-3207500 GCA_028768525.1 Desulfobacter sp. | reverse complement strand
AAGCAATCCCTTTCTCGTTCGACTTGCATGTGTTAAGCACGCCGCCAGCGTTCATTCTGAGCCAGGATCAAACTCTCCAGTTATAATCCTTTTACTAAAACTTTAAGGTCATCCCCGCCGTTCAATTATACCGGCAGGGTCGTTTTGTGACCCGCTCATTCTTGCTTCACTGACCAATTTTCAAAGATCAAAACTGTCTTTGGCTGAGCAGCAGTTGCTGCCCCGTCGCAAAGACCGGCGTAATATGCCTGAATTCAGTTGACCTGTCAAACACTTTTTTCAAAAAAGTTTACTTTTTCCCGAACATATTTAAACAAATCAATATTATCAAATAGTTAAGACTTTGCTTTTTTCATAGCCCGTCTCGACATAATCTCACATTAATAAAACGGCCCCGGCAAAAAGAGAATTGATTCCCATTAATTTTTTCTGATATTCTACTCCAATGATGGAAACAGCAATAGACAAAAAGAAATGGAAACGCCATGCCATGGCCTTTGCCATCCGTTCCCACAACCACCTGTGGGGAAAAAATAATGAAGATCCCCTGGTATTTCTCTTCCGCAAAGGACTGAGCCATGACTTTTCCAGACAGATGTACCTGGGCTGGAATAAATTCGGCCAGGAGCGGCCATATGAAAACTGGGGCATCCAGCGGGAAGGAAAATTTATGATCCCGCCCGGCATCGTCTTTCCTTATATAATCGACAAAGATTTAAAGGCGCTCTTTGTTATCCCCATGGAAAAGACGGAAAGCTCTTTCTCATTCCCCGGAAACCCGGACCAGCCCATCATTCTGGGCCCCCCTGACAACCGGATAATAGAGGTTGAGGATATTATTCAGGGCCTTTGCCGTTTACAGGAAAACCCCGGGACTGCCTGTGTAAAAATCACCGTTTGACCCCTTTTATCAATGGATGGGGACAGCCGGCGGCTTTTTGCGCCAGCGCAGGTTCACCACCACAATGCCAACCACAATAAAGCCGATGGCGCCGAGAAGGTGGGGGGTAACCGGTTCATTCAGGAAAATCACCCCGTTGGTCACCCCGGCCAGGGGAACGATAAAGACAAAGGAATGAAGGGCGGTGGCCCCGTATTTCTGGAGCATGGTGTTCCAGGCCACAAACCCGAAGGCCGCCGTGATCACGCCCTGGTAGAGAATGGCTTTCACCACCGTGGGGGTTACCTGGGCCACCATGGTCCCGTCCCAGATCCACCCATTGAGGAAAAACAGGGGCAGGCCCAGCATCATTGGGAACAGGGTAATCTGCACCGCGTGGAAATGATCAATAATCCGTTTCACGTAAATGGCTGAAACAGACCAGCAGACCACGGCCGACAGCACAATGATGTCCCCTTTATGCAGGTCGGCATCCAGATCCGGGGAATCAAAAAAAAGAATGACCACCCCGATGAATCCCAGGAGAATCCCCACCCCCTTTTTAGGCGTCACCCGGTCTCCTGGGATAAAAAAATGGGCCAGGATCAGAATGAGAAACGGCAGGACATTGGCAATCAACGCAGCATGGGAGGCGGTGGTGTCCTTAAGCCCCAGGTGAAAACCGGAGACCTGGCAGACAAAGAGCAGACTCTGGACCGATACCAGCCGCCACTGCAGCGGGGATAGCTTCAGGGTAATCCCCCTGTACCTGGCCCAGAAAATAAGCAGACAGGAGGCCAGGGTAAACCGGATCCCGGCCGAGGTGAAGGGCCCCAGGCCGGTGTACCCCAGTTTCATGGCCACCCCGTTCCCCCCGAAAAGGATGCAGAGCAACACCGTAAACAGGGCCGCCCCAAGGGGCATATCTCCGTTTTTTATGCTCACAACGGCGGTCCCGTACCGGTTTGATTTGAATCAAAGGCAATACCGCCCTCAAAATCCAGAATGATCACCCGGATATCCACATTGCCGCCGGCAAATCCTGCGGCATGGCGCCCGGCTTCCCGGCCCACCCGCTCAAGGACGGCGGGATAATCCGGGTGGATGAATTCAAAGGCATGGCGGGCCGTGTTACACTCCCGGATCTGCCCGGCCAGCGCCTCATCTCCGGTGATCTCCCCGGTCCACTGGGCCAGGGTGTTGAGGGTTAGCTCGGATTTGGCGGCATGGGTGTGCGCCACCCCCATGGCCATTTTCACAGCCTTGCCGAAAAACACCGTATAAATGACCTGCCCGATGCCCGGATGGTCCTTCACCGCATCCAGCCCGGCCTTGAAAAAATCACCGGTCTGGATGAAGGCCTCGGGTGCAAGTTCGCTGAAAATCCCCTGGGCATATCTTTCGCTGCGCCTCCCCGTGGTAAACACCAGGGTGTCTGCCCCATTGGCCCGGGCCACGGAGATGCCGGAGTTGATGGTGGCGATATAGGCGTCGTGGGACAGGGGCCGGACAATCCCCGTGGTGCCCAGAATTGAAATGCCGCCCAGAATTCCCAGGCGGCTGTTCAGGGTTTTTTTGGCCAGTTCCTCCCCCCTGGGCACAAAGACTTCCACCGTGACCCGGTGGCGCAGGGGCAAACAGAGCTGGAGATAGGCCTGGTGGACGGATTCTTCGATCATCTGCCTGGGGCCGGAATTGATGGCCGGCTCCCCCACCGCCACCTCAAGGCCGGGCTTGGTGACCTGCCCCACCCCCCTGCCGCCGGTGATCACGATTTCAGGCGGGCTGGCCGGTTTCAGGGAGACCCGGGCCCCGATTTCAGCCTTGTGGGTGATATCCGGATCATCCCCGGCATCCTTGATGACCACGGCGGATGCCGATGAATTTGAATGGACCTCCAGATGATGGACCGGGATCACCTTTTTCTCCCCGGTTAAAAACCGGATTTCAACCCGGTTGGGAGGCTGGCAGGCCAGCAGGGAAACCAGGGCGGCCTTTGCGGCAGCGGCAGCGGCTGCCCCCGTGGTAAACCCGGCTCTGAGCTTTTTCTCTGCCATTTTAATTATGCCGCCCCGCCGTCACGGGCCTGGCGGTACCGGGCGCAGCAGGCAACGAACTGCCGGGCCGCATTGGGGTTGGACCCAAAATGGACGTGGAGATAGGAGCCCAGGGTATTTTTCTTTTGGAAGCCTTGAAGGGAAATTTCCTGCCCGGCCCGGGAGGTTACCTTATATATAGAGGCGGCATTGTCATCCCCGCCCCCGGCGATGGAGGAATAATGGAATTCATGTCCCCGGATCACATCCCCTTTTCTGCCGATGAGGGTGTCGGCATTGAGGGTGATCTCCCTGTAGCCCAGCGACCGGAGCCGCTTTGACATCCGGACATCAAAATCAAAAATCCCGCACATCCGGCCTGTTTCTTCCCCGTCATCACCGGCAATATTCCGGCAGAGGTACATAAATCCCCCGCACTCCCCATAAATGGGCATGCCGGCCCGGCTGGCCGCTTTAACCTGCTCCAGCAGCCCTGTCTGTTCCGCGAGCCGGCCGGCGTTGAGTTCGGGATACCCCCCACCGAAATAAATCCCGTCGATATTTTCGGGCAGTGTATCGTCTTCCAGGGGAGAAAACATGAGGATCTCGGCGCCGGCACTCTTGAGGATATCCAAATTGTCGGGATAATAGAAACAGAAGGCCTTGTCCCTGGCAACCGCGATCCTGGCCTTGGGCGGGGTTCGAATTTCCGGCTGCGCCGCCCCCTTTTCCGGCACCGGCATCTGGATCAGCCCCCTGATCAGCCGGTCCATATCCAGGTGGTCATCCACCATGGAAACCAGGGTGGACAATGTCTCCCGTTCAATGGGCATCTCATCGGCCGTGACCAGTCCCAGATGGCGCTCGGGCATGACGATCTTTTCGTTTTTGGGCAGGTATCCCAGGCAGGGCGTCTTGCAGCTTTGTTCCACCGCATCCCGAAGATAGTGGTAATGGCGCTCGCTGCCGGCCTGGGCAAAAATCACCCCGGCGAACCTGAGGTCGGGATCAAAGGATTCAAACCCTTTTACAATGGCGGCGGCGCTCCTGGCCTTGCCCTTGGCCGAAACAATAAGAAGCACGGGCAGGCCCAGCCATTTGGCCATCTGGGCCGTGGATCCGGTGTCTGAGAGGGCATCATACCCGTCAAACAGTCCCATCACCCCTTCCACCACGGCAATATCCTTGCCCCGGGCTTTTGAATAAAAGAGCTGGCGGTTATACCCCCGGGAGAGCATCCAGGAATCCAGGTTATGGCTGACCGACCCGGAAATTTTGGTGTGGAGGCCGGGATCAATAAAATCCGGCCCCACCTTGAAAGGGGCCACCTTCACTCCTTTGGCCGCCAGCCAGGCCATAATTCCCAGACTGACCGTGGTCTTTCCCGTGCCGCTGCCCGTGGCACCGATTACAAAGCCTTTTAGCTTATCCATTTTAATGATTCCCCGGTTGACTACCTAGCGGCATAGGCCATGATGGCCAGGGCGTTCACCACGCTGGCCGCAATATTGGATCCCCCTTTTCTGCCCTTGTTGGTGATATAGGGGATATCCAGTTCCATGAGGGCATCCTTGGATTCGGCCGCATTGACAAAGCCCACGGGAAAGCCCACCACCAGGGCCGGGGAGACATTGCCCGCCTTGATCTGCTCGATGAGGCGGAGCAGGGCCGTGGGCGCATTGCCCACCACATAGATACCGGCGCCCAGGGTGTCACAGGCAATATCCACGGCGGCCAGGGCCCTGGTGGTGCCGTTTTTCTTTGCAGTCTCCGCCACATCCGGGTCACCCATAAGGCATGCCACAGACCCGCCGAAGTGTTGGATCTCTTTTTTCCGGGTGCCCACCCTGGCCATGTTGGTGTCCGTAACGATGCGGCAGCCCGCCTGGATGGCCTTGACCCCTTCTTCCACTGCATTGCCGTTGAACCGGACCGTCTCAATATATTCAAAATCCGCAGAGGTGTGGATCATCCGCCGGACCACCGGCCATTCCGTCCCGTTGAATCCATGATCGCCGGCTTCGCCCGTGATGATCTCAAAGCTTAAATCTTCAATTTCCTGGGGTTTCATTTCCTATTTTCCTATTTTTGTCCCATGGGAGTTCTTCAGCCAAATTTTTTAGATACCATTTTTACTTGGCCCTTTGCAATCGGGTTAAAATAAATTCACAATATTTTGCTTTTATTCCCGGGACAAAATCTGCTATGGTTTTCTTTCCTGATTTTTTTAAACCCTTTTTCCTAGGAGTTAATGGACGTGGAAGAGAATAATATCATTCGATTTGCAAGCCGCATGGATCAGCTGCCGCCCTATTTGTTCGGCATGATCAACAAGATGAAAATGGAAAAACGGCGGAACGGGGATGATGTCATCGACCTCGGGATGGGAAACCCCATGGACCCCACCCCCGATGCAGTCATTGAAAAGCTGGTGGAAGTGGCAAAGGATCCCAAGGCCCACAGATACCCGGAAAGTTCGGGCCTTCCCCACCTCAAGCAGGAAATTGCGAAATACTACGGCCGGCATTACAACATCAATCTGGACGCGGAAAAAGAAACCTATTTCACCATCGGCTCCAAGGAAGGCATCTCGCACCTCTGCCTGGCCATCATGGGCCCCGGGGATTCTGTCCTGGTCCCGGCACCGGCCTTCCCCATCCATATATATGCGGCGGTGATCGCCGGCGCCAATGTCATGAGAATCCCCATTGCACCGGAAATGGATTTCCTGGACCGCATCGCAAAGGTCTGCGAATCCTGCTACCCCAGACCCAAGGTGCTCATGCTCAACTACCCCCACAACCCCACTGGGGTGGTCACGGATAAAAACTTTTTCAAGGAAATCGTGAAACTGGCCAAACGGTTCAACTTCATGGTCATCAACGACTTTGCCTATGCCAAGATCACCTACGACGGATACGTCGCCCCCAGTTTTCTGGAAGTGGAAGGGGCCAAGGATGTGGGCGTAGAATTCGGTTCCTTTTCCAAATCCTACAACATGGCGGGATGGCGCATCGGCTACTGCGTGGGCAACGAAAAAATTGTCTCCGCCCTGGGTAAAATCAAAGGCTACTTTGACTACGGCATATTTTCAGCCATCCAGGTGGCCGGCATCATCGCCCTGCGCGACTGCGACGACACCATTCCCGAACTGTGCAAGGTATATGAAACCCGCCGCGACGTTCTCTGCTCCGGCCTTGAACGCATCGGCTGGGAGATCGAAAAACCCAAGGCTGGCATGTTTGTCTGGGCGAAAATTCCGGAACCCTACGCCAAAATGGGAGCCATGGAATTCGCCATCCAGCTCATGAACAAAGGCAATGTGGCCGTGGCCCCGGGCACTGGATTCTCTGAAGAAGGGGAAGGCTACCTGCGCCTGGCCCTGGTGGAAAACGAAGAACGCCTGCGCCAGGCCGTCCGCCAGATGAAAAAAGCCATGGAACAGATGGACGTATAAACGATTAACAAAAAAAGGCCGTCTGTGAATCCTTCACAGACGGCCTTTCTAATCTATGGACAAGGCGTCAAGCCCCGTTCCATACCCCTAATTCTATTCATATTTTTATTCAAAATAACGCCTTAGCTATTGCAACACCCTAAAAAAACAGTTAATCTATCACAAACTAAAAGTTTTTTATTATTCATAATAACATTCAATAGAGATTTATGTTGTCAATTATAGAATATTTAGAACGGGGTCCTTCAACCTCAAAAGAAATCCAAGCGGCAACCGGCTTAAGTCAGAGCACCGTCTCCCGTATGTTAAAAAAAACGGCCGATCGTATTGTCCAGATACAAGACGGGCGTTCAGTCCGGTATGCTGCTACATGCAATGCCTTTGGCGGCAACGATAAACTGCCCTTGAATATGATTGATCATTTTGGGACAAAAAGTTTGATCGCATATTTACGCCCTTTGAATTGCGGACAGTTCTTTGTTGAATTAATAAATGATGAATTCTCTTTTTTATTAAAAGGAGAAAGCGGGACAGGCCTGTATGATGATTTGCCTTACTTCCTTTTGGATTTGAAACCCCAAGGTTTTTTAGGCCGGCAGATAGCAAAAAGAATAGCAGAACAGTCGGAAGATTTCCCCCCGGATCCAAAAATGTGGAATACCAATCATGTTGGCCGTTACTTAATCTCCAACGGAGACGATTTGCCCGGGAACTTTATTCTTGGTGAACAAACAATATTGCGTGTTCAGCGAAAACCAATCGGCGTCTCTAAAAAACTATATCCGGAACTTGCCGAAATAGCAGTCAAAGGTGAACCTCCAGGCTCATCGGCGGGTGGAGAACAGCCGAAATTCACAGCATTCAATAAGGATTTAGGTTCCCATGTTATTGTGAAGTTTTCCCCCAAAAGCGATAATGAGGTAGCAGCAAGATGGAGGGATATTCTGATTACAGAATACCATGCAGCAAATGTGTTGAGTGGCCATAACTATCCCGCTGCGGCCATTAAATTATTTGAAATGGAAGGAAGGTTATTTTTAGAAAGCCAAAGATTTGACCGAGTTGGAGAATTTGGCAGATCTTCAATGCTTTCTTTAGATATGGTAGACAGGGAATTTGTCGGTTTTGGCGGCGGCAATTGGCCCAGGGTGATGGAAAATTTATTCTCTCAAAAATTGATCGCTGAGAAAGATATACAGATATCAAAAGAATTACAGGATTTTGGCCGTCTTATCAATAATACGGATATGCATTTAGGAAATTTGAGTCTTTCCATGGAAGGAGATCATTTCCGGTTGCTACCCATATACGACATGTGTTCCATGGGGTTTGCGCCCAAAGGCGGAGAGGTCCTGCCTTTTGATTTTGACGCCTTTATGAAAACAGATAGTGATCAAGCAGAAATGGTCAAAAAAATGGCATATGAATTCTGGGAAAGTGTCAAACACGATGGCAGGATTTCAGAACAATTTAAGGCGTTTTTGGAACAGGGCAATCCAATAAAAGGCCCAGGCATTTAACTGCCTGGGCCTTATCAATTGGGTGGAATATCAGCCTTCCAGCTGGGAAATAACATCAGCCACAGAAGAGGTATCTTCAATGACATACTGGCCCGGCTCAAGGTCACGGGGGGCCGGGGAAGGTGCCGGATGTCCGGCCGATTCCCGGGGCTGGTAAACAGGTTCCTCATGAAGGGCCGGCGAGACCCCGGCTGCCGCAATGAGCGGGGACCTGTATTCCCGGGCATCGGCGATTTCTTCGGACGGCCTGAAGCTGATGCTGGGCGGGGTGAGCCTGGATTTGGTTTTAATGTATTCCTCTTCGTATTTTTCCATGGTGTACATGCCGTCCTTTCGGCCGGTCTGAAGAATACTTTCGATCTGGGCGAAACGGTTGTCCCGGATGGTGGATTTCACGGCATTCACCCCCTTGAGCACCGAGAGCACCGGCACCCGGAATCCGAATTCCCGCTTAAATTCCAGCTTCTGGACCAGGAGCAGGGAGAGTACCGAAGAGAGCTGGACCCGGACCATGTCCTGGGCATCGGGGGGAAATGAGTTGCACATCCGGTACAGGGCGTCTTCTGAGTTGGTGGCGTGGAGGGAGGCGATGACCAGATGGCCTGATTCCACGGCATTCAGGGTCAGGCGGATGGTTTCAGGTTCCCGAAGCTCGCCCACCATGATGACATCGGGGTCCTCCCGGAGCACATCCTGCAGCCCCTGGTCAAAACTCTGGATGTGCTGGCCCAGTTCCCGCTGCTGGATAAAGGAGTTCTCTGATTTAAACCGGTACTCAATGGGATCTTCCAGGGTGATGATATGGCAGTTGCGGTTCCGGTTGATTTCCGCCAGAAAAGCCGCAATGGTGGAGGACTTACCTGAACCTGTGGCCCCGCAGACCAGGATCAGGCCGCTGGACAAATCGCTGTAATCCCGGAGTTCAGGCATGAGGTTCAGGTCGCTGAAATTGGGAATCCGCCCCGGCAGCAGGCGAACGGCAATGCTTAACCCCCGGGTGGAATTAAATACATTCACCCTGATCCGGACATGGTTCACCGTCCTTGAAAAGTCCACGGACAGCCGGGAACGCAGCATCGCCATTTCATGGGGCCTGAGCATTTTGCCCACCAGGTTGTCAATCTGCTCGCAGGTATATCTATCATTTAAAAAAACGATTTTCCCGTTTTTGCGGCAGACAATTTTATGGTCCCCTGAAATATGAATATCGGAAAAAGATTCGTTAACCCCAGTCTGAATTAAATTATTGAACCGTTTCATGAGATCTCCTTAAAGAATTTTGAACCCGCTGCGAAAAAGACACCCGTTATTGTATTTTGTTAATGGTGTTTTCACATATTTTTTTCCCTGTCAATATCTAATAAAAAATGGTAAGCAATTTCTATGAAATCACATATATTCCATTCTAAAACGCTTCTGTTTTCGTTGATGTTTCTCTGTTCCACCCTTGTTTTCGCAACATTAAATGCCGGCGCTGCTTCGGGATATTCGGCCCTGGCCTCAAAAATCCGGCCCGGTGTGGTCACCATCCTGGTCTACGACTACACAGGACAGCTAAAGTCCGTGGGATCGGGATTTTTCTACAACGACCAGGGGGACATCCTGACCAACAGCCATGTGCTGCTCAAAAACCACAGGGCTGAAATCAAGACCATGTCCGGAAAAAAATATGCCGTGGGCGCCATTATCTCCAGGGACGAAAAAGGGGACATTGTCAAAGCAAAAACCCATGTACCGAAAACCACCCCCTTCCTGAAACCGGCGTCTAAGCCCCCGGTATCCGGGGAAAACATCATGGTGGTGGGCAGCCCCATGGGACTGGAACAGACAGTTTCCGAAGGCATTGTCTCTGCCTGGCGCAAGATCAAAGGGATAGGAAAGGTCATCCAGATCTCCGCCCCCATCTCCCCGGGCTCCTCAGGCGGCCCCGTGCTGAACATGAACGGCGACGTGGTGGGCGTGGCCACCTTTCAATTGGTCCAGGGCCAGAACCTGAACTTTGCCATGCCCATCAAGGATTTTTTTGAAAAAGAAAACCGGCAGTCCAGGCCCAAAACCAAAAAACTGAGCATCCGGAAAAGTAAAACCGGGGTGATCATCATCGAGTAAATATTGCAAAGTGCAGGATTGACACCGGGACGCCACATTCTCTTTTCCACGGCAGCGGTTCTTTTCATCGAAGGGCTTGCCGCCCTCCTGCCCGCATCCCCCCACGGCCTGCACATCGCCCTGGCCCGGCCGGCCCAGGCAGCCGCCCTGATCCTCATTTTCCTGAAAACGCCGTCGGGGCTTTCACCCCTGGGGCTTTTCTCGCCCCTATTATATAAAGGTATAAAAACTGGAATACTCTGGTCGGCTGCCCTTGGGATTACAACGCTGGCATCAGGTGCTTTGATGGTGTTTTTAGACCGCCCGGTTGTAGGTTTTTTCCCCTCCGGCCCGTTCTCCTTCTCGCTTCTTTTCACAGCATGCGTTTCAGGGCCTTTGACTGAAGAACTTTTTTTCAGAGGGGTGGTTCATAACTGGCTAAGGCGTTACGGTCGTCCCCTTGCAACGGGGGGAAGCGCCCTGTTTTTCGCCCTCTGCCACGGGGGTCCGGAACTGGAATTCCTGCCTCTTATTCCGTTTGCCGGCGGTTTGGTTTTTGCTCTAGCTTTTGAGCGGTCCGAAAGCCTGGCCGCCCCACTTATCATTCACATGGCCGGTAACGGGTTTCTCTTTCTGGGGGGATATCTATCCGTGATCCACTGAATCAGTGAGTAAACAAACTGCGTAAATCGATTCGCCGGTTGTCGCTGCTGCTAAAGAAAAAAAGACTTGAGAAAAAGAATTCAGGAGGAGGGAATTGCGGGGATGAAAATCTTGAATGGATACCTAAGCCTGCAGCCTTTTAACCAAAATACGAATTACGGACAATAAGCAGGGGTAATCCGATATTTCCGATATCAATACAAAAATGGCAAATCATGGCAGGAATAATGCTTTTATTTTCCTTTGTTACGGTTCCCAGAAGAATTCCGTAAAGAAAGGCAAAAAGGGCAAAACGGGCGCCCCCGATAAAATAATGGGTGCCTCCGTATAAAAGCGCCTGGCCTAAATTAGCTGCCACATGGCTGCCAAACAGCCGCTCCAAAACGGATGACAAGGTAAGCCGGTAGATACTTTCCTCACTGTATGCATTGAGAACACTAAACAGAAAAATCGGGGGCCAATAGGCCATACCTCCCAGGTTCCAAGTGTTGAAGTGGTACAAATATACTGAATAGGCAGATGAGATGACCAGCCCCACCCAGAAGATATGGGAAAAACGCCTCCATTTAAAAAAGGGAGAAATCCGAATATTCAAGGGCCTCAACCAGAAAAAGAACCCGGAACACATTACAGCGAACAGAGCATAAAGGAAAACATTGAAATAGATTTTTGAAAACGACCCATAACTTCTAAAGGGCCAGTCAATGATCCTGTATTTAAACAGGCCGACAATGAGAAGGACCAGAAAAAAATAAGACAGCAGAAACCCCATCAGAGACTGATTTTCTTTTTTCTTTAAAATCCCCTCCCGCAATCTGTCTTTTAAGGGCCTTATCCGCCCTCTGAAAAGAATAACCAGAGCCAGAACTCCAAAACAGATCATGACCAGCTGGGCCTGGGTCATACCCAACTCCACAATTGGGTTGGTTCTTATAAATTCAATGTTAAACCGCCATATCCCATACCCAATAAGATACAAGGCCACAATAATTCCACCTTGAACCCTTTGCTCAAGCCCTTGAAAAAAGGGGCCGAAGGTCCTCTCAAACAACGAAGTATCAGGTTCTTTTCCGGTGGGATAAATCAGGCTGAAAACCCGGCGTAAAAAATAAAACAAAACCAGATTAAATATACTTTCATAAAGCGGGACAGGATTTTTAAAGCAGGCGCTGAATCCGAAAATATCCAGGCAGATGCGGTGGCCGTGGCAGCAGCCCGCCATCAGGCAGGCGGTCCTGGCAATGGCATGGGAAAAAGGAACATATAAAAAAATAATATCAAAAACCTTCCAGAAATTCATTCTGAAAAGCCGGATCAGGCAGGCGGCCATTACAACGGGAATCATGATGCTGGTGTGAAAGGTCTGCTGCCCCCCGTTGAAAAATTCCTCAATAAACCGGTCAACACTCCAATAATGAACCGGCAAATAAAACATATTCGCAGCTTTTGAACTGACAACGCCAAGGGGAAGGGCCAGCCCGAAAAAGACAACCATAAAAATCCGGACCCGTTTCTTATCTTGAACCAGGCCGATAAGTTTTTTATAAATCAGGCAGCAGCCTGTAAAAATGGCAATGACAATGATTGACCAATAGACGTTATTGACCAAATCCCGGACCCTGAAAGGGTCATGGATCCAGACGCCCAGAATATATCTCAGCATGAACGGTGATTCCTTGAAAACGATGATGAACGGGCAACAGCTACGACTACTGGCTCTGCACCCCCGGGAAAAGCGTACTCAACTCTCCCACGACCGACCAATAGAAATCGGTAAAATAAGCGGTTTCCCTATGATTCTCTATATTTACTCCGCTGGGAAGCTCCGGGGCAGTGGCCTGGCTCATATCCGGGCTGCTGACGCCCAGGGTATGAACCCCGAACTCGGGAATATTCATGGTGTCAAAATTGTAGTCGCCCGTGGTAAACATTGCGGTATACACCATAACAGGGTCATCATCCGCATCCTTACCCCATTCCACAATCCGCATGTTATCCTTATCGCACCCAAAATGCTCAGGCGAATCCACAACCTTACTGGTATACCCGTCCTTTTTATCAGAGAGTCCATCTCCCCAAACCGCCGAGGTAAAATAATCACCGTCCTCTGGCCAGTGAACCGTACCAGGGATCTGTCCTAACCGGATCCCGTCTTTTTTATTATCATTGGTTCCCAGGTTATCCGGTGAAGACAGATAGGCTGAAATTGAGTTGACCCGTTCCAGGCCGTTGGCATCCCCGGTTGAAAGGTCACAGTCCAGATTTCCCTTTAGCTCATAAATCCTGGCCATAACAGTCACCCATTCTTTGGGGTAAATTCTGTAATTGGCCCTGGCGGCGAAGCTCGCATATTGGTCTTTATTATTGATGGAGGCCTGATCATCAAAAAACTTAGGAAATGAATTATTATCCCTGTCGAGGTGATAGTAAGGTTTAACGATATAGCCTACCGGGACCGTCTGGTTGTCGCCTATGGTCCACTCGCTTACAGGCAACCCTTTGGGTCGTCCAGCATTTATGGTGGATGGATCCCTTACCGGTTCCCCGGGAGTCTGCACCGCGTATCCGGGAGGATAATCACCCAGGATGGTAACTCCTTCATGGGATTCTGTTTGAAAAATATCATACTTATCCCTCAGTTTATACGCCCTGTAGGAGGTAACATATTCCGTGGGATCCACCAGATCCGGATCACATCCTCCGCTGTATTCTCTGGCAAGCGCTCTCCCGTTTCTCCGGTCCCCTGAAATGGTGCCTTCCTGGAGGGTTTCATGGGTTTCAATATCATTGGCGCTGATCGTCAATTCCTTGATATCGCTGCCTTCTTTGTAATAATATTTACCGGGGTCAAGCTTATAATAATGCTTTACTTCCACTTCCTTGTAATCCAACAAGGGGACATAGGACAGCCATTCCCATACATAAAGTGACGCAAGAGAGTCACACCCTATGGAATCGGAATGATTCTTCTGCCATAAAATCAGGTAGGGTATGCCGTCCAGGGGAGGCTCGTCATTCCAGTCGTTAAAACCCGAGCCTGAACCCGGACAGGTATTAACCTGGGCTGAGTTGCTATTTGAACCGTGATTGTAAAACAGGGTATCTGAAATATCATCTTCTTCCACCCTGTAACCGGCGGTACCGCATCCGGCATTGATTGGCTCGGACACCCCCTGAATTCCCCTCATGATGGAAAGCCCGTAATAAGTCCAGTCTTTGTAAGAATTCATTGAAGGCCCTTTGGTCCGCAGGGAGATACCCGGCATATAGCAGCCGGGGTGATTCAGGTAGAAATCCGAACTATGGCCATCCGAATAAAGATCATCTTCCGCCTTGGTGAATCGGATTTTGGCCTGAAGATCATAGCTCAACTTTTTATCCGATCTTTCCCACAGATCTTCCAGAAAATCCGGCATATTTTTCCCTGTGGAAGACCAGTCCACAACGGCAAGGGATTCCTGCTGATAGACATCTGCTCCTACAACAACGTTATAAGAGATGGTCGCTTCGGTCCCGTCCACTTTAATGGCATCGACCCCGTCGATGGTTACCCCGCTATGTGTTCCGAGCAGGCTGGTGACTTCGTCGGCACCTGCGGACCCTGTAATTCTGGAAGGAAACTCGGCCAGGGGCTGGCTGTAAGAAATGGTCTGGGAAATATTCAATCCTCCGGGATCAACGGTCCCGGTGCTGTCCAGCACAGCATATTTAACAAAGGTTATGGCGGTATTGGGCGGAATAACCGCTCCGCCGGAAGGGTATTCCATTCCCGAGATATAGTGGAGGCCGCTGAGGGTATTGCCCACCAGGGCATCATATTGAAGCACCCGGATAAAATTGCTTGTATCCTTAAAGGTGATCACCCCGTTTCTCGGCGGTAAACCGGCGGTATTTCCGATAATGGCCATGGTCGTGCTGGAGTCCGTTCCCAGTTCCGTGGCCTGAACCGTCACGGAGGCGTTTGCGGTCCGGGCGCCGGGCAGGACCGGTTCATCGGTATTCAGGCTGCTGATGGAATTCGTCCCTGTAGGGGTCAGCGTCATTGTTTCCGTATTTTTTCCAGATACAATATAATCATTGACCTCATAGCTTCCCGATTGATGGTCCATCATCATGAGGCTCAAGGTATCGCCGTTAGCAATGGCGTCGGGCATGGACGCCCCGGTTCCCGTCCCTCCCGGTATGGTCACCTGAATGGTGCTGCCCGCACTTGAAATATCCCACCAATAGGTTTCAATCTGAAATGAAAATTGTCCGCCTCCTCCGGGCAGGGAAAGGGTATTGTTATTATTGAGCTTCAGCCGGTCAAAAAAATCCCGGTCCGAACCGCGGCTCAGATACTGGCCCAGGGCATAATGAATACCGGCTTCGGCCAGATAGTATGCCCGGCTGGTCAATCCGGCAAAGGCTGAATTGGTGGTATTGGTACTGAACAAAGAAACCATACCCGCGCCGAGAATCCCCATGATCAATATGGTAATGACCAATCCGATGAGGACGCTGCCTCTGGCGGTTTTTAAAATCCGGTATTTCCCGGCAAATTTCAGCTGCCCTCCAAGCTTTGCCAAAAGCCAGAAGAGAAAGGGAATAATCACAAGTCCTTCGGGGAAATAAAGAAAAAGAAAAACCAGGGTTACCACTGGCATGAGCAGGATTTTTACCAAACCGCTTAAGATGGGGCTCCGGTCCAGTTGGTTCGAAATTTTCGGCCCGGCACCGTAATAAAAATCAACCAGGGGCCTGGTCCAAGAGTGCTTTATGAGATAGCGGTCCCGCAGTTCCCGGAACAGCCTGACGGTGTTTGAATGTTCCCTGCCCGTAAAAACGGATTCGATAAAACAGAGATTCGCAGGTGCATTCTGGGGAATTTTATTTTTGAGTTCACCGATGTCCACCCCCTGGCCTTTGGCATTATTTCTGGGAAAAACAGAAGAGGCAAAGGTAACCGCCGGGACATTACAGCCCTGAAGGGACATGGAAAAATTTTTAAGTGAGTCTGCATCTTCAGCCGGAGTAAAGGAGGTTACCTGGTCCGAAAGCAGGTGTGGGTTTTCGTTTGGAACCACCAGAAACAAATTGCCGGTATTGGGATCAAACCGGAAGGTTTCCTGGATATTTCCGGCCCGCTCCACACTGAATGAATTGCTGTTGATCTTTGTATAGGAGCCGTTTTCCATATTCGTCAGGCTCTTGCGTATCCTTGCCATGGTAAATGCGCTTTTCTGGCCCACGACACTCGCTTCCCTGGAAAATAAAAAGGCCTGGGTGGCATTCACAATCCCCATCCCTGCAACCGACGCCAGAATACCCACAAGAATCAACGAGACGATAACTTCTATAAGGGTAAACCCTGAATTCTTGTTTTTAGACATGGTATACCTCATTCTTTGGAAGAAAAAATCATGGTGTAAGAGACGCCCGATGTTCCGTTTACATCCACCCGGAGCATATCTGTGCTGGTGCCGGATGCCAGGTCGCCGGAGCCTGGATCATACCGGACCCATGATCTGGTGATGTTCAGATTGGCGCTGCAGGTTGCAGCGAATCCACCGGACGCAATCCTTGAATCCAGTTCATTGACATCATAGGTGGGCCCCTCTGCTTCAAAAAGCTCATTCCGGTAGTACTGGACAATACTGTCCATGCAGGAGCTTACGGACTGGCTGTCAATGGCGTCAGCAACGGGCTGGGCACTTTTCTCCAGGGCGGTACCGGTGTAGGACACCAGCATGGCCCCCAGGATCGAAACCACAATCAAGGTGATGATGACTTCTATCAGGGAAAACCCCTTCTGATTTTTCAATTCAACGGGTATGATCATGGTATGAATCCTGTTCTTGCTGTGATGGTAAATTGTTCACTATCACTTCCGTCATTTATTGATATGGGAAGGTCTGCCGCCAGAATCGCATTATTACGGAATGGCTCCCCCCAGTCATTGAAAGATATGTTAAAAGGCGTCATGGATGTCAGCCCGAGGCTGGCCAGGGTAATGGTTGTCGCCTCTGCACCGGGCAGAAGAACCCTATTGTTATTCCTGTCATAAAGCCAGTAGGCTGTTCCCGCCGCATTGGTTTGGATTCCCCAGGTCGGCGTATTCGCCGTATCCAGGTCCGTGGCCATGGCCCGGGTCTGGGCATACCGGACATGGGCTTTTATTGCTTCGGCCTGGGCGGCCAGGTCCGGACTGTTGAAAGACACCCTGGAAACGGCAACCGCCGTAATAATCCCGAGGATAATAAGAACAGCGACAATTTCAACGATAGTGAATCCATTTTGATTTTTTAGAAAGGAACCCATAGAACCTGCATTCTGAAAATTAAAGATTATTTTTACGCGTTTGAAATTAATCCAAATATAGCCATTTTGTCAATAAAAGAAACCCGTTCAAACGCTTATACTGAGTACAGCATTAATATTTATCACCCGTTTAGTTCACTACCGCGGCAATGGTTTTGTCAACACAATTGCCATTTAAACCGTAAAACCCAAGAACCGATTCCGCCACCCGCCTGACATCCTCTTCTTCCATTTCAAAATACAGGGGCAGGCGCAGCACACGGGCGCTCAATTCGTCGGTCCGCTCCATGGACCCTGTGGTTTTGCCGTATTTTCTTCCGGCCGGGGATGAATGCAGGGGCACATAATGAAATACCGCATGGATATGATTTTCCTTTAAATGGCGGATAAGGGCCGTCCGCTCCTTAACATCTGCGGTGATAATATAAAAAATATGGCCGTTGTGGCTGCCGGAACCGGGATGCTCATGGGCCAGCCTGACTATCCTGTCTTTTTCCAGGGGGCTGAGCAGGCGGCGGTACATATGGCAGATGTCCCGCCGTTTCCGGATAATGGTTTCCGCCTGGTCCAGTTGGGCATATAAAAACGCCGCCATCATATCCGAAGGCAGAAAAGAGGACCCGATATCTGTCCAGGTATACTTATCCACTTCCCCCCTGAAAAACTGCTTTCTGTTGGTCCCTTTTTCCCTGATGACTTCCGCCCGTTCAAGATAGCGCGGATTGTTAATCAAAAGCGCCCCGCCCTCACCGCTGATGATATTCTTGGTTTCATGAAAGCTCAGGGTGCCCAGATCCCCAATGGTGCCCAGAAACCGATCTTTGTGGATGGACAGCAGGGCCTGGGCGGCATCTTCTATCACAATAAGATCATGTTTCCTGGCAATCTCCATTATCTTATCCATGGCACAGGGAACCCCTGCATAATGGACCGGCACAATGGCACGGGTTTTCTCCGTTATCGCCTGTTCTATTTTTGTTTCGTCCATGTTCAGGGTATCGGGCCGGATATCCACAAACACGGGCACCCCGCCCCTCAGCACAAAGGCATTGGCCGTGGACACAAAGGTAAAAGAGGGCATGATGATCTCATCACCCGGCTGAATATCCACAAGAATCGCCGCCATCTCCAGCGCGGCCGTACAGGAATGGGTCAAGAGCGCGGCCGGGCAATCCAGCCGCCTTTCCAACCAAGACTGGCAGCGTTTGGTGTAGTGACCGTCTCCGGCCAGATGAGAATGCTTGATTACGGCCTGGGCGATGTTGTAGAGTTCCTGACCAACGATGAAGGGTTTATTGTATGGAATGTATTCTGTCATTTTTACAGAGCTCTACTTGAAATAATAATACCGGATACAATGAATCCTAAACCAACCAGTTTATACACTGAAAATGGTTCTTTGAACAATACTAATGAGAGAACAAATACCAGGACAAAAGAGGCGCTCATAAAAGGGTAGGCGTAACTTAAATCAAACTTGGTCATTGACGCCATCCAGAAGAGGGATGCAACAAATGCGGATAAAAAACCGGATAAAATAAAAGGATCTATTAATAATTTTAACAGAAATATTATTTTTTCAATAAAATCTTGAGGCAAACTCCCATATCTTGCGATCCGCCATTTTAAAATTAATTGTCCATAAACAGTAAATAGTATTGTTCCAAAAATATATAAATAATTCATTATGTTAGTGTTTATATAATATTGACATTGGATAATTTAAACACTTATTGGAATAAATTTAGCCTTTTCATAAAGTAAACTTTTTATAAAACGCATTTCATTTTCTTTGTAGGTAGGCATATAAGTTCGCTCATTGAGATTAAACT
Source organism: Desulfobacter sp. (assembly GCA_028768525.1). Classification (NCBI taxonomy): domain Bacteria; kingdom Pseudomonadati; phylum Thermodesulfobacteriota; class Desulfobacteria; order Desulfobacterales; family Desulfobacteraceae; genus Desulfobacter; species Desulfobacter sp. The sequence goes on along the minus strand of CP054837.1, from coordinate 3,188,724 downwards.
GTGTAATGCCCTTTTTAACTTTTTCTTTTGAAAAGAAATCTACTACTTCAAATTTTTCAACACTACCGCCATTTGCAAAAAATTCATGTTTATATTCATTAAATTTCACCAATTTGTCGGCGTAGGCTATTTCTATAAATTGTGTACCAAATTTCTCCGACATATCTTTAGCTGGTGATCCTGCATAAATACGGTTTGTTTTCATATCATGAACAGCCACACTACCGGTCATAAGCATAGCTTTCTTCTCTGCATAAATAGACCCAATAATACAATGGCCTACCAGCCATACATCATCCTCCAACGTTAAGCTACCCGAACTATTCCAGCAACAACCAGCTAAAGTATCACCAAATTTAATATGACTCCAAAGTTGGCTATGGGCACCTACCCCCACGTTGTTTCCAATCCTAGTCCACCCTCCTACTGAATCAATAATAGTATAGTGACCAAACCAGCAATTATGACCAATATTGCATTTCTTTCCATGAATAATACTTCCATGGTGTATGGTCGTATATTCACCAATCGATAGATATTCACAATCTATATATATGTCTCTACCTATAAATGTGCCAAAACCAATAGAAACGTCCTTGCAATTTGGACCAAACACAACTTTTTCACCGAATTGTACTTTGTCAGCGATTTGTATACGGCTCGACTCATTTTTTTGAATAAACATATCAGATAGCTACTGTTCAAAATAAATTAAATTTTTTATTTTTCATCCCTTGTTAAAGTGGGACAGCATTATTCAAATCCTACTTTTTCAGAAATGACATATAGGGGCCTCTTTTTTGTTTCATTAAAAACTTTTCCAAGGTACAGTCCTAAAATGCCCATATTTGCCAAAATCAACCCTGATAAAAAATAAATAGACACAATTGTACTGGTCCACCCTGCAACCGGTACCGTATAAATAAAATATCTGACAACCAAATATAAAGCATAAAGAATTGATAAAAATGATAGGGAAAAACCCAGCTTGATGGAAATTTTAAGGGGTTTGTTGGACTGGGCGATTATATTGTCTATTGCCAGATTCCGTAACTTAAAAAAACTATATGATGTTTTTCCTGCAAATCGCTCAGCATGGTCAATATCTAAATATGCAGTTTTAAATCCCAACCACTTAACCGATATGGGGAACAAACGGTTCTGCTCCCTCAAAAGCCTGAAGCTTTCAATCACCTTAGCATGGTATATGCCAAAATTGGCTATTGTATTGTCACTTTGCTGTTCGGTGAAATAATCCAAAGTTTTATAATAAAGTTTAGATCCAAGTTTTTTGAAAAAACCGTCTTTTCTCTCTGCTCTTCGTCCGAAAACAACCTCATATCCCTCCTTTACCTTGTGGTACAATTTTGGGATCTCTTCTGGCTGGTCCTGAAGATCGCAGTCCATAACAACGACCCACTGTCCTTCCGCAAAATCCAACCCGGCTGTGATCGCATAATGCTGGCCAAAATTGCGAGAAAAATTGATACCTTTTATTCGGGAATCCTTCTGCGTTAGGTCTTTAATCGCGGTCCAGGCTCCATCAGGGCTATCATCATTAACCAGTATTATTTCATAATTATCTGCAATCTGAATTAATGCCTTTTCAAGTCTTTTTACCAACTCTCCTAAACATTCCCTGCATCCATACACAGGCACAACAACTGAAACTTCATTTTTAAAAACCATGGTAGATTTTCTATATTTTTCTTAATCTATTTTTTCTTTATTCGATCTTAGCTTATCTATCTTTTTATAAACTTCAAACATCCCATTTTCGAATGTCTTTTCGTAATTTTTATCTTTCATCCAGTATCGAATATAATCAAATTTTTTTAAGTCTGGAATCCAGGCAGTGTCTTTTTTTCGGTACACCTCATCCTCTAGTGGCCAGAACGGATTTCGGGTTATTACTTTTGAAAAAGTGATATATATTGGCGGAAACTTTTCGCTATTTAGATCGTACTCTTTCCTAAATTTATGAAAAACCACACAACCGTGCCACGGATTGTTTGCCATACAATTTGTTTCTGTCAAATAATACATTATTGGAATCCAGCTTAAGAATAAAGCGGGAGTATTATTACGTTCATATTTTTCGTTCTTAAAATACTCCAGAACCTCATCAACCACTTTAACTCTTTGGGGAAAAGTGTGGATACCAAAAAGCTGAGGTGATTTAAACATTTCAACCATCAAGGACCTGTCGGCGATATCCCTGTGAGAATTATTATATCCCCATGGTTTTAAAATCCCAAACATAATGGCGCAGACAAATATGATGACATAATTATTAAGGTTAAATATATGATTGTTCACCTTCAGTTTTCTATGAATCATAAAAGATAGCGGAAATGCTAAAAAAAGAAGGCCGGTCCCAGACCTGTATATGACATTAAAGGATATATTCGACCCAGGAAACGAAAATAGAGCTAACAGAAGAATCAACACTGTAGGCCCAGTAAGGTTACCATTATATCTCAGGCAATAAACAAGATAAATATAGGCCGGAAAAATCAACGCACTTAAAAAAATGAAATCAGCCCCCTCAAGCCTTAGATATGTTGCATAATAGAGGATAAAAGAAATTATCAGTAATACAGGATATCGTTTGACACTTATTTCCTTCCCAAGAAGAAGAAGGATAATAACAAGCAAAACAGAGAATAGGGCTCCCATTTTAAGAATCTGCCAGAACCCTATAAAATAACTGTTAAACAGATTTTTCAGAGAGTGTGGGTCTGCATCATTCGAATAATATGGATTTTGGCGCTCTGAAGTGATTTTTTGGCCTTCTGTTAAAAAAAAGAATTTATCCTGGTCGCTGCCGATGGGTTGTTCAAATGATTTTTCATTAACTATAATATCTTTAATATTTTGATCATACTCGGAGATATAAGATTCTTTATTTACCAGATTTTTATCAATATAGTTTATATAAGTTCCAAGGTGTCCGACCGCAACCAATAATAAAACTCCTGCAAACAGAACAACAATATACCCTGCATATAAGTACAAGGTTTGAAGCAGCCATTTTTTTTCTTGTTCGAAAAGAATCCACCCGTATATCCCAGGTAAAACAATGATGAAAATAAAATTAAATTTCAGCCATATGGTTAAAGATAAAAAAACACCGGAAATAATATAAGACACCCATCTTTTTTCTTTTTTAAGTAAGAACCAGATACCCGTAAGGGCTGATAAGACAGGGAGATTATCGTAGTTGATGGACAGATAATAATTAAAATGTATAAAGAACAGGGACAGTACGAAGAAAATAAACCACTCAGAGAGCCTTGTAAAATAAACGGAAAAAATCTTAAACGAAACAATGGAAATACTTGTAACAACTATCACATATCCGAACCTGGCCCATAAAACGTTTGGCTCACCTGCGATACATAACCAGAGTCCGTTGACAAAACTTGTCCCAACCAGAAAATCAACATTTTGCGTCAGGCTGCCGTGGAACATCCCCCAAGCCTTTGTGAAATGAAATCCTGTGTCTGTCACATCCAGGCTTTTAAATGTTCTGAACAGCGCATAGAAAAAATTTACAAATATTAAAAGTGGAAACTTGTGGTCGGCAAGAAAACTTTTAAAATTCGCTTTTGAAAAAGCATAATATAAAAGAGGAATGGAAATCAGTATCCATATAAAAAATTCAAGGTAAAAATAATAAACTTCTAAAAAGCGTGATTCAGTTACAGCCGAATCGTTAACAGAAGCAGTAAACGTAATTGGTGATTTTAAAATAAGCCAAAGCAACACCCCTAAAAGCATCAATAGCTTAAAATACCTGTGAGACAGAACATTTTCTATTTCGCGTTTATTGGGAATATTCATATAGGAAGCGTTAAAATAAACAACAACCGACAATCAAGATTGCCGGTTGTTGTTGTGGTTTCAGATCTTTCTGTTGAAGATTAAGGCATTACCCAATCATCAGACACACCCGTATTAAGTGCCACACCTTGAACCTGAGTAACAGTGATTGTCGCACCTGTTCCACTTGGAGCTATAGTGGCAGTAAAATCAGCTCCCATCGGTACTGCTCCGCTTGCATTAGCAGGCATAATAGTGGCATCAGAAATACCGCTTGCACCACAAACAGCAGCTGCGTTAGCAGGTGCAGCACCGTCATTTTTAAGAAGATACTGGCCGTAACCGGTAGACAGCCTGGCCTTTGCTTCTGCTATTGCAGATTCCGCAGCCTTGGTCCTTGATTCATCCTGAAGATCGATATATTTGGGAACTGCAACGGCAGCCAAAATGCCGAGAATAATCAATACCGCAATAATTTCGATCAGGGTAAAACCGTTCTGATTCTTTAAAACATTTTTTCTTTCCATGATAAATCTCCTTAACAACAGTTAAAAATTAAAAAACAACAAAAGTTAAAACAAGTACAACTCGTCTGGGTTAAAGCCAAAGATAGCAAGTACCGGGCCAACACCAATCAGCCTGTATTTATCCTTTAAATTTAAAATATCTTACACTTTTTTCCTGCAAATTTTGCAGATCCATCTACAAAGTTTGATGCACTATAGTTGCACACATTTCAGGTATATTTCTTAGTTGCTGCAACCAGGCACGAACTTCCGAAAAAAACCGGCCGCTTTGCTGCTATTTGTGACACTTCCTTCTGGAACAGCTTATCTATCATTTTAACAAAAATCCCGTCTTTGACTCTATGATCTCTTTCAATGTTTTGATCATCTCTTTTTTCATATCCGAATTTTGACGGCATTGTCCGAAAAAGATAAATAGGAAGAGGAAGAAAACTAAAAAAATAAGAAGCAAAATCAACAGAGAATCCAGCTTTGGTAACTTTTTTTATGATCTGATTTAGCGAATACCTTCTGAAGTGTCCGGCTTTAAAGTCTTCGTTTGACCATAAAAAAGAATATGCAGGTGCTGTAACATAAAGTCTTCCGTGGATTTTAATAATTTTGTTTACAGACCTGAGGAACTCAAAATCATCTTCGATATGCTCGATAACATCAAATAGACTAACGGCAGGTAAAGATTCTGGTTTGAACCCGGCTGTATCCGTTGTGGCGCAGATAATATTTTTAACACCTCTTTTTTTTGCATTATGCACACCAGTCAGCCCTGGCTCCACCAACACGACTTTAAAACCTGCGCTGGCTAATCCAGCCGATACAAATCCATTCCCTCCCCCCACATCAAAAATGGCCCCATTTTTTCCTGGAGGATAAGACTGGACAGTGGAAATGATGCACCTATTTCTATGTTTAAACCAAAAAGAACTGTCTTCAACCTCAAAACATGCGCTATTACCTTTGGTTGGATATGATATGGGTCCTGTACTCTTTGAATACCAGATACCGTCGTCTCCAAGGTTAAGCCCATTGGATATCTGTTGTATGTAGTCTGTTTCGTTTTTACACGGCATTTCTATAATCTGGTTTGTTTTTGTACCTTCCTGCATCGATATTATACTTTTTAACCCTGTTCCACAGACTGCGTTGTTTTATGCCTAAATCCTCCGCTGCCCTGGCCTGGATTCCGTTGTTCATTTTTAAGGAAGTGCAAATGAAATTGATTTCTATTTCAGCCATTCTTTGATCCAGGTTTTTACAGTCCCTATCAAAACCAAGGGAATCTTCTGATTTTAAAGAATCATATATAGCTGTTGGCAGATGTTCCGGAAGAATAGTTTTTTGGTCATTTGAAATGATATTCGCTCTTTCCACAACATTTTTAAGTTCTCGCACATTGCCAGGCCAACTATATTCTTCTAATTTTTTTATAGCTTTATGTGTAATGCATTTTCCCAATCGGTTGCAGTCTATAAAAAATTCAGCCAAAGGCCCGATATCCTCTTTTCTCATTCGCAGTGGGGGCAGATTTACGGGAAACACATTCAGCCTGTAATAAAGATCCTCTCGAAGTTTTCCTTCTTTTACCAGAGTTTTTGGATTTTTATTTGTGGCTGCGATGATCCTGACATCAACTTTTACAGGCTCTTTTCCACCGACTCTGTAAAACTCCTTTTCCTGCAATGCCCTTAAAAGCTTCACCTGAAGTTCCAAGGGCATGTCTCCTATTTCATCAAGAAAAAGAGAGCCCTGATCAGCCAACTCAAAACACCCTTTTTTCATTATGCTGGCCCCTGTGAATGCCCCTTTTTCATGACCAAACAATTCGCTCTCAATTAAATTTGACGAAATAGCCCCGCAGTTGATTTTAATAAAGGGATTGTTTTTTCTGGTGCCTATTTTTACTATGCTATCCGCAACAAGTTCCTTTCCGGTGCCGCTTTCACCTAAAATAAATACAGTGGCATCGGAGCGGGCAACTTTTGTTATATGTGACAGCACTCCCCGCATTATCTTACTTTTGCCTATTATATTTGGGAACAGGGATTCTGCAGTGGAAAGGTCAAGCGCCTCCCCGACCTGTTCGAATATGGTTGAAATCTCATCCAGCTTATCCATGTTCCGGATATTTTCTTTTAAGTTGCTTTCCGAGCAGACGGCCGGATGATTTTTAGCTTTCTCTATTAAGCGTTCAGAGGGTTCTAATATCTTTTTGATGATAAAATAGCCTGCAATAATGGAGAGCAATGGTAGGGCCACAGCCGGTGTCAGTAAAAGCAAATCAGCAGAAATCCTCCTTGTGGAGGCATATTCTATGACGCGGTAGGTGACAATAAAGGAAAAAAAAGAAAACATACCCATGATGAGGGGAACGATTAAGTATACGCTGATCTGTATTTTCTTCATTTATACTTTAAACCATTTTTGTCAAATCCCACATGGGCAGAAAAATTGCCATGGCAAAAAATCCGACAACGCCTGCCAAACCTACAATCAAAAGGGGTCCTATGGCTTCTGACATGGCTTTGGTGGAATATTCCACCTCCGCATCATAATGGACCGATATTTCAGCCAGCATATCGTCCAGGTTTCCGGATTCCTCTCCGATGGCCACCATATTGATCACCATGGGGGGGAAATATTTTGATCTTTTCAGGGGCTGGGAAATCCCCCGGCCTTCCGTCAACAGTTCGGTAATTTTTTCAAATTCCTTTGTAATAGCAGCATTATTTATTGTTTTTCCCAATACTTCCATAGATTCCAACACGGTCACCCCGCTCATCTGAAGGATGGAAAAAATTGAAGCAAATCGTGACATGGCAGCTTTTAAAACAACCGGTCCTATAAGCGGTGTCTTTAAAAAAGCGGTGTCTTTGAATACCCTGCCCTGATCGGTTTTAAACAGGGCATAATATAGGCCGATTCCGCCTAAAACCATCCCGACAATTCCCACATGCCAGTATGCTTCTATGGCCTGGTATAAATTCATACAAATTTTTGTGGGAAGCGGCAACTCCAGGCCGGCTTTTTGGAATATGGTAATAAATTTTGGGATGACAAATGTCAGCAGTACGAAAAATGCAATGCCGAGACAGAACACAACCATCATGGGATACCGCATGGCTGACTTAATATCGGATTTTATTTTGTGTTCGTGGTCAAGTATATATATCAGCCGTTCGAGAACATCAGGCAGAGAACCCGATGCTTCACCGGCCTGGAGCATATTGCAGTAAAGCTCTGAAAAAACGGTATCATGCTTGGAAAAAGCGATATAAAGATTGGCGCCTTCCCGGATATCCGCCCGGATTACCCCGATGACTCTTTTCAGTCTTTTGTTTTCTGTCTGCTCCTCCATGGTGGAAAGAATATCCATCATGGCCACCCCGGCCTGGATCAGGGTTTTAAACTGTTTGGTAAACAGGATAAGATCCCTTGGTTTTACAGGGGTTAATGCATCCTCAATTTTGGAAGCAAAGTCGGAATCGTTAAGAGCGGATGCGCCCTTTTCCCGGACCGATTCAGGTATATATCCCCGGGCGGACAGGATCTCAAATGCCTCATCCTTTGATCCGGCCTGGAGTTCGCCGGTAATTTCGTTGCCGATTTCATTGATGGCTTTATAGGTATACTTCATGGCGTTACATCATTACGGCCGAGGCCGCCTCTTCCGGGGTGGTGATGCCTTTGGCCACCTTTTCGGCGGCATCCTGTTTCAGGGTGGTGAGCTGGCCGGAAAGTTCGCAGGCCTTGGTGATCTCCTGGGCGGACTTGCCGGTAAGGATCATGTTCTGGACGTCTTCGTTGACGTGAAGCACTTCGTAAAGGCCGGTCCGGCCGGAATAGCCCGTGTCCTTGCAGTTGATGCAGCCACGGCCCCGGACAAAATCAACGCCGTCGGCGTTTTCAAGGCCCCAGTATTTTCTGACTTCCGGGGGCGGGGAATAGGATTCCTTGCAATGGGGGCAGACCCGACGGATCAGGCGCTGGGCAATGGTAACCAGCATGACAGATGAAACCAGGAAGGGTTCGATGCCCATGTCCACGAACCGGGTGATGGCGCCGGCCGCGTCATTGGTGTGGACGGTGGAGAGCACCATGTGGCCGGTAAGGGCGGCCTGGGTGGCGACGCCTGCGGTTTCACCGTCCCGGATCTCACCGATCATGACCACGTCCGGGTCCTGGCGGAGGATGGAACGAAGCCCCGAGGCGAATGTCATGCCGGCCTTTCTATTGAGCTGGCCCTGGCGGACATGCTCCATCCGGTATTCCACCGGGTCCTCCAAGGTGATGATGTTGATGTCGGGGCGGTTGATGATCTTGAGCATGGAAAACAGCGAGGTACTCTTGCCCGAGCCGGTAGGGCCGGTGGCCAGGATCATGCCGTAGGGCATTTTGATCATCTTTTCAATGGTGGCGATGTCCTGAGCAGCCATGCCCAGCTTGTCCAGACTGTAGATGCCGGAACTGGTATCCAGGAGCCGGAGAACCACATTTTCCCCGTATACCGTGGGGATGGTGGAAACACGGATATTGATCTCCTTGTCCTGGACAAATACGGTGAACCGGCCGTCCTGGGGAATCCGGGATACCGAAATGTCCAGGGAGGCCAGGATTTTAAGCCGGGATACAATGGAGAGGAACATGGATTTGGGCGGGGCCGGGATGTGATGGAGCTTGCCGTCCACCCGGAAACGGATCTCCACGTAATTTTTTTCCGGGGAGATATGGACGTCCGAAGCCCCTTCCTTGACCGCCTGGGTGAGGATGGAGTTGACCAGGCGGATGACCGGGGCTTCTTCGGCCATATCCATGAGGGAGGTGATGGCATTTTTCTGCTCGTCTACCTCGTCCTTGACCTCCATCTCCTCCATCTCCTGGATGTTTTCCATGACCCCGTCGGAGCCGGAATAGGTGCCGTAGATGGTGGAAATCAAAGAGTTTAACTCCTGTTCCGTGCAGATCACAGCCTCGGCTTCGGAATCGGTATGGACCTCCAGATGGTCCAGGGCGTTGATATCCAGGGGATCTGTCATGGCCAGGGTGACCATTCCCCCTTTTTTATTGACGGGCACGGCCTGGAATTTTCTGGCCGTGTCCACATCGATGATGGCGGCCAGTTCCGGGGATATGGTGAAATCGTTGGGGGTATACCGGTTGATGCCCACCTGGGTGGATATCAGGTCCACGATGGCTTTTTCACTGACGACGCCTTCGGTCACCAAATACTGTCCCAGGCGCTTGCCCTGGTTTTTGATGGCGATCAGGGCCTTGTCCAGCTGGGCCTTTTCAATGAGGCCCGCATCCAGCAGCATTTCTCCCAGGCGTTTACGTTTGGTTAACATCCCTATCCTCTTTCTCTCATAGTATGGTTCTGCCCTGAACCAGAGCAGCGATTGTCGATTCTTCCAGCGGCAGTTTTTTGTTTAAACCGGATTTTCTCCGGCAGGCCTCTTCGGCGGTGTTGAACACCCTGTCCAGGACCACGGCATACATAAATCCGTCATCGGGTCCCCAGGCGGAGATTACCCGGGCATCCAGCCCTTTGCTCCGGCACGCCCTTGCCTTTTCATAGGCCGCTTCAAAGCTATTTTCCCGGGCGGCGATGAGGCAGGCACGGGTTTCTTTCCACCTTGCCCGGCTGTCGGCGATCACCGGGAAATCCACCAGGATGCCGTGGCGGATCCTGTTGGGGTTTTCAATATTTTTATTTTCTTCCATGAACCGGGCCACATAGGGCCGGGTATAGCGGCCGTATACGGTTTCCAGCATATTGTACAAGGTTTCGTCTTTGGGGATCCTGATGCTGCCCAGAATGTCCGGCAGGAGGATTGTCCGGGCCGGCACTTCGGCAGGGAGGACCACCGGGACAGGCTTTGGAGCCGGAGTTTCGTCAGGGGGCGTTTCCGGTACGGCTACCGGTTCCGGCGGTACGGCCTTTTCCGGTACGGGCATGGAGACGGCGGCAACGGCGGTTTCCGGTGCAGGCTCCGGCAGGGAAACCCGGGCGGCAATAATCCCGGTTTTAATCCGTTCCGGGATCAGGTTTGTCATTTTATCCAGGTTCATGAGGCCGGCGGCGGTGAGAAGGATAATCACCGGCATGGCCACAGCGGCAAAAGAAAACCCCGGTTTTACATTCTCCGGGGATAATACCTGGCGGGCGCAGGACTTTACAAAAAAATACCCGGCATTTGATTTCTCTTTGATGATCAGGGCCAGGAGGACATGGTGGCAGAGATTGATTATTTTCCGGGGATATCCCTGGGTCAGCCGGTAGACGGCCCAGAAAGCCGGGTAGGAAAATTCCGGCAGCCGTTTGCCGGTATAGGCGCCGCAGGAGGACTGTTCTATCCGGTAGCGGATCAGGCCCCGGGTTTCCTTGAAGTCCAGGGGGGAAAAGGTGTACCTGAAGTTGATCCGGTCCACAAAATTTTCCATGCCCGCGATCATGGGGTTGAACTCTTTCTGGGCGAAGATGACGATCTGCAGCAGCTTGGTGGCGTTGGTTTCGTAGTTGAGCAGTTCCCGCAGGGTCTCCAGGCAGAAGGGAGGCAGTTTCTGGCCCTCGTCAATGAGGAGCACCGTGGTCATATCCTGGTCAACCCCCACGGAAAAGAGAAAACTTTTGATTTTCTCTTTGAGCAGGATTTCGTTTTCAGCCTCTTCTTTTGGGGGAATGATGCCGGTGAACTGGGCGAGAACGGCGCAGAGGAATTCCGCGGCAGAGGCAAACCCGGGGTCAAGAATCAGATAATACCGAATCTTTTCATCGCTGGATATTTTGCGGATGAGCTGGCGGCAGACCGTTGTTTTTCCGGTGCCCACATCCCCGGTGACCACATTGAGCCCCCGGCGCAGCCGGATGGAAATTTCCAGTTGCTGCAGTGCCTCCCTGTGCTGCCGGGAGTTAAAAAACAGGCCCGGGTCAGGGGAATTGGAAAAGGGTTCCTTTTCCAGGTTAAGGGTCCGAAAATAATCCATTATACGTTTTCTGCCTAATTCCCTATTGTGCAGCTACCTTGGCCGGCAGTTCGCTTTTACCCTCCAGGATGTGGGGGGTAATGAAAATGAGCAACTCTTCCATATCGGCGGCATCCTTCTGGGTTTTAAACATGTATCCAAGACCGGGGACATCCTTGAGCCAGGGCACACCGCTTTCACCTTCTTCGATCTTTTCCTTGTTCAGTCCGCCGATGACTGTGGTCTGGCCGTCAAAGAGGTTAACCATGGTCTGGGCGTTTTTGGTGATGATGGTGGGGTTGCCGTTGACGGTTTTGGTAAAATCCAGTTCATCCTTGTGGGTAATAATATCAAGCTGAACGATTTTATTGTCAATGACATGGGGGGTGACGTCCAAACTAATCACCGCCTTTCGCCATTCAATCTTAACCTCTCCGTCCTCAACGGTCTGGAAGGGGACTTCCTCCCCGCTTTCAATGGTGGCCTTGCGGTGGTCCAGGGTGGTAATGGAGGGTTTGGAGAGGATGTTTAGTTCACCTTCCTCCTCCAGGGCCGTAAGTTGAGCGTAAAGGGCGTATTCCCCGATTTTCTGGGTCATGACCCCCAGGGACATGCCGGATGCGGCCACGTCGACCGGGAAATTCACGATGCTGCCATCTGTGGGATCATAGGCCTGGTTGTTACCGTCGGAATCCCGCAAACTCTGGCTGAAATCCGTGAACTGACCGCCGCCGATGGAGTGGCGTTTGGTGCCGTTGCTCTGGGATACCTCACCCAGGCCGCCCCATTGGATGCCCAGTTCCTTGGCCGTTTCCGAAGTCGCTTCTACAATGTGGGCCTCGATGAGAATCTGGCGGTTGGGCCGGTCCAGTTTGGCGATGATGGGCATGATCTTTTGTATGTCGGCTTTTGTGGCGTGGATGATCAGGGAGTTGGTATTCATATCCTTAAGAATAGCCCCTCTAAATCCTTCTGAGCTGTCTGAAGAAGCTGTTTTACTTTTCCCGCTTTCCATGGAGGCTTTCTTCAGTTCAGTTTCCTTAAAGTTAGACTTTAGATATTTTTCAAGATTTTCCCTCAGGGAACATATATTGGCAAAGTTTATTTTTACCACCCGGGTGACCAGGGGTTCAAGCTTCTCGGCCTTGCGGGCAATTTCCCTCAGGGCCAAGGCGTGCTCTTTTTTGGATTTCTGAAATTTTTGGGTGGCCTCCATGAGGGCAATTTCCTTGTTCAGGTCTTCCACGGTGATAACCCGCAGGATGTCACCACTCCATTTGTAGGTTAACCCGTAGGTGGACAGCAGCCCTTCAAAGGCCTGGTTCCAGGGAATGTTGACAATGTTAATTTTGGCCTGCCCGGTGACGGTTTCATTGATCATGATGTTGAGGTCGGCGGCCCGGGCCAGGGTCCGCAAAAGAACGGCCACAGGTACGTCGTGCATCTTCATGGTCAGGCGTATTTTGGGCAGGGGTTTGACGGGGGGTTTGGCTGGTACGGCTTCTGCCTCTTGCTTTTCTTCAAGGGCTCTGACAATTTCCTCGGCATCCCTGTCCAGCTTTTCAGTCATGGGCCTGGGGTCCGGGGTGAGCTTGGGGGAATCTTCGGCCAGAACCCGCCATTTTTCAAAACGGTCCGGTTTTTCCGCCTTTTTTTCCGTGGTTTTGCAACCGGAGATCAAAAACATGGTCATCAGTACTATGATACAGATTTGTAAGCTCTTTTTCATTTTTATTCCCATCGCCTGTTGGATTTAATCTTCCTGCAAGTAAATTGTGATCTGTTTGTTGGATTCGGTTAATAGGACCACCTTGGAGGGGGTTATATTATGGACCTTATATCCGATATCGGCAACCAGTTCGCCCACCGTGTATTCCATCCCGTTGATGACCGCGAGGACTGCGGCGCCCGCCCGGATGTAACCAGAATATATGATTTCAGGCAGGTCGGCGGGATTGATCTCCTCCTGGTCAACGGTTTTATCCGTGCCGGTGTGAACGATAAATGGATCCCGGGGCCAGGGGGTTTCGGCCATCTTCTTTGTATAGGTGAGGTTCTTTCCCTTATTCTGGGTGACCATTGCCGTGAGTTGGGCCGTGGCCGCAGCGGCAAAGGCGTCGGTCTGCTGTACGGCAGCCTTTATTTTATCCTCTTCCCCTGTGGCTGAACTCTTTTTACCCAGTACAAAATAGTCCAGGGCTCCATAGAGGGCCATTAGCCCGGCCAGAAAAATAATGATCTTTTCTCGTTTATTCATGGTTTAGCTGTTCCCCTTGGGGGTCTGGTTTTTCTCGACGGCAATTTTCAGCGTTGCCCCGCACTGCCTGACATTGCTCTGGTCTGTGGTAATATCAATATTTTCGATGCCCTTGAAATAGGGCAGCTCTGCAAGGAGGATCAGGCATTCCCTGAAATTGAACAACCCGCCTTTGAGTTTGACATCCATGGAGAGGATGCCGGATTCCCGGTCAAGGCCGCTGATGTCCAGGCTGTTTTCCTCAAGGGTCATCCCCCCCTTCATGGCGATATTATTAAATACCGTGGACAGGGTGGTAATCTCATTCCTGGGCATGGCCTCTCTTTCAGGACAGGGAAGCTGGGGCTCAAACTCTCTATTGGCCAGGCGGTCGGCCTGGGCGTAGATGGGGAAGAGCCGTTTCTGCTCCTCCAGGCGGATGGTCTTTTCCACCCTGTCCTTTTTGACCAGCTGGATGCGGCGGTACTGGGGATAGAGCACCCCCAGGGCAACGGCAGCCACTGCAACGGCCGACCCCACGATCAGGCCCAGGGTCAGGGGAGATATCTTTTTGAGTTTATCCTTATCCTTGTCTGCCATTAGAGTATCTCCATATTTGCGGTGAATTTCAGGACGCTGTTTTCACCGGCCTGTTCCACTTTTTTGTTTTCCAGATCGATTTCCCCGAAGAGCGGGGAATCGCCCAGTTTGAATACATAGCCGGTGAGGGAGGATTCCAGTGATGTAAATTCTGCCGAGACAATCCCCTGGATCTTCAGGTATTTTTTATGGGCCGTGTCTTTGGCCGGTGCTTTACCCGCCCCTTTTTTACCGGTTTTTGCCGGGGCTTTATCTTTCAGATCCGCATCCAGGGAAACAATGGAGATGTTGGCCGGGGTGAGGGTGCAGATTTCATTGACCACGGCCAGGGAGATGTAATCGCTGACATATTGGCTGATAAACGCCATATGTTTCCTGGCATCACCAATTCTTTTGTTCAGGACATCCTGGGTTACGGATTTTGTAAATCCGGCCAGTTCCTTTTCCACGGCGGTGCGTTTGGCCACTTCCTTATTCTCAATACGGTCCATGTAGAACCAGATCCCGCCGCAGATCAGCAAACCGGCAATGCCGGCGGCGACGATGCCACGGTTCAGCTTTTTGGCCCTGTTTTCAACTTCTTTTTCAAGGTAGGTGTACAGAAAATTCGGGGTATAGTCATTGTTGGACAGGGCCAGGCCCAGGGCCGGGATAATGCCGTTTCTGGCCTGGGCGTCGGTTGGGAGCTTGACGCCTACGGCGGCGATGTCATTATCGGTGGGGGTAAATGACGCGGTCCTGTCCACAATCATTTCAGAGGCAAAGGTATTGAAAGCCGGGCAATTGTCTGTTTCACCGAAAAAATAGTACCGGGATATGGGTTCGTTGGACAGGTACATATTTGAACAATATTCCCCGGTACGCTGGATCTTGCCGATGAGGCGGGAGGCCGGGCCTTCCATGGGCTCGAAATCCGGGCTGTCATGGGCGGTGCGGACAGCCAGCAGGGCCGGGACGTCCGCCTGTACCGGTCCGGTGCTGCCCACGGCAGCTTCCAGGTAATTTTCCACCAGGCTGTAGGAACCGGTTTTAATGCTCCTGGCCACCAGGATGCCATTGTTGGAGAGGCAGAATATTTCAGACCTGTACCGGCGGACATTGACCACGACGATGGGATCGCTGCCGGTATCGAGGCGGCCGGTGAGGATATAGTTCTGGATGGCAAAGGGGGTGGCGGTGATGCCGGCCAGGTTGACGCCGGCAGCGGAGAACATGGCCTGGATCCGGTTTATATTTTTTTTATCCCCGGTAAAGGCCACCACATTTTTCTTTTTGACACCGTTGATCCGGGTATCTTCGATGAATTCATAATCAAAGACTTCAGATTCCTGGTTGACTTCGACTTCTTTTTTCAGTCCCCAAAGGGCGGCGTTGGCTATTTTGGCATCCGCCACATGGGGAATGATAAGATTTCGCAATTTCAGGTGGTTGGTTGAAATTGACGCCCAGACCGAGATATTTTTTTTCTTGCCGAGGAACGCATTCAACGATGCGCCGAGAAAGGAAGAAAACCGGCTGCTTTTAAACTCCATATGGTCTGGAAAGGGGATCACCTCCCATTTCACCACTTCCTTTCGGCCCCCCTGCTTCTGCTCCCCGGTGAGCACCAGGGAAAGGGTACTGCTGCCGATATGCACGCCGGCACATAGGTTGTGCTTTATGTTGGTCTTAATATTGGCACCCCCCCGGGGCTCGGGTCTGGGCACCCGGGTTTCAGGTGCAGATGCGGCAGGAGGCGGTGCATCCCCCCGGATGGTATCGAGAAGTTTTTCTGTTGAGCTTAGATCTTGTGAAATTTTCACAGCAGCCTCATGGGTTCGAACTCTAATTTTGACATCTTAACCGCCTGTTAACCGCCGAAGAGTTATATGGTAAGTAAGCAGAGCTCCGCCCTTTTAATTACATTCCATCCGTCGGGGTAATGGCACGGCAATTAAACACTGTTAACATTTAAAAATAGTCAATTAGTAAAGAAGCTATAAAAAAGCAATAGGTAAATCTACCTAGTTCTTACAGAAAAAAATAACTAATTTTAGTTTTTTTTAATTAAAAGGCAGAAAAAAACAGTTTAACGAGTCACGATAACCATAAGTAATCATGGATAAATCGCAATTTGAGATATGTTTTATACGGGCAGAACAACTATCTGCAGGTAAAATGAAGTTGCCGGCCCGCGATCACCCGCAGGCCGGCAGAGGCTATTGGATGGCGCAGCAGATTGTCGCCACAGTTTTATCCACGGACAGGGTGCCGGTGTTCAGGACCATATCGTAGTTTTCAGGATTGGCGGCGTCTGCATTAAAATACCGTTTAACAAAGGCGATTCTGTTGGCGTCGGTGCTGTTCATATATTTCCAGGCATTATCGGCATTCATGTCACGGTTGCGCTGGATATATTCCCTGCGAATCTTTTCAGGCGCAACGATCCTTATTTTCAGGGCATGTATTTTTTCAAGGGCAAAATTGGCACCCCGTCCGAGGATAACTGCATTTCCGTGTCTGCCCACGGTGTTGAGAATTTTGAGGAGCAGCTTTGAATACTCGTCCGGCCAGAGGTGGTGTTCATTGACAAAATTGGAGACAATGTCGTCCACCACATTCATGGCTTTTTCATCCAGGGTTTCCAGCAGGTTTTTTGTGGTTTGGGAGGACTGGATCATGGCTTCAAGGATTTCATTGTGGAAAAGGTCGAATCCTATTTTTTCGGCCAGTTTCTGTGCAACTTCGTGCCCCCGGCTGCCGCATTCCCGTGAAATGGTAATCACGCGGCAGGTGTCGATGCGTTCCGGCGAGGTATGTTTGGCCATCTCCCACCGTTTGATCTGTTCGTCAATGATTTGATGAATGGATCTTGTCATGGGGCCTCCTTTCTCCTTTTCAGGAAGAGAAATAAATTATATTCACATAATAAATCATATTTATTGCTAAATCAATTTATTTCATTCCGCCGGAGGCTGCGGCGAAGGGATGAATCCGCACAAAAAAAGAGGCGGGTACGGGGATATACCTCCCGAAACCCACCTCTCTTTGTATAAATAGAATGACTGAATTAATAATCCAGGGATGACACCTCAAGGGCATGCTTCTGGATGAAATTCCGCCGGGGTTCGACTTCTTCACCCATGAGCAGGGTAAATATTTCGTCGGCCTTTTCGGCGTCCTCGATGTCCACCTTGAGCATGATGCGTTTTTCCGGATTCATGGTGGTTTCCCACAGCTGGTCGGCGTTCATTTCACCCAGGCCTTTGTACCGCTGGATGTTGATGCCTTTTTTGGCCTCGGCCATTATAAAGCCGTGCAGGTCTTCCAGGTTGTCCACCGTGTTGACGGTCTTGGCATCGGCCTGTTTTGAATATAGGGCAAACGGGGCGCAGTCTTTATCTTTGATTTTGTCGTAGGCGGCGCGCATCCTCTGGTAATCAGAGGTGGACAGGATTTCACGGCCGACCCTCAGGAGCTTGGTCTGGCCGGATTCGTCCAGAATATCCATTTCGTATATTCCTCTTTCCGCATCAAACTCAATCTCCCCGGCCCGGTATTTGTCAGCGGGCAGTTTGGTGGCCAGGGTTTCAAGTTTTTGCCTGTCTTCCAGGAAAATCTTGGAGCTGACGCCCTCGCTGATGAGGGTAAAGAGAAGATCCGTATCAAAATCCCGGCGGCGCAGAAGGTTCAGGGCCTCGAAATAGGCATTCATATCCTGGAGGAAGCTGTAGAATTCCTCTTCGGACAGGGGCTCCTGTTTCATAACCGCTTCCTCATCTTCTGCGGCGTTGAGTACCAGGTTCTTCTGGGAAGATATCCTGCGGACCAGGTAGGTGGCATATTCATCTTCGTTTTTCAGGTATACCCCGCTTTTGCGTGACCCCACCCTGAAGAGGGGCGGCTGGGCAATATAGAGATACCCCCTGGAGATCAGATCCGGCATCTGGCGGTAGAAAAAGGTGAGGAGCAGGGTCCGGATATGGGAACCGTCCACGTCGGCGTCGGTCATGATAACGACCTTGTGGTAACGGATCTTTTCAATATCAAACTCTTCACGGCCGGCACCGGTGCCAAGGACCGTAAAGATATTTTTAATCTCATCGCTTCTCAGGATCTTGTCGAACCGGGCCTTTTCCACGTTGAGGATTTTGCCCTTGAGGGGGAGAATGGCCTGGAACCGGCGGTCGCGGCCCTGTTTGGCCGAGCCGCCTGCGGAGTCGCCCTCGACCAGGAAAAGTTCGCGTTCGGCCGGATCCGCGTACTGGCATTCGGCCAGTTTGCCGGGAAGTGAGGCGTCCAGGAGGGTGCCTTTTTTACGGGCCAGTTCCCGGGCGCGTTTGGCGGCATCCCGGGCCCTTGCCGCATCCACGGCCTTGGCAATGATTTTTCTGGCCACCCCGGGGTTTTCCTCCAGGTATTCGGCCAGTTTTTCATTGAGCAGGGATTCCACAATGCCTTTGACTTCATTGTTGCCCAGCTTGGTCTTGGTCTGGCCCTCGAACTGGGGCTCCATGAGCTTGACCGAAATGATCACAGCCAGGCCTTCCCGCATGTCGTCCCCGCCGATCTTGATGTTCTGCATGTTCTTGGGCAGGTTGTTGTTCCCGGAGATGTAGGCGTTGACGGTACGGGTCAGCGCGCCCTTAAAACCGGAAACGTGGAAACCGCCTTCGATGGTGCGGATGTTGTTGGCAAAGGAGTAGAGTTTTTCCTTGAAGGTGTCATTGTACTGAATGGCCACCTCGATCTGCACATCCTTTTTATCCCCTTCGATGTGAATGGGCTCGTGGAGGGCGGTGCAGGAACGGTTCAGGTATTCCACGAAGGAGACGATGCCGCCTTCGTAATGGAAATCATCCTTCTGGGCCGAGCGTTCGTCTTCAATAACGATTCTGACCCCTTTGTTGAGGAAGGCCAGCTCACGCATACGGCGGGACAGGGTTTCGTAAATGAACTCGTTGGGGTTCATCACCGTGAAATCGGGGTGAAAGATAATTTTTGTTCCCCGTTTTACGGTGTCACCTTTGATTTCCAGTTCCGTGAGCTTATTGCCCTTGGAATAGGACTGATGGTAGATTTTTCCATTTTTGTACACCTCCATGACCAGATGGTCGGAAAGGGCATTTACAACGGAAATACCCACGCCGTGGAGGCCGCCGGACACCTTGTAGGCGTCCTTGTCGAATTTACCGCCGGCATGGAGCTTGGTCATGACCACTTCGCAGGCCGGAATATTTTCGGTTTCATGCATTTCCACGGGGATGCCGCGGCCGTTATCCTCCACACTGACCTTTCCGTCTTCGTGGATGGTAATGAGTACGGTGTCGCAATGGCCGGCCATGGCCTCGTCAATGCAGTTGTCCACCACCTCGTATACCAGGTGGTGGAGCCCTTCCAGGTCCACGTTGCCGATATACATGGAGGGGCGTTTGCGGACGGCCTCAAGGCCTTCCAGTATTTTAATGGAGTCCGCGCTGTATTCTTTGGTTACTTCGTTTTTATTCATGATATATGCATTGCCATAATTACGCAGATTAGATTGTCAGCATCAAGGCCTTTGACGATACACGGGCTGTTGCTGCCCCTGAAATTCAGGGAGACCATGGGCTCTTCAAAGAGGCTCAGGGCGCTCATAAAATATTTGGGGTTGAAGGCACTTTTGATTTCCTCGCCTTCGAATCCGATCATGAGCTTTTCCTTGGACTCGCCGATTTCCGGGTTGGTGATGGTGACCGTGAGCTGGTTTTCCTGGAAATTCATGATCACGCTTTTGTAATCGTCCGAGGTCAGAATGGATACCCGGCGCATCAGGGTGGAAAACATGGTGCGGTCCACTTCCACGGGGGTCATTCCCTCATAATTGATGATGGGGAGGTAGTCGGGATATTCGCCTTCCAGCAGCTTGATCATCACCGATTCATTGGCCCGCTGGAATATAAAGTGGTTGTCTTTGATGCCGACCTTGATTGTTTCCGATCCGGCATCAATGAATTTGCCCAGTTCTGACAATCCTTTTTTGGGGATGAGGATTTTCTCTTCACCCAGCTCAAGGCTGCCGGTAAATGGGGCCTCATAGCTGTGCAGCCGTCTGGAGTCCGTTGACACCATACGAAGGCGCTGTTCTCCGTCCACTTCGGCTCTGTCCACAAGGACGCCCAGCACATAGATCCGCTTTTCATCGGTCTGGTATCCCACCATGGAAGATACAGAGACCATTTTTTTCAGATCTTTGGATGCCATTTCAATGAAGTTGATATCTTCAATAACCGGGGTTTCAGGAAAATTTTCATAATCCGAGGATACAATATGGTATACGGTATCACCGGTGCCTATTTCAACCCAGCGGTTTTCCACTTCATTAACAAAAATTTCATTCTCAGGGTATTCTCTGATGATTTCAAAGAATTTTTTGGAATTGATGGACAAAATCCCTTCTGTTTCCACCTCGGCTTCGTAGGTACCGGTAAAGACGGTCTCCAGATCGTTGGCCGTGATGCTGATCTCCGAACCATACGCCTTGATCAGGATATCCGACGTGATGGTCAGATTGGTTTTCCTCCCTGTGATGCCCTGAATCTTGGATAAGATTTCAAGAATATCTTTTTTGTTAAACGAAAATTTCATTTAAAGTCCTTTTCCTAATTTAAAAATACTCCGAAGTTTATATCAAAACCCTTATTTTATCAAAACTTTTCTTTTTCCAGACGGTACTGTTTTATTATATTTTTAATTTAAATAAAGATAACAACAATAATAAGGGCGGTTCAGATGTTCATAACTTTTCAATACATTGAATTTATAAGGGTATATTTATGTGCGCGGCGTTTAAAACCCGGTGTAAAACCCGGATAAAACCCTTTGGTTTTGTGCACATATTCATTCATGTTTAAAACCTGCAAGTTTTGAACATTTTATTGTCATGAATGAATCCAGTCTGAAATGGCTTTAAATTCAGTGCTTTTAAAGTCATCTGAGATTCTTTTCTCAATATATTTTAAAAAGAGGGTGTCAATAACCTGGGTAACCTTCAGTAATAGATAGGTTTTTTCAATGACCATGCCCTCAATTTCATCTTCGCCGGTTGAGGTATCCATGGACGGGGTTTTCAGGCCGGTGAGGTTGAAGCTCTCCCCTTTTATGGAGAATTTGTATTCTTCCTCTCCGATTTTGCAAAGCAGGTTGATGTCCGTGACCTGGGCCCCCTTTTTAAGGGCGGTGGTGCCCTCTTCCAGGCCGGCCTGGTCCCCTTTAATGGTAATTTTTTCTTTGGACTTGTCTCCAAGATTGTTTTCCAGGACCAGTGAATTGCCGATTTCAAGGGCGACCGGTTCTTCTGATCCGGAAAGCGCCGTAATGTCCTGGCCGGTTTCAATGAGGAACCAGAGCCATGTCAAAAACTCGTTGCCCAGAAAACTGTATCTATTGTATGCGGTGGCGATATCAAGCATGTTTATTATACCTTATAAAAAGAGATTAGTATTTCAGCGGTGCCAGGGATAGAAAACGGTCTTTTTCCGTGTCCGTGAATTTTCCCAGCTTTTCAACCATGGTGTAGGGGAATATCCGGACGGGCTTGTGGTTGAAGGATTTAAAGAATAATGTTTCAAACAGTTCATTGGCAGCTTTCTGTGTTGAAAAGAGGTAGAGGCTTTTTTCTTCATAGCTCCAGAGGATGTCATAGATGCTGGGGATGGATGGAATCTTGTGCATCAGGATGTCCAGGATAAACTCCTTGATCTCGGCTTTTTCGTTTTTTGACAGAAAGTCCCGGCCGGTTTCCTCTTTTTTCTTTTCGATTTCAATGGCCATGTGTTTCTGGACCAGCTTGGCCGGTATTGATTTTTTGTCAATGCGCAGCGAAAATAGAAAATAGGTGCCGAAAATAAAGGAATATTTTTCGAAGTCCGGTTTATACGGGCTTTCAAAGGGGGTCCAGCCGGCGGATATTTCATCGTATTCGCTCTCTATTTCAGGGATGGCATTCTGGATCAGGCCTTCCCGGACTGCTTCCATGGTGCTGCCGTCAAATTCTCCTTCGATGTGGTACCGGCTCAGGGAATGGGTGGATGAAATAAATCCCATATGGTCTCCTTATATAAATGATTGTTATCTTTGATAAAAGATATTGAATTTAAAACGTAATATAATATCATAGATGTGTTAAAAAAGACAGTAGCATCATTTTTTCCTTGATTTAAGAGGTGGAAATATATGAATAGAGAAGCTCAATATCTAACACTCTAACCGACGCTGCAAGAGGATATTTTCATGAGTTCTGAATGGACCAACCGTGACTTGATCATTCCATACGCCGCACCGTATTTTGCCTATGTGGGGCTGTCCTCTTTTTTTCATAATAAAATTCCTGTTGAAATAAATTATGTGCTCAAGCTCATCATTGTAACGGGGCTGCTGATCTGGGCATGGCGCTGGTATTTTCCGGTGGCCGGGCCGAAAAACAGGTGGGGCTCTGTTGGTTATGGTGTTGTGTTTGGCGTGGTCGGGCTGGTGCTCTGGGTTGTCTGTTATCAGCCGTTTGCCGGCGAAGGCGGGGAACCCTGGAGCGATACCGGGTTTTATCTGAGGCTGGTCACGGCCAGTCTGGTGGTTCCGGTATTTGAAGAGCTGCTGATGCGGGGGTATATATTCCGTTTTGCACTTCAGTGGGACAGGTTCAGAAAGCAGAAGCATACGGAACCTTTTTCAAAAACTTTAGAAACGGCAAGTGTTTTTGATATTGAGCCCGGGGGATGGAGTATTGCGGCAATTATGATATCCAGTGTTATCTTTGCCCTGGGACATACCACCGGGGAATGGCCGGCCGGAATTGTATACGGCGTATTGATGTGTGCCTTATATATAATAAGGAAGGATCTGATTTCCTGCATGGTGGCCCACGGTACAACCAATTTCGGCCTGGCCCTTTACGTTTTCTACACCGGCCACTGGGAACTCTGGTAAGATGAAACGATTGATATGTTTTTTTATATGTTTCTGCCTTTTGGGTCTTATTTCATCTGCCCATGCACTGGAAGCCGATGAAGTGCTGGTTCTCGCGAATATGAATGCCGCCGCCAGCAAAGGCCTGGCAACCTATTACATGGAAAAGCGGCAGATCCCAGAAGAAAACCTTGTATTGCTGTTTGTAACGGATAATGAAACCTGTTCCAGGGAAGCCTATGAAAAAAAGATTATTCCGCCCGTCCGCCGTGCCGTGGAAAAAAATCCAAAGATCCGGGCCCTGGTCACGATTTACGGGGTGCCCCTAAGAATTGCCTCCCCTGGTCTCACACTCAAAGAACAAAAAGAACTGGACCGGTTGATCCTGAAAAAATCCAAAATAGACTCCCAGTTGACAGATAACAATGGTTCGGAAACGTTCAAAAAGCAGCTGAGCCGTGTAAATAAAATGATCCGGAACTTAAAAAAAAGCAAGGATAAGGTCGCCTCTGTCGATTCTGAGCTGATGCTGGTCAAAAAAAAGGGGTATGATTTGAATTTCTGGCTTCAGAATCCCTTTTTTTTAGGGTGGAACAATAAGAAAACGCCCATTGGCAAGTCCGAGGTGTTAATGGTCAGCCGTCTGGACGGCGCTGATGCAAAAACGGTCAGGCGTATCATTGATGACAGCATGGAAGCTGAAAAAAAAGGGGTATACGGCACTGCTTACTTTGATGCCCGGTGGGAAAATCCGGGAGACAAAAAGGTGTCTGGATATGGTCTTTACGACCGGTCCATTCACAGGGCTGCAGACCTGCTGTCAGAAAAAAAGAAGTTAGACGTCGTGATAGATAATAAACAGGACCTGTTCCAAAAAGGGGAGTGCCCCCATGCGGCGTTGTACTGCGGATGGTACAGCCTGGCAAACTATGTTGATGCATTTACCTGGCAGAAAGGTTCTGTGGGATTCCATATCGCAAGTTCCGAATGTGTGACCTTAAAGAGAGACAACAGCAGGGGCTGGTGTAAAAAAATGCTGGATAAAGGCGTTGCTGCCACCATTGGACCGGTGGGAGAGCCCTATGTCCAGTCCTTTCCCGTTCCTGAGATATTTTTTGATTTTCTGGTCCAGGGGCATCTGACCCTGGCTGAATGCTATCTGGTGAGCCTGCCGTATGTGTCGTGGAAAATGGTCCTGGTGGGAGATCCCCTTTACCGATTCAACCTGAAAAAGCTGTGAATTCGCCTTACGATTCTTGATACCCAGCGTTAAAAGGAAAAATAAAATGCCTATATTCAATTTTCGATTATTTATCGCACTGTCTGCCGGACTGCTTATGCTGATTTGCAGTTGTGCCAATGAAAATGAAAACCAGACAAAAACGTATATTGATAATGCCCGGCGGTTTGTCGCCCAAAAAAAAATTCAGACAGCCATCGTTGAATATAGAAATGCCCTTAAACTGGCACCCAAAAATGAGATCGCCCTGTTTGAACTGGCAGAGGCATATGTCTTAAACGGGCAGATAAAAAATGCCGTTCGCTATTATAATTTAGCCGCCAAAGTCAATTCGGATAATATCCTTCCCTATTTGAGGCTGGCACAGGTTTTTATTCAAAAGGAGCAGCTTATAGAGGCCAGGAACCAGATTTCAAAGGCATTACGCATTTCCCCTGAATCCATTGAAGCTTTCCACCTTCTTTCTGCCGTCCAGATTAAAGAGCGGGATATTGATTCCGCCATTGAGACCTTAAAAAAAGCCCTTTCCTTTGACGGTAAAAAAGCCAAAACATATTTATCATTGGCCAAGCTTTATATTAACAGACAAGATCTTAAAACAGCCGAAGAAATATATATCAAGGCAATTGAGCATGATTCGGCATCTCGCGAAGCATATATGGGGCTTGTCCGAATATATGGATTTCAGAAAGAATGGAAAAAAATTGAAGCGCTTTTAAAAAACGTACTGGAAACACCTGGTATTCCGTTTGAAAAATGTACAGATCTGGCAAATTTTTATCAAAGCCGGAAACAATTTGACCTGGCTGAAAAATATTTTAAAAAAGCGGTTGATCAGGAGCCGGAACGGATAGCCCCCCTGATAAACATTGCGGAATTTTACACCCGGATGAATGACCAGGATAACGCTATTGTTACTTTAAGGAATGCCCTGGCCAAACAGCCAGACTCTCCAAAAATTCTGACCAACCTTGCCCAGGTCTATCTGCATTTTAACAGGATTAATGAAGCCCGGACGGCGGCTGAAACAGCATTGAAACAGGATGACAATTATGCTGACGCATTGTTCCAGCGTGGCCGGATTTATATGGTTGAAAAGAATTATAAAGCGGCATTGGACCTGTTGGATAAGGTTATTTCGCTTAATAAATTTAATGCGAAAGCCTATTATTACAGGGCGCTATGTATTGAAAAACGCGGCGCCACGGATCGCCCGGAACAGGAAATATTCCGCGCTGCAGCCGGCCTGCTTGATGACCCGGAGGAATTTGAAAAAGTCCAGATTAAAGAGAATCTTCTGGCGGCAATTACTGTAAATCCGCGTTTGTTAAAGGCCAGAATCAAGTTATTGAATATTTATATTCTTGAAAAAGATCTGAAAAATGCACGGGAGCAGATGGATGCCGTAATAAAACTGGCACCGAAGAGTATTAAAACCATGACTCTTTTATCGGGCGTGCGGTTGCTTGAGGGGGATATCCAGGGTGCGGAAGATATTCTCCACTCCATCATTAAAGCACAGCCCGGCTATGTACCTGCCTATATCCGCATGGGGCTGTTATATCAGACCACCGGCAGAGAAAGTCTGGCCTTGGATTTTTTTCAAAAAGCATATGATCTGAATCCTGAGCAGATCGGACTCATCACACTGATGATCCAGGTTTACCAGAATCAGAAAAATTATACCCGGGCCATTGATCTGGTAGACACGCTGTCTGATAATGCATCAACGGATAAAAAGGCGTTTTTAAAAAATTTAAAAGGGGAAATATACCTGGCAGCCAATCAGGAGAACAAGGCCTTTAAATGTTTTAAGCAGGCTGCCGAGGCGAACCCCGAGTTTATCCCCCCAAAAATGCATATGGCCCGCCTTTTGATAAAAGAGAAAAAAATGGACCAGGCATTGTCGCTATATAAAGGAATTGAAGGCCTGAACCCGGAATATATTCCGGCACTTATGGCTGCAGGAGTGATTTATGATACGTTGGGGGATTTTGATGAAGCGGAAACCTATTATAGAAAAGTGCTCGACTACAACCCCAAACACCTTGATGCGGCAAATAATCTTGCCTTTATCCTGTCAGAGAAAAAAGGGGGAACAGACGAGGCGCTTCACTATGCTGTCATTGCACGGGAGAACGCCCCGAAAAATGCCAATATCCTTGATACCATGGGATGGATCTATTATCAGAAAGGCAATTACCTGAATGCATTGTCAGAACTCGAAGAAAGCCTGAAAATAAATCCGAACAGCGCCCTTGCCTGTTTTCATTACGGCATGACCCTGTACCGAACCCAGGAATATGAGAAAGCAAGGCAGTATTTTAGAAAAGCACTGGATATCAACCCGGGTTTCAGAGATGCAGAAAAGGCAAAGGAAATGATGAATTAATATTCTTATAAATGAAAAAATATTCACATGTTTATTACATTTTTTTCGCAAAACAATAATTATTTCCAGCTACCATATCGTTAAATTGCGAAAAAACAACACAATTTCAATTATTCTAAGAAAGTATATTCTGGCACCCAATTTGCACTTAATCCTCAAATGTAAGTAATGCTGAAATTTTACTGTAAATTCAGGCTTGATAAAATGAAAAAGCTACACGTTCTATTCATTATAATTTTTATACTGACTATCTATGGATATCAGGCCATTGCAGCGCCCAATGTTGACGGATATATGGACGAACAAGCCGGAATCAAAGAATGGGCAATGATTTATGGATCTGAGAGTTTGACGGAGGCGCCGCATGCGTCCTCCGGTGATATAAACCCTTTCCCCACCAGCAGGGGAAACCTGCATGTTGAACATGGGTGGGAAAGTGGCGATGCATATGATGCTGAGCGGTTAGGTTTATATATAAATGACAATATGCTCTATGTGGGACTACAGACAAATTACGATTTAAAAAACGGGCTGCGGTATGATGCCGGTGATTTTATGTTCCAACTCTATGATTCTCAAGAGGCTGCTGCTGCCAATTACAGTGATATCAATGACAACACCGAGGTTGCCTTGGCGTTTAGTTTTAATAATGATAATTCTGTTAACTTGGGATTTCATTACGGCGACAATATGACATTTGACACTGCGCTTTACTACCAAACAGGCTTGGCCTACAGGGTCAGCGATTCAACTCAAAGCGCATATGATGCTGTGGATTTAGCATCTTTAAATAATGATGCCGTCTTTGCCAAACGGATGGATGACAATTACGATTATACACTTGAACTGGTCATTGACCTGACGACGATAGATAAAGAATTACAACGGCTTTTTGCCGATAATACCTATGCCCAGATGCACTGGCAAATGGAATGCGGCAACGATATTCTTTATGTAGCGGATAGTTATTCCTTTAATCAAGTGCCAGAACCCGCCACCTTTATTTTGTTCGGTTTAGGGCTTCTGGGAGCCGGTGCCCTTGGACGCAAACGGCAGCAAAAAAAGTAAGGCCTTACATATTTATAAAAATAGACTGCAGCTTATATGCAGTCTGTTTTTTTTGGGAAAATTTAAAATAATAATAACATCAAGGTAGCATCCCTTGATTTTCCTGAGAAATTTAAGCATTGACAAAAAGGCAGGACCTGATAAGAAAATAAAACCCCTAATTTTTGTGTAAAAATTGATCTAACCTTAACTCCGGGATGATTATGGCCGACCCTTTCCATTCACAGGCGCAGATCAAGCCTGATCAGATTATCGATATTGTGATCCGTGGCAGATGGATTCTTATAATTCCGCTGTGCATTTCCCTGACACTGGGACTAGCATTCACCCTTACTGCTGATAAAACCTACCAGGCATCCACGCTGATCCTGGTTCAGCCCCAGCGGGTACCAACCAATTATGTTCAATCTGTCGTTTCCTCCAGTATCAACGAACGTATCAGTACGATATCCCAGCAGATTCTCAGCCGAAGTAATCTTGAACAAATCATTGATCAGTTCGGGCTATTTGAAGATGCAAAAAGTATGTATCTGGAAGACAAGATAGAGGGGATGAGAAGAAAGATAAAGGTAAGGATTGAACGTGCCAGGCATGGTGCCGAGGCATTTTCAATATCATTTACAGGTAGCAGCCCGCAACGGGTGATGAGAGTGACCAATACCCTGGCATCCTATTTCATGGACGAAAACCTTAAAGTCAGGGAAGCCCAGGCAATAGGGACCAGTGAATTTCTGGATTCGGAACTTGAGAAAACCCGAAAACGTCTTGAAGACAGGGAGCAGAAACTGGCGGGCTATCGTGCCAAGTACCTTGGCGGCCTGCCTGACGAACTTGAAACAAACTTAAGAACCTTGGACCGCCTGCAGACCCAATTAACTGATAAAAGTACCCAATTGAGGGAAACCAAAAATGCATTAAGCTTGATTGAAACCCAGATATCAGAATTAAAAAGAGATGTAGAAAAGAAATCAAAAGTTACGGCTGAAGCAGGAGATGAACAGACGATTGATTCAGCCTCTGATAATGAGCAGAAACTGGCAATAGCTCAAAATCAGTACGAGAATCTGTTGCTGAAGTATACAAAAAAACATCCGGATGTCCAAAAGCTGAAGAAGACAATTGAAAAGCTGGAAAAGACGATACAGGAAGAAAAAGATACCGCTCAGGCACCAAATAAAGATACAGAGAGTGGCCAGGGGAATGATGAAAATACCGGGGACAATATACCAAAGAATCCAACGTTAACAAGGATGAATATCCAGCGTAAGCTGATTATAAATGAAATTAAAAATATCCAGATTGAAACAGCCCAAATAAAGGAAAAAATGAAGGTTTACCAGCAGCGTGTGGAAGATACGCCCAAACGTGAGCTGGAACTACAAGCATTAAAAAGGGACTATACGAATATCCAGGAAATTTTCAATTCACTGCTGGATAGAAAACTTGAAGCAGAACTTTCCGTTAATATGGAAAAAAAGCAGAAGGGCGAACAGTTCAGAATTCTGGATCATGCGAGACTGCCCGAAAAACCGATTTCACCCAATGTTAAATTATTATTCATTCTATCGGTTGCATCGGGTTTAGGTCTTGGTGGTGGTATTATTTTCCTTAGTGAGGTTATTAATTTATCTGTAATCCGTCGGGAGGAGCAGATTGAAGATACTTTGGGGCTTAATATCCTTGCATCGATTCCCCATCTTAAAAGACGTGCAAATAAGCTTCGCCAAAGAATATTCGGGCTTGTTTTTATGGGGTGTTGTTTTTACGCCGTAATGTTTTTAGGTTTTTTTGCCCTACTGAATTTTAAAGGATTGGACAGAACCATAAATATCATAAAAACATATATCAACATTTAAATCCGGGAGTATAACAATTGGGCAAAATTTTTAATGCCTTGGAAAAAGCAGATAAACAAAAGCAGCGCCCGATACAGCAGGCTGAGCGTGCAGATTCGCATGAAGCGGCCCCACATGATGAATTCGTTGCTACCGTTAATAAACCCGTTTTTGAAAAAAATCTTCAAGTGCCTGAAATTACCCAACGGGATATGGTGTCTGTTTTAACGCCACACGCCATAGCCTCAGAACAGTTCAGGCTTTTAAAGAATAATATCCTTTTTCCTGAAAAAGGGGACCCCCCTAGAACCATTATGGTTACCAGTGCCTCTCCCAATGAAGGCAAATCCTTTGTATCGGCCAACCTTGCCGTAACTATGGCCCGGAGTATTGATGAATATGTTCTGCTGATGGACTGTGATCTACGGACACCAACGATTCATACGCTATTCGGTTATAAAAGGGAACCGATGAAAGGGTTGAGTGAGTATCTCACAAACCAGATTTCTCTTTCTGAAGCGATGAAAAAAACCGCCGTAGAAAAGCTTACGATTTTGCCGGCAGGGAGTATACCGCCGAATCCTTCAGAGTTGTTATCGTCGGAGCAGATGAGACGCATGCTTCATGAAGTCAAACTGCGGTACAATGATAGATATGTCATAATTGACACCCCGCCCCCTTATATTACTTCAGAAACCAATGCCATTGCCCGGTATGTGGATGGCATTATTCTAATTGTGCGGCATGGAAAAACCCGGATAAAGGAGGTTCAGGATATAATTGATATATACGGTAAAGAAAGAATTTTGGGGGTTATTAAAAATTTTTCAGAAAAATCCGCCTTCGGATATGGATATGGATATAATAAATCCGGATACGGAACTAACAAGGAATAGCATTGCTATATGCTTAAAGTATTAAGACAATACTTTCCAATCAGGAATATTATTTTTCTTTTTCTTGAAGGCTGTGTGATATTTGGGTGTTTTTTGCTTTCCACAGTTCTGCTGACTTTTTCTAATTCTTACTGGTTTGATGTGATGTTGGTCCTGCGGATTATGCTCATCACTATTATCTGCCAGGTCAGTCTGTATTATAACGACCTTTATGACTTTGATGCGGTTTCAACTGTCCCTGAAATTTCCATACGTCTCTTACAGGCCTTGGGCATCACTTCAATTGCCCTGGCTATGATCTATTATTTTTTTCCCCTGGTGATTCTGGACCAGAAGATATACATCCTCAGCATCTTTTTTTTAATGGTTTTTATCGTATTGTGGCGGATTGGATATATTGAGATACTTAACCGGGGGATATTCAACGAAAAAATCATTATCCTGGGATCCAGCGATCTTGCCATTGATATTTACAATACGGTCAGTCGGACAATCGACTGCGGGTATACAGTCTCTGCAATCATGCCGGATAAGGGGTATAAAACGGAGGATGATGAATTACCCAAAGAGATTATTTTTACCCAGGATACAATTCCACTTCGTGAACTGTCAAAATCAAAATCAATTGATAAAATTATTGTGGCCATAAAAGAAAAACGGCGCAATTTTCCTACACAGGAGCTGATTAAATGCCGGACCGAAGGGGTTGAAGTATTAGAAGGAAGTTCGTTTTACGAAATGCTGACGGGTAAAGTACTCGTCGAAAAAATAAATCCTTCATGGCTGATTTTTTCACATGGGTTTAGAAAATCAAAAACCAAATCTTTTTTTAAGAGAGTTGAAGATATCGTTCTATCATTGGTGATGCTTATCTTATTAGCACCTTTATTACTCATCGTTGCCATTTTAATTAAGCTGGATTCAAAAGGACCTGTTCTTTTTGCCCAGGACCGTGTTGGTAAAGATAAAAAAGAATATATGATGCACAAGTTCCGGTCCATGGTGGCAGATGCTGAAAAATTAACCGGCCCGGTATGGGCAGAGGATAACGATGACAGAATAACCCGAGTGGGGCGCATCATTAGAAAATACAGAATTGATGAACTGCCCCAGTTATGGGAGGTGCTTATCGGCAAAATGAGTCTTGTGGGCCCCAGGCCTGAGCGGAAGCATTTTACCGACAAGCTTGAAAAACAGATCCCGTATTATGATCAGCGGTTCAATGTCAAACCCGGACTTACCGGATGGGCCCAGGTCTGCTACGATTACGGGGCCACTGTTGAAGATGCCGTGGAAAAATTAAATTACGAGCTATTTTATATCAAAAATATGTCCCTTGCCATGGATGTGGTGATCATCCTCAAAACCATAAAAACGGTTCTTTTCGGCAGGGGGGCCAGATAAAAATGGATATCACCACGTAATTAAATAATAACCTGAAATGATTATCATTGATGTAATCAAGGGAGCGGAGCTATGTCCAGATACTATCTCAAGCAAATAGTGATCTGCATGTCTTTTTTTTACTTATTATTGTCCGGATCAACAGGGCTGTCGCAGGAAAGCGCAACGGGATCGCGTGACTATAAAATAGGTATAGGGGATGTTTTAAAAATCAGCACCTGGAAAGAAGAAGACCTTTCATTTGATACGGTTTTTGTCCGTAATGACGGAAAAATAACCTTTCCTCTGCTTGATGATATCCAGGCAGAAGGCCGGACAACCATGGAACTGAAAAAGTTTATTGAAAAAAAACTCTCAGATTTCGTTGAAGCCCCAACAGTTACCGTTACCCTGGCCAATCCCGGAAGCCAGAAATATTATATCCTTGGGGAAGTTCAGAATGTGGGTGAATACCCTTTGGTTAAAAAACTCACTGTGGTTCAGGCTTTTGCCCTGGCCAAAGGTTTTACCGAATGGGCCTCCAAGGATGAAATTATTTTATTCCGCAGGCATCGTGGAAAAGAAAAGATGATAAAAATTGATTACGATGATATCACCGACGGAAATTTGAAAAACGATATCCAGCTATTGGCAGACGATATTATCATTGTGCCTTAATATATCAACCGTTTGTGAAAAAGGAGGTAAAAATGAAATCCAATACTAAATTCAGGATCGTATCATGTTTATGCCTCCCGGCAATCCTGATATGCTTGTTATTGCCGGTTTCTAACGTATCGGCAAGGATGATCACACAGATTCTTCCGACACTTACCATTACTGAAGAGTACAATGATAATTATTTTCAGACGGGTACGGATACGTTTGAGGAATGGATTACTTCCTACGAGCTTGGTTTTTCAGTAGGTTTCCTTAATAAAAAAAGTCAGGTTTACC
The DNA here is from genome assembly GCA_028768525.1 of Desulfobacter sp. NCBI lineage: Bacteria > Pseudomonadati > Thermodesulfobacteriota > Desulfobacteria > Desulfobacterales > Desulfobacteraceae > Desulfobacter > Desulfobacter sp. The sequence continues at coordinate 3,155,886 of CP054837.1, read as the reverse complement.
TGGAATACAATCCGGAATATAGGGATTTTAAAAATATGGATGACCGGGACAGCCTTGACCATAATGCAAGTCTTTCAGGAACATTTCAACCCACAAAGTATACTACAGCCAGAGCCAATATTGCCTATGACGGTCACGATGGAAATAATGAGGGCGATTCATGGCAGCATTCTGCCGGAGCATCCATAGAAAGCCAATTGACGAAAACAATAAATATTTTTTTCTCCCATGATTACTCAAATAGTTTTGATCAACAGGTCAGGACAGGCGACTATAAGGAACATGAAACCCATACAACCCAGGCCGGTATACATAAATTGTTTGGTGAGAAAAACCGGATGGGACTGGATTTTGCCTACGAAAAAGATAACTATAAAAATTCAGATGCGGATGAATATACCAATTATGAACCTTCGGCCTTTATGCAATACTGGATGACGCCTAAGGATGGTATTGAAGCCAATGCGGAATTTGAGAAAAAGGAATTTGAAGTAAATTCGGATGATGATTATGAAACCATTGCCGGAGATATCCGGTATATTCGGAAATTTACCCGTCATCTTGATGGGTATGTAAAATACCGGCATTATCTGTCGGACCGTTCTGACGGAGACCACCAGGTGTTTCACCCTTCTGTTGGTGTGGACTGGGATGTAACTGAAGATTCAGGCATTTCAATTGGTGTGGGTATTTTATTCCATGAATGGGACAATGAAAATGACGATTCTGAAGATATTTTCTTTGACATTGATGCATATAAGGTTTTCAATTTCAGCCCAAGGGGGTCATTGTCCATCACCGGCAGCAGCAAATATGAAGAATCCGACGAAGAGGCTGCCAGCCTGGGGTATAACATCAGCTATCAGGCAGGTTTTAGCCTGAACTACCTGTTAACCAAACAATTATCCTCCAGCCTGTTCGGATCATATCAAATCCAGGATTTTCAGGAACAGAATGTGGATCGTCAGGACGATACAGTCGAAATAGGGGGAGGTTTGACCTGGACCCCGTTAAAGTGGCTGCAGATTGGCGCAAATGCCTCACACACCAATTTCAACTCGGATGGCCTTCAGAGAGACGATTACGAGGAAAATAAAATTACATTTTATGTCAAGTTTATCCCGGAAAAGCCCATCCGGCCGGATAAAACGGTATCTAGGAAATCTTTGGAAAAGGAAATTTTCGATTGATCTTTAAAAGAACAATCATCATTGTTGTTATTCTTCTGGCAACAGCAGTTTTAACAGCCGTTGCATCACATTCGGAGCGGATTTCGCCAAATAAACCATTTAGTGAGTTTCCGCTAAAGATAGATGCCTGGCAGGGTATTACAAGTGAAATGGACCAGAATGTTTATAATATCCTCGGTGTGGAAGATTATATCCAGGCAAATTACTGGAAATCACCAAAGGAGATGGTCAACCTTTATGTGGGGTTCTATCAGAGCCAGAGTGAGGGAGATATCATTCACTCCCCCAAGAATTGTATGCCTGGAGCTGGCTGGAATATTGTAGAAACCAAAGTGATCCCGGTGAACCTTCCATCCAGCAAAGAGACCATAAAGGTGATTCAGCTGTTATTGGTAAAGGGTAGTCAAAAACAAGTGGTCCTTTACTGGTTCCAGTCCAGAGGAAGGATTATCGCTTCAGAATACATGCAGAAAATATGGCTGGTTGTGGATTCCATAATTAAAAACCGGACAGACGGGTCTTTTGTCCGGCTGATATCTCAAGTGATCGAAGATGAGCAGACAACCGTAACGCTTCTGAAAGAATTTGCAGATAAAATATATCCTTTACTCAAAGAGCATATCCCAGGATAGGCAAATGTCTACAACAAAATCAATTGCGATTCAGATTCTTATGTTGCTGTCTGCATTCGCAGTGGTGTACCACCATACAATAGTCAAGCTTATTTCAGACTGGTCAACCGATCCTAATTTTTCACACGGTTTTCTCATTCCTTTTGTAGTATTGTATATGATCTGGCATGAGCAAAACAGGCTTAGGCAGATATCTATTCAATCTTCAAAAGCTGGCATTTTTCTGATCCTTTTTGGGATGTTGGTACATATAATTGGAAATATTGGATCAGAGCTTTTTTTAATGAGAACCTCCATGGTCATCACCGTTGGGGGAATCGTATCTTATTGTTTGGGTAATAAAATGCTAAAAGCCCTGATCATACCGGTCTGCTACCTCATGATGATGATTCCTATTCCATCCATTCTCTGGAACAAAGTCGCCTTTCCTCTACAGGTGATTGCCGCAAATCTATCCAGCCATACGATCAGCATGCTGGGAATTCCGATTTTCAGGGAAGGAAACATTCTTCATTTATCTAACACTTCCCTTGAAGTGATAGATGCCTGTTCCGGGATTCGGTCCCTAACATCCCTGTTGGCTTTAACCGGAGCGTTATCTTTTCTGGTACCGTTGAGTTCTATGAAAAAATGGGTGCTGTTTTTATCCGCAGTTCCCATTGCTATTGTCGTGAATGTGGTGCGGTTAACCATAACAGGAGGGTTGGCCGCATGGGTGGGCCCTGAGACTGCCCATGGTTTTCTACATGACATGTCCGGGCTTATCATTTTTACTTCAGCACTGTTTTTTGTATATCTCGTATATTTAGCTTTAAGCAAGATCGAGAGTAAGCAAAGTTAGTATCTGATTAGATACCATGGAATTGTCACAGAAGCATACCATACTGCTAACATTTGATGTAGAAGACTGGTTCCAGGTTGAAAATTTTAAGGATTACATAGAATTTTCAACCTGGAACAATTTTGAGCTAAGGGTGGAGAGAAATACCCACCGAATTCTAGATTTTCTTGATAGTTTCGTTTTTGAGCCTAAAGCCACTTTTTTTATTTTGGGGTGGATTGCAAAACGATGCCCTGATCTGGTTCGCGAAATTCATTCACGGGGCCATGAAGTGGCCTCTCACGGTTTTGACCACCACCTGTGCACCAACCTCAGATCTAATCAACTTGTGTTAGATCTGGTTGACAGTCGAAAACTGTTGGAAGATATTTCCGGCCGGCAGGTTACAGGCTACAGGGCACCCAGTTTTGCTGTTTCGCATAAAACTTTGGCAGCTATCCAGAAAGCAGGGTATCTATATGATTCAAGTTACAATTCTTTTTCCGCCCACGGAAGATACGGTGTTTTGGATCTGCCAAACGAAAATAGAATTAATGGGTTTTATAAGTTGTCAAACGAGTTGTATGAAATACCTATCAGCAATTTAAGGGTGGGTGACAAGATATTTCCCCTTGGCGGCGGTGGGTACTTCCGCTTATTTCCTTTGTCTTTATTTAAATTTGGAATGCACCAGGTATTCAAACAGCAGGATGTATTTTTGTTCTATGCCCATCCATGGGAATTTGACCCGGGGCAACCGAGGGTTCGCCAAGCCTCAAATTGGTTTAAATTCAGGCATTACATAAATCTGAATAAAACAGAAAATAAACTGAAAACATTGATAGGAAATTTTTCCGATTTCCGGTTTATCACCTGCTCAGATTACATTACCGACTCAGTATCTAAAGGATAGGATAAACTGCGGATAGTATCACAAACGCGATGTAACTATGTATAGTTCCATGAAAATACAAGAATACACACCCAAGGATAAGGAGGCTTGGGACGAGTACGTACTGAATCACCCTTATGGCCTTGCCTACCATCTGATTGCATGGAAGGAATCCGTTGAACAGGCATATAATTTTAATAGCCTTTATCTAATTGCAAAAAAAGGCAACACTATAAAAGGTATTCTCCCACTTATTCATCATCATTTACCCTTTTTAAAAGGAAAGCTGATATCCCTCCCTTTCTGTGATGCTGCAGGGCCGCTGGCTGATTCACCAGATACGGAGAAATATCTTCTGAAAACGGCGGTTAAAAAAGCAAGTGAAAGAGGTATAAAAGAGATATCCATCCGTTCATCAAAACCTTTTGCAGGCCTTAATGAGGATCAAATTATAAACAATTCAAAAATTGGAATGATATTAAACCTGCCGGATAATTCCAATATTCTTCTTTCTTCATTTAAGGCAAAGCTTAGGAGTCAGATTAAAAAGCCGCTCCGTGACGGTTTGACCATAGAAACGAGCGGTGTAAAACTGCTTAAATATTTTTATCCACTATTTGCTGAAAATATGCACGCCTTGGGATCCCCTGTCCATAGCAAAAAATGGATTGAATCTATTCTTAAAAATTATAGAAACAGGGCTCATTTGTTCATTGTCCGTATGCCGGATAAAAAACCTGCAGCCGGCGGAGTTCTACTTTGCCATCCAAACCGGGTTTCGGTCCCTTGGGCGTCCTCCAGAAGAAAATTTAACCGCTGGAATCCCAATATGCTGCTTTATTGGAATTTTTTAAAATTTTCCTGTGATATGGGATATCCTTTCTTTGATTTTGGAAGATCCACACCCCAAGAGGGAACCTTTCGTTTTAAAAAACAGTGGAAAGCACAGATATCGCCCCTTTTTTGGAGTGACCTGGCTGTCAAATACAATTCATGGTCCAGTATGGAATCAATAAATAAATTAAGCTCTTCAGAATTAGGTTGTTGTTGGAGAAAAGTACCGCCGTCGGTAGCACAAGGCTTTGGACCGGAATTAAGGAAATTTATTGACCTGTAATCACTAATGAGGCAGGGGGCTAAAATATTAGTTGACGCTCATGTCCATATGTATCCATGTTTTAACTTTGATGTTTTCATGGATAATGCATATTCAAATTTCAGAAAACAAATTGGTTCAGACTTAGGAGAAAAAGACTTCCAGGGAGTTTTGTTTTATTCAGATTCTGACGCAGGAATAAAGTTCAGCGATTTAAGGAATAAAGATTTTGAGAGAAGCCATTTTAGAAATTGGAAGTTTATCGAAACAAATGAAAAAAGGTCTATAATCGCCCAATCTGGTACGGATAAAACTTTAATTCTTATTGGCGGCCAGCAAATAGTGACGAACGCAAACATTGAACTGCTTGTAATAGGGCCAGAAATCAATCTCCCAAAAGATACACAATTATTAGACCAAATCAAAATAGTGGATAGGGGTGGCGGTATACCGATCATCCCCTGGGGATTTGGCAAATGGTGGGGAAAGCGTGGAAAACTTGTCGACCAGGTGATAACAAAAAAGGAGGAAATTAGATTTTTTTTGGGAGACAACAGCGGCCGGCTGAAATATATGCCGCTTCCAAAACAATTTTTGCGTGCGGAATATGAAAGCATTAAAATTTTGCCTGGCAGTGACTCTCTGCCGTTTAAAAAAGAAGTTAGGAAACCAGGATCATTTGGTTTTTTCTTGGACGGAACGCTTGATAAAAATCGTCCCTATAACAGCTTGAAGCGAAAGCTATATGATCCGTCAACCAGATTAAGAACTTATGGCGATAAAGAAAGTTTAAGTAATTTTATTTTTAATCAGTTGAATATGCAGATTAGAAAAAGGTTATTAAAAAAATAATCACAAGATGAAAGCTCTCGTAATTTCACCTCAACCGTTTTTTTCCCCAAGGGGCACCCCGTTCAGTGTGTATTATAGAACCATGATCACCTCTGAACAGGGAATTGATATTGATTTATTGACATATGGTGAAGGACAAAATGTAGATCTCCCGGGAGTTAATATCATCCGAATTCCAAGGTTTAAAGCTTTGGGGGATGTAAAAATAGGTCCATCGCCTCTAAAGTTGTTTTTGGATATAGTTATGGGGATTTGGACGATTCTACTGCTGATTAAAACTAGATATAATTTTGTTCATGCCCATGAGGAGGCTGTTTTTTTATGTTCTGTGTTGAAGCCCATTTTTCGATTTAAACTGTTGTATGACATGCACTCCAGCCTTCCCCAGCAATTAAGTAATTTTCAGTTTTCATCTTCAGCTGCACTTATAAAAATTTTTGAGATTCTTGAAAATTTTTCAATACGTCAATCGGATGCCGTAATAGCCATATGCCCTGACTTAGAAACGTATGCCAAATCTCTAACCAAAACACCAGATAAGGTGGTTTTGTTGGAAAATTCTATTTTTGAACCGGTTAAGCTGGTGACATCAGAAAAATCAAATTCGAATAACAGCGATAAATACGATAGAATTCAGCGTATTTTATCATCTAATAATATGCTGGTTCTATATGCTGGCTCGCTGGAATCATATCAGGGTATCGGGATGACCCTGGAAGCATTTAAACAGGTTCTTTCTAATCAAAAAAATATACGTCTGATGTTTCTTGGAGGAAGTAAAGAACAGGTAAAATACTATAGTAAAATGGTAAAAAAAATGAGTCTCCAGGATGAGGTAGAATTTGTGGGTTCAGTATCAAAAGAAATTGTACTTGAGTGTACGAAAAACGCCAGTGTATTGATTTCTCCACGATCTGCCGGTACAAACACCCCTCTAAAAATATATGAGCAAATCGCCAGTGGGGTTCCCCTTGTTGCAACGAATATCTACTCGCATTCACAGGTACTCAATGATGATGTTGCTTTTCTGGCGAAACCGGAACCGTATGATTTTGCAGCTAAAATAATAGATGCTTTGGGGGATAAGAAAAAGCGCGAAAAGAAAGCCTGTAATGCATGCAGGCTTTACGAAGAAAAATACTCCAAAATGGTTTATAAGAATAAAATGCGAAATTTGTTGAGCAAACTGAAATAATGTGCGGAATAACAGGTATTGCCGGGTTTAAGGGATATTGCCCCAATATGAATCAGCTTCAGTCCATGTGTGATACACTCTATCATCGGGGGCCGGATGATGAAGGGCTTGAAATTCGTAACAATGTTGGCCTGGCAATGCGCAGACTCAGTATTATAGATATTTCTGGTGGAAAGCAGCCAATATATAATGAGGATAATACCGTCAGGGTAATACTGAATGGCGAGATTTACAATTTCAAAAAACTTCGGCAAGAACTGGAGTCAAAAGGACATCTATTTAAAACCAGAAGCGATACGGAATCTATAGTTCATGCCTATGAAGAATATGGCATAGACTTCCCCTTGTATTTAAATGGAATGTTTGCAACCGTTATTCACGACCTTAAAAAAAAAAGAATATTGATCGCCCGGGATCATCTGGGTATCAAACCTCTATTTTACTATTACAGTGAGAAATGCATCATATGGGGATCTGAGATTAAATCCATATTGGCCAGCCGGCTTGTAAAAAAACAATTAAATATGGGTGCACTAGGAGAATTCATCTCTTGGGAGTATATATCGGGGAGTCAGACTTTATTTAAAAATATTCATAAGCTTGAGCCAGGGAATATTTTGGTAGTTGATTTAGAAAATCCCTCTTGCAAGCCAAAGACTTACTGGGATATCCCGAATGGAAAAGAATCGATTTATAAAACCATGGATGAATGGTCAGAAGAAGTCGATTTCAGATTAAAGCAAAGCGTTAAAGATCAGCTCGTAAGCGATGTTCCTCTGGGCGCCTTTTTGTCCGGCGGTGTAGACTCTTCCCTTATTACGGCAGCAATGGGGCAGGCAAGTACTTTTAGTATTGGTTTTGACGATCCGACATACAATGAGTTGAAGTGGGCCAGAGAGGTTGCTGAATATTTGAATTTGAACCATACAGATGAGATTATTAAGCCGGATATAACAGGGTTATTTGATAAGTTGATGCACTTTATGGATGATCCTATTGGCGACTTTTCAATTTTCCCCACGTTTTTAGTTTCCAAATTGGCTAGGAAATCGGTTACCGTTGCACTGAGTGGGGATGGAGGAGATGAACTGTTTGGAGGATACGAGACGTATCTGGCAGATCAAAAAGCAGAACAATATAACCGTATCCCCCTTTTTTTGAGACATTTTGCCATTGAACCCGCAATCCGATCATTAAGGCCCCGTAGGGCAAAAAAGGGCTTGGTAAATAAAGCTAAAAGATTCATTGAGGGGCTCACGCATCCCCAGGAATTTTCTCATGCCAGATGGCGTCTTTTTGCAGGAGAAGAAGCCAGAAATAGGCTTTTTACAACAGGTGCATTGCAGCAGATGACAGTCCTCCCCGAGAGTCATATTCTCAATTTGTTTAACAGGGCAGAAACCCAAGAGAACTTGAACAAAAGTCTTTATGTCGATGTAAAAAGTTATTTATGTGATAATTGCCTTGTAAAAACTGATCGCATGTCCATGGCAGCATCATTGGAAGTCAGGGTCCCCTTCCTTGATAAGGAACTCGTCGAATTGGCATTTAAAGTTCCCTCAAGGTTTAAAATCCATAAGGGAAAAACAAAAGTTCTGCTCAAAAAAATAGCAGCACAGCATGTGCCGAATCATTGCGTATACCGACCCAAGGAAGGATTCAGTATTCCCATTAAAAATTGGCTGGCTCAGGAACTGAGGCCGTTGATGAATTTCCTTCTGGAGCGAAAAAGATTAGAACAGGCAGGTATATTCAATTCTTCTCAGATAGAAATTATGAAAAATGAACATTTGACAGGACGAGAAAACCATAGCCATATTTTATGGACGTTAATGGTATTTGAATCCTGGTATGACAGATGGTTCAAGGGGTGAATATTTGGGGAAGACACTTGTAACCGGGGCAACAGGATTTACAGGGTTTAATCTGTGTAGAAGGTTAATGGCAGACGGTGAGATTGTCACCGCTTTTGTTAGAAAAGGCCCCAAAGTAGCTGATCTTGAACGATTAGGGGTAGAGTGCAGAATCGTTGATATTACAGATCCGGATTCTGTCATGGACAATTTTGAAGACATTGATACCGTTTATCATATTGCAGCGGCCTATAGAACCGAACACAGTGATAAAGAGGAATTTCATCAAGTTAATGTACTGGCATCCGGTCATCTGCTTGAAGCAGCTTTTCAAAATAATGTCAAAAGATTCGTCCATTGTTCCACGGTAGGTGTCCAGGGAGAGATTGATAAGCCTCCAGCAACAGAAGACTATAGAATAAAACCTGGTGATCATTATCAAAGGTCAAAGCTTGAAGGAGAAAAACTTGCCATCCAGTACTATCAGAAGGGGCTCTCTGTCTCTGTTGTAAGGCCTGTTGGAATTTACGGACCAGGAGACACACGGTTTTTAAAATTATTCAGGCCTATCAGCAAAGGGCTTTTTGTAATGATTGGATCGGGTAACGTGCTTTATCATATGACTTATATTGACGATCTTATTGAGGGGATTGTACTTTGCGGAAGGGAATCCGGAGCTCTAGGAGAAATTTTTACCATAGGAGGCGAAACATATACCACCTTAAGTGAGTTGTGCAATTTGATAGCGGATATACTGAATAAGCCCCGGCCCATGCTCAAGGTACCTTATAAACCAGTATTTGCCGCGTCAGTGATTTGCGAGAAATTCTGTAATATATTGAAGATTAATCCGGTATTATTTCCCAGAAGAGTCGAGTTTTTTGCTTTAGACAGAGCCTTTTCTATAAATAAGGCCAAACGAATACTTGGTTACGAGCCCAAAGTCTCTTTGCAAGAAGGGATCAGGAAAACTGCCCGATGGTATATCGACAACAAACTGATCAGCGAATAGATAATACCACTTATGACATGATTGTCATAGGAGGAGGGATCTATGGCATCATGCTTGCGTATGAGGCTTCAAATCAAGGAAAAAAAGTACTTGTCCTGGAAAAGGATAGGTTTGGAAGCCAGACCAGTTCAAACAGCCTTCGCATAATTCACGGCGGATTAAGATACCTTCAAAAGATGCATTTAAGAAGATTTTTTGAGTCTGTTGCAGAACGGCAATGGTTTTTACAAAATTTCAGAACACATGTATTTCCAATGAAATGTTTAATGCCTCTCTATAATAGAGGGTTGCACAGGCCTGGCGTTTTAAGGGCCGCGTTATTGGCTAACGATATATTATCGAATAAACGAAATCGCGGCTTAGACAGAACCCGCCAAATTCCTAATGGAAAAATAATAAGTCCTAGAGAGGTAATCCGTTTCTTTCCCCGGGTTGACCGGCAAAATTTAACCGGTGGCGCAGTCTGGACTGATGCATTTATGCCAGACCCCAAAGGGTTAATGGATGAGGTTATTTATATGGCATGTCGTAAAGGAGTTATTTTTCATGATAGGGTTAAGGTTAACGGCTTAAAAATCAAAAATAAAAAAATTTATGGTGTTAAAACTTGGGACCTCAGTAATGGAGACAAATGTGATTATTTAGGGAAAGTGGTTGTTAATACAGCGGGCCCTTGGTGCAGAAATATTTTAAAATACGCCGGCATTGATGAAGCAGATTTTTTTTATCCATCCTTGGCTTGGAATGTTTTATTTAATAGACCAGCACTTGGTAAAACCGCAATTGCCGTTACCCCTATAAAGAAAAATGCAAGAACATACTTTATCGTTCCTTTAAGAGGAAGGCTATTAGCAGGAACAGGCCATCAACCATGGGATGATGGCAAGGGGGTTGATAACCCACAACCATCAGACGATCAAATTAGGAGCTTTATTTCTGATATAAATACTGCAGTTCCGGGGCTATCTTTAACTCAGGCGCAAATAGTGAAAATTTATTCTGGAATTCTTCCTGCAGAAAGAAGAAATACCTCCATGCTGAAATGCAGTGAATCAATTATAGATCATAAACCTGAAATTAAAAATTTTTACAGTATATCCGGTGTAAAGTTTACTACTTCTAGAAAAGTCGCTCAAAAAGCATTGAAAATGATTTATTAAATATAGGCACCACTTTTTTTTAAAATATTGATAATATAGCTTTTTCGGCATGAAATAAATTTTAATTATCAGGATAAGCTTATTCACCTCAATCTATATATCGTTTAGTAATGGTTGTGCTTTAAAATAAAAATATAGGTATTCAGATTTCGCAATAGGGATAATTCATGATTTTTGGGATACTAACAAATGATAATTGGGATAAAAAAGCCATAAGCCAATCGGGTTTGGGTTGTGATAGCTTGAAAGAAGATGGGCAAGAATTATATTGCGATGATGAATTTAGTTTAATTTTTAACAGGTTGAAAATTAATAATCTGCAAAAAAAGAAAAAATTAATTTATAATGATAGTCAATATTTAGTACTGTGTTTTGGTAATATTTTTAATTATAAAGATTTGGCAAACCAATTGGGAGCATCGAAGCAATTCGAAGATGATTCTAATCCTGCTGAGCTTGCTTCCGCTTGTTTCAAGAAATGGCAGACTGGTAGTTTCGTTAAGCTAAATGGTAATTATATACTTGTCATTTGGGATAAACGGAAAAAAGAATTGATAATCGCCCGTGACCATTTGGGAATTGAATCTGTTTTTTATTCATGGAAGAATCAAAAATTAATTTTTAGTACATCACTTATTCAACTATCTAATCATTCTGATATTAAAAAAAATTTAAACTACAGGACGTTATATACATATCTCTTGTTTAATTATAATCCTGGCAATTCTACTTTTTTACAGAATGTTAGAAAATTACCGGCAGGCCATTATTTAAAAATTTCAAATCAGAGTCTGGAAATAAAGAGATTCTGGTATTTGTCTTTTGAGAAGGTATCACTTTATAATCATGAAAATGATTACGCTAAAAAAATGTTTCGCCTTTTCAAAGATGCTGTTTCCATTCGGGTTGCTGAGAAAGAAAAAACACATGGTGCTTTTTTAAGCGGTGGAATGGATTCAAGTTCAGTTGTGGGCCTATTAAGTGACCTTAGTGTAAATCCGATTCACACCTTTTCGTTTCGTTGTAAAGGAAAAACGTTTGATGAATCAGAATATGCACAAATTATGGCAGATAGTTATAAAACAATACATCATTTAGTTGAATATCCGGCATCAGCGATTTCTGTTATTGAAGATATGGTTTCTTATATGGAGGAACCTTTTTCTGATATTGGTATTGAAATAGCCACTTATATTTTAGGGAAAGAGGCCCATGGTAAAACGAACTATGTGTTTACTGGTGACGGCGGTGATGAGTTGTTTGCCGGTCACCCTGTTTATTTAGCGGATAATATAGCTTGTATGTTTGATAGAATTCCTAATTTTATAAGAAAGCCATTGATTCGCTTATTGCAATATCTTCCCGATACTAATAAGAAAAAAAGTATTATTGTCAAAATGAAGCGTTTTTCATACAGCTATCAATTTGCTGCCGACCTATACAGTAATCGGTGGCGAGTCTACTATTTACCAAACGAAATAAGAAGGTTGCTGTCTTTAAATTTGTATGAGGAATTAAAAGAGTTTAGCCCATTATTAAGTATAGCGAAAATTTATGATGATGCTAATGGTCAAGATTTTATGAGTAAGGCAATTTATGGCGATTATTTAACAGTAGTTGGGTTTTATTTTGCCAGAATGAAACTACTTAGAAAGTTTGGTATTGAAAGTCGATTCCCCATGTTTGACTATCGATTCGTAGAATTCGCAGCAAAAATGCCAAATATATTAAAAATTAATGGATCTAAAGAGAAGTATTTGCTCCATAAAGCTATGACTGGATTTCTTCCAGATGAGATCGTGTTTCGAAAAGATAAATTAGGACATAGCGTTCCAATGAAAAATTGGATACGTGATGAAAAAATTGTTAAAGAATTTGTAAATGATCATCTTTTGGATATTTCTAATAATACCGTATTGTTTAATACTAAGTATATTAACAAATTGATTTTTCAGCATATGGCAAAAACACATAATCATTCACACCGACTTTGGGCATTAATAGTTTTACATTTGTGGATGCAGAAAAATAAGTTTTAAACCTTAGTAAAATTTATGAGTATGAAAACAATTGGGTGGTATTGGTCGGAATGTTAAAATCTAAAAAGAAAGAGCTTTTAAGAGAACAACTTCATGACGAAAAACAGCCCATTATTTATAGGTATATGGATAAAGTTCTTGGATACAGAAGCGTTTTTCAGCTCATAAAGTATGAATTGGTAATATGTATTGCCGAAAGTTTATCTGGCGGATTAGGTTTTTATTTGAGGAAATGCCTTTATCCAAGTTTAATGAAACAAATCGGGAAAAATATTATTATTGGGAAAAATGTTACATTTAGACAACCTGGAAGAATATCTATTGGAAGCTATGTCTCAATTGATGATAACGTTTTGATAGATGCAAGTGGTAAAGGACAGGACGGTATCGTTATTGGGGATGATGTAATTCTTTCGAAAAATTGTGTTATTCAGAACAAACTAGGTAGCGTTTTTATTAAAGACCGTACAGATATTGGCTGCAATGTTGTAATCTCTTCAATCTCGGGCATAAGTATCGGAATCGCTACTTTGATAGCTGCAAATACATGTATTGGTGGAGCTAGATATCATTTTAAGAATATTGAAAAGAACATGATGGATCAGGGTATATATTCTAAAGGGCCTATAATAATTGGGGATGATGTTTGGATTGGGTTGGGCGCCATCATTCTTGATGGTGTTACCATAGGAAAGGGTTGCATTGTAGGAGCTGGTGCTGTTGTAACGAAAAATATACCAGATTATGCAATTGTCGCTGGCGTTCCTGCAAAAATTTTAGACTACCGTAATTCTGGAAAAAATTCTGTTGAATAAGAAATTATTATTAAAATTTGTATTCAGCGGTTCGCTTTTGATATGGATCATTTATGTCAAACTAGATTGGGAGGCTTTGAGAAATATTGTTGGGAACTTAAAAATCCATTGGCTTATTATTGCTTTTCTCATGCATTTTACCGGTTTGTTTTTCAGTGCATGGAGATGGAAATGCCTTTTGAAGGGGCAGCAAATTGATGCAGAACTGCCTTTGCTTTATGAAAGTTACCTAATATCTTCATTTTTTAATCTATTTATGCCTACTCGGATTGGAGGAGATACAGTAAGGATTCTTCACCTGAACCAGGCGATAAAATCGATTCCCCAAAGTGCATCATCTGTTGTTTTAGAGCGTCTTATCGGAATAAGTGTCCTATGTATATTTGCCATGATTTCATCATCCATTGGGCTCATCATGGGGAATTCGGTTAAAGTTATTTGGATTGGATTATTTTCTGGATTTTTAGGTGTTTGCGTTTGTTTTTTATTGGTTTACACGGATATTGTTAACGGTATTATTTCTTTTTTTCCCTTTAAAAAAACAATGGTTAAAGTTCGGAATAATTGGAAGGATTTTTCACAGAGCATTAAACGGATATCGTCTGATTATAGTTCCGTTTTTATGGGTGTAATTATTTCAGTATTTCTACAGTTAAACGTAATTATCCATTTCTGGTTGATTGGAATGGCCCTTGAATTGAATATAAAATTTCTTGATTATTTTTTTCTTATACCGATTCAGCTTTTTATTTTAATGCTACCAAGTATAAATGGAATTGGACTCAGGGAAGCAAGTTGTATTGCACTTTTTGATTTTTATGCCATTGATCCAACTACAGCGGCGATGTTTGGTTTTATTGACTTATTTATGATGATCATTATCGGCGTTTTGGGATGGGTTTGTTTTATGAGGAAGCGAAAGTTAATAGCCTCATTCTATGATCAGTCACTGAAACGATAAAACACACACACTTATAATTCTGCAAAAAGGGGGGACTCATTTTCAACAGTCCAATCCAAAGTTTTTTATACCATTTATAGCAAGAAAATAAATTTTATGCCGCTTCCAATCGCACATTCAGCAACCGGTTTTTCAATCTATTATCTGATAAAAGGAAAGCCAAAAAGAAAGGAAGAGTGGGTAGTGTTGGGTGCCTGTTTAGTACTTTCCATTCTTCCTGATTTAGATTTTGTGCCCGGTTTCTTACTTGGTGAACCTCACATGTTTCATCATGGCGTAAGCCACTCTCTCATTGCCTCTTGTATTGCAGCTTTGCTGTCAGCTTTGATTCTGATAAAATTGTCAGGGAATGAGGTAAGAATTGAAATAGTTTTTCTTTGCTGTTTTCTGGCAGGCTTGTCACATCCTCTCTTGGATTACCTGTGTGAGGATTACTCTCGTCCATATGGAGTCCCTCTGTTCTGGCCATTTATTGAAGATTATTTTATTGCAGACAATCCTGTATTCTTAGCTATAGATAAATCAGGAACAACATTTAGCTCATTCATAAAAAGCATGATTACCTTTAATAATTGTAAAGCCGCATTTGTGGAAATACTATATGCAACGGTTCTTTTATCAATTATATGGTTTGCGAAAAGAAGGAAATATTATTTTTGTTTTTTGATTTTACTCGTATCTGTATATCTGTTTTACGGATGCAATGAAAATCAAAAAAAAGTTCTACCGAACAATACGGCGAAAAAAGTAACCATTCGATTGGATGATATGCCTGTCAATGATACGGGGAAAGGTGGGATACTGGTCTATGATATTGATGATGATAGCCAAAAAGATTTCATTATTACAAAGCCGGGATACATAGGTGTCTGGAATAATTTAGGGGAAAAAATTTGGCAGATTAACTTTGACATTCTGGTAACAAGAAAAGCCGAATATGAAGGACTTCCCGGGCTGCATGCTCCAGGTTTACAGATTGGTGACATAGACGGTGATGGGAATAGCGAAGTGATAGTTCTTTCAAAGGGTTCAAAGCTCAATATCTTGGATGGTAAAACTGGAAATATAGAAAAATCAATATATGTTGAGCCCCCAAAAGGAGCAATCCAGTGGGAACACGTTGTATTGGCTGATTTCCGGGGGACTGGAGATCATGATGTATTGCTCCAGGCTACGGGGAATTATAGCTATAGGCTGGGTAAGTATATTGCGGCGTATTCATGGGATGTCTTGAATGGAAATCTGATTGAATCCATGTGGAGCAGGGATGATTTCATACCGAATGCCCATAATGGTGCAAGGGTAGCAGACCTTGACGGTGATGGGAGAGATGAAGTCCTTGGCGGCACAATCATAACCCCGGACGGCATAATTTCGTGTAAAATACCTCTTGAAGGGCATATTGATTATATATCGGTAGCCGATGTTAGGCCCGATATTGAAGGCCTCGAAGTTGTCGCCTTAGAAGAAGGGGGGGGATGGGTGCCATTTAGAAACAGAAATAGATTCTTTTATTATCTGAACAGAATATATCATCGTCTTTTTGGAACAGGAAATCATATTTTTTTATACAATATAAATGGACTGATTTGGAAAACACAGTTTAAGCATCAAGAACCACAGAATGCAGCTATTGGGAATTTTGATGTCCAAAAAGAAGGTTTGGAGATATGGTGCCGAAGTAGGTACAATACCGGACAGAAACCATTTATATTTGATTCCCGTGGGAATTTTATCGCCATGTATAAAATTAAAGATGTGGCTTCTGATAATTGGACCAATAAGGGGGTTGAGGTCATCACGACGATTGACTGGACAGGGGAGAGACGCCAGTTCTGTGTTGCCAAAGAACGTCATAAGTCAGGCAATATTGCTATTTTTAATGGCTTAACTGGTGAATTTATCCAAGTATTCAAGGAAAAGGCTGACCGTCTGTATGTGGCTGATGTATATGGAGACTGGCGGGAGGAAGTCATTGTTTTAAATGGAAATGAGCTGCACATCTATTGCAATGGACAGCCAAACACAGCCCCTGAAAGGAACAGGCTTTGGTCTTTTGAATACTACCAAAGAAGTAAAATGACCTGGAATTATTACAATCCATAAACGATTTATAGCACCTGTAGGGTTATTTTTTTGAGTTGTTTTAAATTTGTTTAAATATGGCGCTGACACTGGAGTTTCTATCCGACCTCAACATATTGAGAAGTAGATATTCTTTGGTATTGCTATGTGTCAGGGCAATTCTCTCGTTTTAATTCCTTTAATGGTTAGAATATATGATATTCTTAACGGGTTCTCTTTTTTCTTCAATTTCATGCAACACCCGAAGTAGCGAAAGAGAGTAATTGCTATGAATAAATCAGATCAAAATTTTCCGGTGAAAAGATATTTTTTTGGTATCTTGTTAATCGCTTTCATAGTACGGGTGTGGGGGATTTGGCACGGGTATCCTTACTCCTTTTACCCTGATGAGGCTCATTTTGTAAAAAGATCGCTCTCTTTTGGTTCAGGAGATTTTAATCCCCATTGGTTTCATAAACCTGCTTTCCTGATGTACATTTTGTTCTTTGAATATGGATTGTTTTTCATAATAGGAAAGATGATTGGTCTGTGGCAGACTGTTACTGATTTTGCAGTATTTTACATTATAAACCCAGGGCCGTTTTACCTAATTGGCAGAATGACAATTGCGATGTTCAGCACGGCCACTGTGGCGATGTCCTATCTTATCGGCGTTAAAATCGAAGGGAAAAAAACAGGGTTGATTGGCGCTTTAATATTGGCTCTGTCAATGGGGCATGTATACGTAACCAAGGATATAAAGGCAGATATTCCGTGCACTTTTTTTACAATTCTATCTGCCTACTTTTTGATTTGTTTTTTTAAGGATAGTTTGAACAAATACTTATGGTTGGCAGTTGCGTTTGCCGGTATAGGAACTGCAACGAAAACCTATACAATTGTGATGTTGTTTCCGATTTGTTTGGCTGTATTTTCAACTGATGGGATTCTAAATTTAGGTAATTTCTTACAAAAGATAAAATATGTATTTTTTTGTTTTGGTCTGTTTATGGTATTTTATTTTATCTTCTCTCCTTATAATTTTATTGATCCATTAGGACGTGATTTTACTTTCAGACCAATAATTTCTTTGTCTAAAAAAGTTGAATTACTGGTTACAGGAAAAAAACTTGATCAATCGGTTCTGGAAAAAAATATGGCACAAAATATTAAGAATCCAGAAATATCTCTTTCTGTTTATATTTCGAGTATAAAATCTTATTTATCTGTTGTTAAGAAAGGGATCGGAGTTGTTGCTATGGTTTTATGCACTGTCGGATTTATTTATATACCAATGCTCAAAGAAAAGGTATATATATTAGGACTTCTCGCATTCCCTTTGTTGTTTGCAGCGATTGCAGTTTTTGCTAGCCCCGGTTATTCTGAAATTCGTCACCAGGTAGTCATTTACCCATTTCTGGCAGTAATTGCTGCAGTTGTTGTTACTAAAGGGGCTGTAAAACTACCGGTCGTTTTACAACCGATTGCTATATGCATTGTACTCTGCAGTTTACTTTCCCCTTTGTATGGGATTTATTTATACAATAAAGAGATATCCCAGCCCGAAACTAGAAATATTGCAAAAAAATGGATCGAGACGAATATACCGGATGGCACAAAAATAGTAATGGATGAGAGTGGTCCAAGGCTTTATCAAAGCGAAAGGCAGTTAGAACCTAAATTAAAACAAGCCGCTCAAGCCGACCCAAAGGGGCAATTTACAGCTCATTATGACAAATACATAGAATATCAAATTAAGGCTGTTCAAAATAATGAGTTGGTTAAATACCAAATTGATGAAATTCGAATTCCCTGGTGGAAGCAAAAAGAGGAGAAGCCTGGTGTACATTTGTTAGATTCTGAATTTGACAAAGATATGGGTAATCCTCTCAGGCCAGTAGGGGTCTATTCTTACGATTATTACATCCAAAATGGATATGGATATGCAATAGTTCACAGTAAAATGTATGGTTCTTTCGTCAGAAGTGAGTCGGATTTGTCAAAGCGTTTCCCTTCATTCAATAAGTTCTATACATGTTTGTTTGAGAAAGGTCTGCTTATTAAGGAATTTAAACCTGAAAAGGGGAAATCCAGAGGCCCGATAGTTAGGATTTATCAATTAAGGTAGAGAATTTTGTCTGTTTATCTCAGCGTTGTTGTGCCCTTATATAATGAAGAGCAATCCCTGAACTTGCTTATCGATGCCTTGACGCGTGCCTGTATAAAAATAAACCGGAATTATGAAATTATACTTGTTGACGACGGTTCCGTTGATGAAACCTGGTCGATAATTGAAAAGGCAGTCGATTCACATCCCGAAATATGTGGTTTGAAATTACGAACCAATAGTGGTCAAACCCCAGCAATGGTTGCCGGTATAACATATTCAAGAGGAGAGTTTATCATCACCATGGATGGTGACCTGCAGAACGACCCTGATGATATTCCTTTACTTTTAAGTAGAATTGAACAGGGGTATGATATTGTCAGCGGATGGCGAAAAGATAGAAAAGATCATTTTTCCAGGGTGTTGCCTTCAAAGGTTGCCAATTGGGTGATTTCAAAAACAACCGGTGTTCATCTTCATGATTACGGTTGCTCTCTAAAGGTTTATCGCGCTGAATGCATAAAAAATATTGAAGCCTATGGCGAAATGCACCGTTTTTTTCCAGCCCTGGCGAGTATGACGGGCGCAAGAGTAACGGAAATGCCTGTCAAGCACCACCCCAGAAGTTTCGGTGTATCAAAATATGGGTTTGAGAGAATTTTAAAAGTGTTGGCCGACATCATTTCAATAAATTTGATTATTCGATTCTCATCTATGCCGCTTAAAGGGTTTTTTATTTTTGCCTTGCCATTTATTTTTTTTGCATTTTTTTTCGGTTTATTGGGATGTATTTCTGCCATTTTTGACTGGACTTTTGGAAAATCATATTTTTTTCTGATCATGGGAGTTCTTTCCTTGACATCCGGTGCACACCTTATTGTTCTTGGGGTTCTGGGGGAACTGGTTGTTAATACGAGTGATCTGGCTTTTACAAAACTACCTGAAATAACACGTAAACGATTGAAATAAAATTGTTAAAGAATAAGACTTAACTTTATGACTAACAAAAATGGACAAACCGGATTTTCTATTGTCATTCTTTTAGAGGAGCATAGCGATTATATTGAAGGTTTTATTCATGACCTGTATGATTTTTTTATAAGAAGAAAGTCTGGTTTTGAAATTATTATTCTCGCTAACGGGACCGAGCCATTTATTGCGAAGAAGTTAGATATTCTCGAAAAGAAAGCTGAGAATATAAAAATTTTTTCATTTTACAGAAAAAATACCCAGGCTGTATGCATGAAAGCCGCATTGAAAGAAATTAACTATGAGATTGTTGTTGTGTGCGGATCTTATCAGCAGATCTCCATGGAGGGGTTGAAACTGGCAATAGATAAGTTCGATGGAAAAATAGATATGGTTCTTCCGTGCAGAAAAAAAAGAGTGGACCCGGTTATTAATCAATTCCAATCTAAATTTTTTAATTGGATTGTTCGAGGTATCACGGGATACCATTTTTCGGACCTAAGCTGTACAGTGAGAATTATCAAAAAAAGTGCACTTGAATCTATTGATTTTTATGGCAATATGTATCGATTTTTACCTTTGGTGGCAGCAAAAAATGGCTTCGTGCTCAAAGAAATAGAAGTGGCTCATCATAAAGAAATGGGAAAGACGGGATTTTACAATATCTCTGAGTATATGATGAGAATTTTGGATATTTTTTCTCTGATTTTTCTTTTGGAGTATACCAAAAAGCCCTTTCGATTTTTTAGTATTATCGGGATTGCTTTTTTATCAGTGGGGGGCATCTTTATAAGTATTACAATCTTTGAGAAGCTATTTTTATCTGGATCGCTGGGGAACAATTTATTTTTATTGACCGGTTTTTTATTTATTTCAGTGGGACTTCAGTCCGCCGGAACAGGGCTTTTAGGAGAAATTATTACTTTTACTCATGGAAGAAAAAAGAAAGAGTACATGGTTGATAAAGTTGTTTCAAATAAATTTTCAGGAATAGAGAGGCGTTTAACACCCGATAGAAGAAAATTGTACGAAAGAAGGAGTCAAACTCGGGAGTCATGAGCGGGCTATATGGAAACTCTACAGGTGTTATGAAGTTGCCGAAAAGCGACTTCGAGCAACAATGCGGAATATCCCACGCTACTGTTTGTAAGTATTTGACTTTGTCATTTGAATAGCATGAATCGCGATTTAGTTATTTCAAGCTCCTGCAGCATACTAAGAATTTTAGCTACTCTAGGGATTTTTTTATTTCATTCTTTGGGTTTGTTTGGGAATGATAATACCGGATATGATTTTTCATCTCTTTGTATTTTTTCTTTTCTTACCGGTTATTTTTCTATAGGGATAAAATTCGAAACCGGACCCGAAAGATGGTTATATAAAAGATTGATATCAATCATGCTGCCATATTGGTTTGTCATTATCCCTGTTGTATTTATTAATCGTCTGATAGGTTATAAAGAAACTTCTTATCTGATGGATATAATAACGATATTGGGGGGCAACCTGTTTTTAGATAACCCAATTTACGTTATTGCTTGGTATATTACTTTTGTTGTTCTCTTATACTGTTTTGTTTATTTGCAATACAAAGTTAGAACCCCCTTTTTAAAGATGACATGGTTCGTAATCGTATTATATTTTTGTTTTATTCTAAATAAATCTATTTACTTTGTTTTTTTTATAATTGGATATACCTTCCACAATCTATTTCCTTTTCATGGAAAAGAGATACATACAAATTTCACGGTAAACATATTATTTAAAATTCAAAAAAGATGTTATGCTTTTTTCCTTGTCCACGGAGGGGTGCTACTCTTTTTGTTTCATTTTTTTGAAATCGATTGGATTAATTTTATCACGCTTGGGTTATCACTATCTATATTAGGAGCAATAATTCTTCAATGTGTAACGAACCCGATAATCAAGCAAATTTATTTAAAGTATACAAGTCCTTAGATTGAGAATGAATAAAGAATATAGTAAGAACAGGCACCTCATTATGTTGGCCCATCGTATTCCATACCCTCCCAACAAAGGAGAAAAAATACGTTCTTTTAATCAGATAAGGTATTTGCAAAAAATGGGGTGGAATATTCATCTATGCGCATTGGTTGATGATATAAGTGATTTGCAATATGAAAAAGAATTGGAAAAATACTGCAAAACAGTGACCTTAGTATATCTTTCTAAGTTTCGGAAATTATTAACTGTCATTTTGAAATTTTTTTCAGGCAAACCGCTTTCAGTGGGATATTTTTATTCTAAAACCATTCAAAATCAATTCAACCAATTGATAGGATCATTTTTCATTGATTCTGTTCTATGCTCATCTTCACCCATGGCTGAGTACCTTATTTGCGGAAAAAAAATAAAAAATAAACAAAAAATAATACAGGTCATGGATCTTATCGATGTCGATTCTGTTAAATGGAAACAGTATGCCGCCCAGAAAAAATCCATTGCATCGATTATATATTTTATTGAAAGCTGCTTATTAAAACTATATGAAACTAAAATAGTTGATTTTTTTACTGCAGTGACTTTGGTATCATCTGCTGAAGTTGACACTCTGAGATCCCAATTGCAATCTAATCAAGGAGAAAATATATATGCAGTGGGAAATGGTGTTGATTTGGAGTTTTTTTCTAAAAAATCTGAGCGAACTCATTTTGATCCATTAAAAAATAAATTGAATGTGATCTTTTTCGGGAGAATGGATTATTACCCGAATGAAGACGCTGTCGTCTGGTTCGTAAAACAAGTTATGCCTTTAATAAGGAGGAAAATTTCTATAACGTTATCTATCGTAGGAGCAAAACCTTCACGAGAGGTTATTGCTTTATCAAAATTTTCAGGGGTTGAAGTGACTGGTGAAGTAAAAGATATACGGCCATATGTCTTAAGTTCAGATATATGTGTTTTTCCATTGCGTATGGCCAGAGGCATTCAAAATAAAGTACTTGAAGCGATGGCTATGGCAAAGCCAATAGTTGTTTCAAAACAGGCCTTTACAGGTATTAAGGCGCTATCAGGAAAGCATCTTATAGCTGTTGAAACAGAGCCAAATGCTTTTGCAGAAGCGGTTTTATCCATTTGGAAAAATAATAATTATGCTTCTTTTTTAGCAAGCAATGCGCATAAACAAGTTCATCAATATTATTCATGGGATAGTCAGCTAAAACAATTACATGATTTGTTGGTATAGTTATGAGAAGGTCTTTTTTTTATGTGTGGTGTAGCAGGATTTTATAATTTTCAAGGTCATAATCAGGATGAAGCGAGGGTGCAGGTTTTAAGCATGGTCCGGGAACTCGTACATCGGGGACCTGACGAGGAAGGCGTGTATGTTGATGGAAAATATGCACTTGGGCACCGTCGTTTGAGCATAATCGACCTTTCTTCTGGTCAGCAACCTTTAGCTATAGATGGAGGTGCGCTTTGTATCGTATTCAATGGAGAAATTTATAATTTTATAGAAATTAGGAAAAAATTAGAGGGGCTTGGGCACGTTTTCAGGACTAAAAGCGATACAGAAGTCATTTTACGCGCATATAAACAATGGGGAAAAAAATGTGTTGCCAGGCTGAATGGAATGTTCGCATTTGCCGTCATCGATCAAAATAATCAGTCCCTTTTCCTTGCAAGGGACCGGTTGGGTAAGAAACCATTGTACTACTACCATGATGGCAAAACATTTGCGTTCGCTTCAGAAATGAAAGCTATTTTAAAAGGCGGATTTTCCAGGAAACAGATTGATTGTAGTGGGTTAGATTGCTTTTATTCATTCGGCTACATTCCGTCTCCTTTGACGATATTTTCTGACATTAAAAAATTAGAGCCCGCAACTACTCTTGAGGTGAAAAATGGTGTCGTAAGAAAGCAAAAATATTGGTCTGTTCAGTTTGATGAGAAGAATAGTCTTACTTTGAGAGAGGCCTCTCAAAGACTTGAAGATCTATTGGAGGACGCCGTAACTCAAAGATTGATCAGCGATGTTCCTCTCGGGGCGTTTCTCTCCGGGGGACTGGACTCTACACTTGTCGTCTCTTACATGGCTGGTATTCTTCCTAAACCTGTACTGACTAATTCCATCGGATTCGGCCTTAGGGAATTGAACGAGCTTCCTATCGCTGGTATAGTAGCGGACCATCTTCGTACAGATCATCGAGAATTTATTTTAGAACCTTCTGCTTTGGATGTTATTAATGATATTGCTTGGCATTTTGACGAACCCTTCGCCGATTCCAGCGCTATACCCACCTGGTATGTGTGTAAAATGGCAAGAAAGAACGTTACTGTAGCACTGTCTGGGGATGGAGGCGACGAAACCTTTGGAGGGTATACTTTTAGATATATTCCCCATATGTTTGAGTCTGCAGTTAGGCGGTTGATACCTGATCGAGTCCGAATATCTTTGTTTGGTATTTTAGGGAGTGTATATCCGGAAAGAGCGTCTCTGCCAAGGCCGTTTCGATTAAAAACCATTTTTCAGAATCTTGCTCTAAATGATGCCGAAGCCTTTTATCGTGATCTAGTTTGGCTTCAGGCTGAGACTAAAAAAAAGATATACTCCATGTCATTCTGTAATAGCATTGGATCGTTTTTTCCAAGTCAAATGGCACTTAAGCATTACATGGGTTGCGCTTCAAAAAATCCACTAAGCAGGAGTCAGAATGCAGACCTATGTTTCTATATGCCAGAGGATGTTCTCGTGAAGGTAGACAGAATGAGTATGGCGCACTCCTTGGAGGTGAGAAGCCCTTTACTTGATTACCGGATAACCGAATTTGCTGCCACCCTTCCTGCCAGATTGAAAATCAGGAAAAGTCAGGGAAAAGTCCTGCTCCGCCATCTTGCAGGAAGCAAGTTGCCTAAAGTCGTTATAAATCAACCAAAACGAGGTTTTTCCATACCGGTGGCTAAATGGCTCAGAAACGAGCTCAAACCCCTTGCTAGGGAGATGATATTTGAAAAAAGTCATATTATTCAAGAAACTCTGATAAAGGAAAACTTAGGCCGTTTGTGGGATGAACACCAGACCGGCTTAAAGGATCACAGTGTTTTTCTTTGGGGTTTGACAATGTTAGGATTATGGGAAAAGCATTATTATTAAAAGTAACATTAAAATTTGGAAAAAATATGTTGTCTGATCATTCGGATACAGTACCGATAAAGGTTTTACAGCTTGGAAGCCCTATGGGCCTTTTCGGAGCGGAAAGATGGATATTGGCCCTGATTCGTCACTTGAATCCTGTCGTGATAGACTCTTTTGTGGGAGTGGTGAAAGATGATTCAAGGGCTGATTTGCCAGATCTTTACCGGGAAGCTGGGGAACAGGGATTTAAAACAGTAATGTTTCATACTCCAGGCAGGGTTAATCTGAAATCTGTTACTCAATTAAGGCGATTTATATTCAAACAAAAAATTCAAATATTGCACACCCACGGTTATAAACAAGATGCTATCGGTTATCTTGCCACAAGAGGAACGGGATGTAAGATTGTTTCAACACCCCATGGCTGGAGCAAAAACGCTGATTTTAAGCTTATGTGTTATGAAATGTTGGACAGGGCACTTTTTCCCTTCTTAGATGTTGTTTCTCCACTTTCCAGGGAGTTGGAAAGGAATCTTCTGTTTTTGGGAAGAAAACTTCATTACATAGGGAACGGAGTGGATATATCGGAAGTCGATTCCCATTCCGGAATATCCGAAAAAATGGAGTTGTGGAGAAAGAAAGAATATTTTATTATCGGATATATCGGCCAACTTATACCAAGAAAAGGTATAGACATTCTATTAAGGGCCGTATCAGAATTGAAGGAAATTCCGTGGAGGTTAGCTATAGTAGGTAGCGGTGAACAAAAAGAGTACCTCTGCAAGCTCTCAGAAGATCTTGGTATTTCAAGCCAAGTCAGATTTTTTGGATTTCGGGATGATCGATTGAGTTTTTTAAAGGGGTTTGATGTTTTTATTCTGCCATCCCGCCTGGAAGGTATCCCAAGATGTCTTATGGAAGCCATGGCTGCAAAGGTACCCATTGTTGCTTCAGATATTCCCGGAAGCAATGATTTGATTGATCATAATGTCAACGGACTGCTTTTTCCTGAAGAAGATCACGCTACTTTGGGTATGACTATTGAGCGTCTAAGTCGCGATCCGAGAATAAGACGATCGCTTGCCTTGAAGGCTAGAAAGGATGTTGAAATAAGATTTTCTGCCGTCAGGATGGCAAGGGAGTATGAAGATTTGTTTAAGAGACTAATTGCTTGAATCGTTTTAGGGGCTGTTTTATTGATCGAATGCGTCAACTGGCCTCAAATAAAGATGTGATATGATTAGTAATGCCTTTTTTTGATAAATTTGTAATGGAGGACTCGCTAATGTTTCGAACACCTGTATTGATTTTCGTTATGTTATTTTTTTTCAATAGTGGGACAGCTTTAGGAGATTTTATCGATAATGGAGGCTATTTGATTGATAATGTTTCCGGTAATGCCTGGTATACAAATATGGATGACTTCTGGAATATGGATTATGGCGAACAAGTGGCTGCTGTCAATAATCTGAATACAGGAAGCGGTACATTTGGCATCACCACTTGGCGGCTTGCATACGCATCAGAAGTGGTGCAGATGTTTTCCCATTGGGAAAATTTAGAATTCCCCTTGGAATACTTTTCCTGGACATCTAGTCATTTTTCCGGTCCATGGGAGAATTTCTTCTGGGATGCCAGGACCTTGGACCATCTGTCAGTATTGATAAAGTACATTGCAGATGATACCACTGGACAGTATCATTTTCAGGATCCAATCCTTTCTTCCTTACACGATAACATCAAAACCTATGAAGTTTCAGCCTGGATTATCGCCAGCGATGTTACGCCGGTGCCCGAACCCTCTGCAAAGATAAGTTTTGCAGTTGGCATTCTGATTCTTTTTGGGATTAGCCGCAAAAGGAAAGAATTATTTAGTTGATGGCCATAAAATCATATTGAAAACAAGTTTGTAGCAGTATGAGCCTGGATTTTAGTTTAACTTATGGATTTAATAACGACCGTCGTTTTTAACGAAACAGCAGGTATAAACCGGCATAAAGAACCTGTCACCTGGGGGATGCCCTTTCCTAAAGGGATGGTCAGGGACATTTCGGATATATGTATTATTGATGACGCTAAGGAGGTGCCTGCATTCTTTTCAACGCCTCTTGCCCATTGGGCTGATGGCAGTATTAAGTGGATACTGTTTGATTCCCAGTTATCAGTGGGCTCATATGATTCAAAGCCATTATATCTTTATTATTCCACAGAAAAGAGCGTTCAGCCCATTTTTTCCAAACTGAAATGTCAGGAGTCTGAAAAGAAAATAATCATCCTAACAGGGATAGCTGAGTTTCATATTGTTAAAAATCCTTTTATTCCGTTTTCAGAGGTTTTTTTTAAAGGGAAGCAGATCATTCAAAAAGATTCTGGTGGTATATTATTGGAATCAGAAAATGGGAGCCTTTGGGAGCCAAGTGTGGATGGGTGGCATATTGAGACGTACAATCCTTTGCGCTGCGTTCTTGCATTCAATGGAAAATTCCACTCTCAGTCCGGAAGCATCCATCCGTTAAGCTTTATCTGTAAGTTGCATTTCTATGCGGATAAAGCAGAAACTAAGGTTGAATTTACACTTTTAAACACAAGCCCAGCAAGGCACCTCGGGGGTGTTTGGGACCTGGGTGATAAAGGATCAATTTTTTTTGAGGCGTTGAGCGTCAATATCCAAATGCTAGGGGATACAGGTTTCGATTTGTATTATACCCGGGATAATTATTCTCCAGTTGTCAAGGAAACCCGGCCTGTTACAATTTACCAGGATTCGAGCGGAGGTAAAAACTGGTATTCGCGAAATCACGTGAATAAAAACAATAAGATTCCCCTTACATTCCAGGGGTATAAAATTACAAGTGACGGAGAACAGATTTTGGACGGCCTGAGGGCCAATCCATTCATGGCTATGGGTAGCGGGGAATACTGGGTTGGGGCAGGAGTCAGGAACTTTTGGCAGAATTTTCCCAAAGAAATGGCATTTTCCGATGGCCTTTTGAGCATAGGGCTTTTTCCAAAACAATTTAATGACTTATTTGAGCTTCAGGGTGGGGAACAGAAAACCCATATAATGGACCTTTATCTGGGGCACAGCAGAACGATCCGAGAAAACGTATTTCCAACCTTTTCCCCACTGGTGCCAGAAGTATCCCCAGACTGGTATTATAATTCAGGCGAATGTTCCAGACCGCTTCCGACTCAAGCCGATGATGATCCTTTTTATCAGTCTTATAACGAAATGATTCAGGCTGCGGTTAACAATGAAACGTCATTTGTTCAAAGAAGAGAAATTATAGATGAATTCGGATGGCGCAATTTCGGTGAATTATATGCAGACCATGAGGCTGTATTTCAGGACCGTCCGGAACGGTTTATCTCACATTACAACAACCAGTTTGATGTAATTATGGGCAGTTTGACTCAGTTTTTTAGGACAGGTGACAGAAAATGGTTTGACCTGGCCAGGGAGCATGCCGATCATGTATGTGATATTGATATTTACCATACACGGTCTGACAGGTTCCAGTTCAATAACGGCCTTTTCTGGCATACCGATCATCACCTTGATGCGGCTACCTGTACCCACAGATCAGTCTCCGTGAAACACAGGGATATGAAGCCCCCCCATCTGGTGGGCGGGGGACCGTCATACGATCATTGTTATACCACTGGCTTTCTTTATATGTACTGGCTTACAGGAGAAATTCGTTACCGAGACAGTGTACTTGCGCTTGCCGAAAATGTTGTTTATGGGTTGAAGGGCCCCGATACAATAAGCGAATTTTTATTTATTCTGTTAAGAAAAGGCCTTGCAAAACGGCACGCCGGCAATGACTCTCCGATTTTGGTTTACGGGTTGAAAGACGGCCCCGGAAGAGCTAGCGGAAATGCCTTAAACGTATTGTTAGATGCATTTTTACTCTGCGGTGATCAAATCTATCTTCGACATGCCGAATCCTTGATTCGCATTTGCATATCCCCTGATGATCTGATTGAGTCCCGGCAGTTTTGTGAGGTAGAACTACGGTGGATGTACACTGTCTTTCTCAAGAGTCTATGCCGGTATGTGGAATTAAAGGAGGAGACACAGGAAAAAGACGACATGTACAATTATGTTTGTGCCGTACTTTTAAAATACGGAGAATGGATGGTTGATAATGAATATCCATACCTTGATAAGCCTGAAATCCTTGAATTTCCAAATGAATCATGGGCAGCCCAGGAATTCAGGAAAAGCGATGTTCTGGCCTTTACCGCATGCCTGTCTCACGGGGAGATGAGAACCAGAATGATGGAGAAGGGGCGATTTTTCTTTGAGGAAGGCATCAAAGGAATGCAGCGGTTTGACAATTGGATACTTACAAGACCCCTGGTTTTGATGATGAGAAACGGTATAGACCACTTGGATTTATATTTTAAATGGAAAAAAGGTGAATTAACGGAATTTGCCGATTCCGAAAGAAGGCCTGTGGCAACCGAAGTGAACAAAGGCTCCAATCTAATTTCGCAATTGAAAGATATCTTGCGCCGTACAACCCCTGCCAAGGAACTGAAATGGATATGGTATCGTGTTGAGGATAAACTGAAAATATGAGCCGGCCATTGATATGAAATCAGTCATGAAACAGTGGATAGACCTGTTGATGCGTGTGGTTTCTTTCCCATTTTTTTTATTTTATCTGCTTCAACGAGTGTTTTTTGGCCCAAGGAAGGCCTTTAGTGCGATGATGCAGACTGTGTCATTGTTTCCAGGTGTCACGGGTGAGTGGTTCCGGAGAGGGGTTTTAAAATGGATCACTTTTAACCGGCTAACTGATTGCTGTATAAGTTTTGGAACAACTTTTTCCGACCCCAGGGTGAGTATCGGGAACGGGGTTTATATCGGCACTAGGTGTGATATCGGATTTGCTCATATTGGGCAGGACTGCATTATCGGGAGTGGCGTTCATATAATAAGCGGTCAAAAGCAGCATTTTTTTGAAGCCACAGATGTTCCCATCAGGGACCAGGGAGGAATGTTTGCGAAAGTTACCATTGGAGAAAACTCATGGATTGGTAATGGCGCGTTGATTTCCGCTGATGTAGGTAAAGGATGCGTGATTGGGACCGGTAGTGTTGTAGTGTCTTCTATTAAGGATTTCGCAGTGGCTGCAGGAAATCCCGCAAGAGTGATTCGAACCAGAAAGTAAAAGGTAATTAAAAAGTGTTGCCTAATGTTGATGTTGTTATTCCCGTTTACAATGAGGAGAAATATCTGGGCAGATGCTTGGCCGCGTTGACAAATATTGAATACCCAAAGGATAGGCTCAACATCATTGTTGCAGATAACTATTCCGAAGACCGGAGTGTTGAAATTGCATATGGACATCGGGTTTCTGTAAAACGGGTAAAGAAATATTCCATTGCAAGAACCCGCAATGTCGGAGCTAATGGCAGTTGTGCAGATATTATAGCTTTTATTGACAGTGACTGTGTGGTTGGACATGAATGGCTTAAAAAAGCAGTCCGCCACTTTACCGATTCCGAGGTCGTTGCGACTGGATCATACCCCACCGTTATTGAAGATGAGGTTAATCTGTTTCAGAAAACCTGGTCTAGGTTATGCCGGGGAAACCCGAAAAAGTCTTGTAAAGTAGACTGGCTATCTACTCAAAATTTAATTCTCCGCCGTTCGGCTTTTGAATGCTTAGGTGGATTCAATGAAAATTTGGTTACATGTGAAGATGTAGATCTGGGTTATCGCCTGTCTAAAATCGGAGCCATTGTTAATGATCCGAATATCATCGTATATCATCTGCGGGAACCTGAGAACTCAGTTGAGTTCTGGAAAAAGGAATTTTGGCATTCCATTGGTAATTTTCAAGGTGTATTCTCACATGGCATTCGAATTTCAGAAATTCCCAGTCTTTTGATGCCTGTGGTTTTCTTAATCGGGTTTTGGATCTCCGTTTTTGGAATCGCCTCAGTCAGCCCAATCACTTTGATTGCCGGTTGCCTTTTGATGTTTTGCCCTCCTCTTTTCTACAGCACAATCAAATATTCAAAAGGGATGAACAAAAAAATGGTTTTGTGGCTTTATTGTGTATATTTTTCGGCAAGGTCTGCGAGTTTGTTTTACGATACCTTAAAACTGTTCAAACATCTTCGGATCTGGAGGCATGTAACTGGTTGATTTTTTTCAACTTGTAAGATTGAAATATTCGGTAAAATTGATGGGGGGTATTTGTGGGAGCAATCTTTGGTTATAGTCAATTGCTGTTTCCCGGCAAAAATCAGGTAAATAATATGGCGGGAACACTCGATTTCAGGGGAAATCATGTCTCGACCCATTTGGATGATGATTTCGTCCTGGGCGTCACCTTCCATTCCAGGGAAGCCGACACAAAGCTTGTAGTAGATGAGGAGCGCTCAATCATTGCTGCATGCGAAGGTGAAATTTATAATACAGATCAACTGTACAATTCATTGAAAGATAAGGAATTGATCCCCAAGCCGAAATCGGGGTTCGACCTGATTCCTTTATTGTACGCTGAGAAAGGATATAAGTTTCCAAGAAATATCAATGGCAGTTTTACAATTGCCTTGTGGGATGGGAAATCCAAAACGCTTTTGCTAATCAGGGACCATTTGGGGTCTCATTCTTTGTTTTATACCCTGAAAAAAGATCTGATATGTTTTTCCACCAGAATAAAATCGATTCTTGAAACCGGCTGCGTAGAAGCAAGGCTGGATTATGGGAGTTTAACTCAATATTTAGCCTCCCTGGCACTGAGCCCCCCAAAGACCATGTTTAAAAACATATTTGCGGTTCGTCCCGGTCACATGACTATTCTAAACAAGGGAAATATATCTGAATACGCTTACTGGCCGATTCACGAAGTGAGTGAGGACAGAGATGGGTCGCGGGAATATTTTTCAGAGAAACTCAAAGAACTTTTTATAGATGCTGTGTCCATTCGAATCAGGAAAGGAGAAAAAACCGGCGCTCTTGTGAGTGGGGGGGTTGATACCAGCGCTATTGTTTCGGTTCTGAGCCGCCATTCCCTGGCAGATAATTTAAAGGGGTTTTCCATTGCCTTTGAAGAGAGGGAGTACAGTGATGCATCCTTGCAACATTATATCTACAAGGACTATGATCTGGAACCCTGTGAGATCATACTGAATCCGGTTGACTTTTCCAGAGCTCTTTTAGAGGGGGTAATTCATCTTGATTCCCCGGTTAATGATGTCGCCTATGCCGGGATGTACGTGGCAATGGAAAATGTTTCAAAAGCTGGATGCAGTGTCGTATTCGAAGGCGAAGGATCTGATGAGATTTTTTGCACCGGGCATTCCATGGGAGAGTTGTCTGTCCAGAAGTTTATCTCCTTTCCTTTTGTTTTACGGCAGTTGTTGTTCGGATGGGCGGTTCATCATTTCCCGGATGGTAGCACCATACCCGATAAGGTTATCAGGCTGCTGGGACGTATCGGGATGTCGGATCTTGAGAGAAGATCTACATGGATCCCGGGATTTACTCCAAAGCAAAGACGGTTGCTTCTTGGCGACCGGGAATATGGGACACCTTTTGAAACCGCGGAAGAGTACTATGGAAGAACCCGACTAAATGATTTTATAAATATATATCAATATGGATTGACAAAGCTCTTTCTGCCCGATGATCTTCTTTTTAAAAATGAGCGAATGGCAGCGGCACAAGGAATTATCAACAGGACTCCCTTTATCGATTATCGGTTGGTGGAACAGGCGTTCCGTGTCCCCGGGAAATTTAAACTTGCTCGCCCTTCTGCAAAAAGTGACGGAACCAAACTCATTTTTAAGAAGGCCATCCAGGGCATGATTCCCGATGAGATACTTCATAGAAAAAAAAGCAGAGGGTTTAGCCAGCCTTCCGGCATATGGTTTAAAGGGCCCTTGCGATCATTCGTGACGGATCATCTTTTTAGTTCAGACACAAAAGTCACAGATCATCTTGATCCGTCTGCGGTCAGGAGGATCTATGAAAGACAACTAAAAGGTGAACTCAGTGGTGATTATTTTTTAAATTCCCTTCTAATTCTTGAGTTGTGGATGCGTCAATACTTATAGAAAATTAAGACACATATTATGCTTTTTGGTGATATTTATTATGGATAACAAAATACCGCATATTCTACATGTTTTTGATGGGTTTCGTTGTGGAGGGACGGAATTGCGTACTTGTAAAATTATTAATGGGCTTGGAAATAAATTTCATCACACTATATGTTCAATTAATGGTAATTTTGATGCTGCTGCTTATATTAATCCCGATATAGAATATTCTTTGATTCATTGTCCGCAAAAAGGCATAATTTATCCAGTACAAATTATAAATATTTATAAAAAATTAAGGCAAATAAAACCAGATTTACTTATAGCGTATGCTTGGGGATCAATAGACTGGTTGATTGCCAACTTGTTTGATCAGGTCTGTCCATCAATCCATGCCGCAGAAGGATTTGACGATTCTGAAATTAGATCAGAAAAATATCATAGGAAATTAATACGGGGATTTGTTTTTAAGCGGTGCTGCCTAATCGTGACATGCTCTCGCCTTTTAAAAGATATGGCAACTGATTCGTGGAACGTAAAAAAAAAAAATGTTATTCATATAGTAAATGGTGTGAAGGTTAGTCATTTTAAATTTAATCGGGTAAAGAAAAGCCACTCCGATCAAACTGTAAGGCTTGGAATAGTTGCTTCTTTGATAAAGCTTAAAAATCATGCTCGCCTGATTCATTGTTTATCCCAGTTGCCAAATGAATTAACATACAAACTGTATGTCGCAGGAGATGGTCCTGAGTTGGGGGCTCTGGAAAAATTGACCGAAGAACTCAACCTTACTCAAAAAATAAAATTTTTAGGTTATTTAGAGGATCCTACTGAGCTATTAAGAAAAATAGACATTTTTTGTTTTTCTTCCGATATTGAACAAATGCCAATGGCTATACTTGAGGCCATGGCTTCTGGTTTGCCAATCGTTAGCACAGATGTTGGCGATATTAAACAAATGGTGAGTCAGGCAAATAAAAAGTTTATTGTGAAAAAAAATGACGAGAAGACTTATGTCTCAGCTATGTGGGAACTAATAAAAAATCATGAGTTAAGACAGCAGCTTGGCCTAAACAACCGTTCAACTGCATTTCAATTTTATTCTGAACATAGCATGATAGAAAGCTATGCTATGATATATTTAAAGGCGATTTCTGGTTCGCTAAGCATAAAAATTAAAAATTAAAATGAATTTAAAGGATACTGCAATGGCGAAAAAATTTTCTATTATTATTGCTACTTACAATAGAGCGGCTATATTGGATCAAACGTTAGAACATTTTGTCAATCTTGATTTTAATAAATCGGACTATGAACTCATAATTATAGATAATAACAGTTGCGATGATACAAAACATATAGTCGAAAAATTTAGTAGCAAATTACCAATTGTATATGCATTTGAAAAGCGACAGGGACAAAATTTTGCTAGAAATAAAGCAATAGAGATTGCTAATGGTGAGTTATTTGTTTTTACTGACGATGATATTACACCCCAAAAAAATTGGCTTCAAGAAATTCTATCTGTAACTAACAGATGGACACATGTGAGTATTTTTGGAGGCCGAGTGTTACCAGTCTTTCCTAAAGAATCAAAATTGAGAATTACGGAGGCATCGTTTTCTGATTTTATTTTTACTAACTTTAATCCATTAGGTTGCGAAGGTGAGCTTTGTGATCTATATCCTGTTAGTGGAAATTGTTGGGTAAGAGCCGCATTATTCAAATCTGGAGTCCATTTTAACACAACTTTTGGGCCTAAAGGCCGAAATCGTATATCCGGAAGTGAGCAGGAATTTTTTCATCGTATGATCAAAAGAGGTGAAATAGCTGTGTTCGCTCCCTCAGTTATTGTTAAGCATAGAATCCAAATGTCACAGCTTAAATTAAAATATTTGATAAAAAGGGCAATCGCAGGAGGTCGGGGATGGGTTCGTATTCGCAACCCGTTTAGAAAGACACCTTTTTTATTGGGGGCTCCTCGTTTTTTATATAAAGTTTCTTTAGTTTCTTTTGGTAGAACAACGTTTGCTTTACTAACTGGGAAAAATTATTTGGAACCTTTGCTTAAATTATGCGAGTATGTTGGATGTATTTACGAGTATCAAACAAACAAAAATCTTTTAGTTCAGGACTAATGGAAAAACGATGTATGGGAACCGGACTCTTTCCAATTGTTATGCAGGGTTCCGGACCGTCATAAGAAAAAGTACACATCAATAGTGCGAACCAAATATTTTCATAGGAGAAAAAATGAGAATTGGTCTTGATGCCAGAGTTCTGACACTTCCTGAAATGAGAGGGATCGCAAATTATATATTGGAAATTTTAAAGTTCTGGCCCAACATGGATGATCAATTTTTCTTTTTTTATGAGAGTGGTCATATAAAAGGTAATCTAAATATTAATGTTAAATATAAAACCATCTGTGTTCCCGAGCCACCCGGTACAAGATTCAAAGTATGGCAATGGTTAGCAATGCCACATGTTTTAGATCAACTTAATGTCGATGTTTTATGGTGCCCCGCAAACATTCCAATATTTACTAGAAAATGCAAACAAGTACTAACGGTTCATGACACGTTGTTGCAAGAATCGTTCAGAACGCATAACCTAATTGATAGCGTATACTTTAGAAAAATTATTCCATTTTGGGTGAGGCATTATGTCAATAGAGTAATAACAGTAAGTTCCTTTTCAAAAGACAGAATATATGAATTGTTCAAAATCCCAAAAAGAAAAATACGAGTAATTCATAATGGTCTTCCTACAATTTCTCCCATCTATAAAAATAAAAAAGAGGCTCAAGAAAACCTTTGGCAGACTGGAATTATTTCTAATAAGTATTTATATGCATTAGGAGCTGAAAGCCCTTGGAAAAATACAGAAAACTTAATTTTATCTTTTGCCTCTATTGTCCGGATGGGAGTTGATATTGATTTAGTTTTAACAGGGATTCAAAATAGCATTCTTAGTAAGTTGCAAATACTTGTGGCTCAACTCAATATAGAACATAGAGTGAAATTAGTATCTTACGTAGATAATGTAACCAGAGATGCTTTATATCAAGGGGCTGAACTGTTTATTTACCCATCTTTGTTTGAAGGATTTGGTTTTCCTCCTTTAGAAGCAATGAAATTAGGATGTCCAGTAATCGCTTCTGACAAAGCTAGTATCCCAGAGGTTGTCGGAACTGGTGCCATTTTGGCGGATTGCACAGACCCCAATG
Organism: Desulfobacter sp.; assembly: GCA_028768525.1. Lineage (NCBI taxonomy): Bacteria > Pseudomonadati > Thermodesulfobacteriota > Desulfobacteria > Desulfobacterales > Desulfobacteraceae > Desulfobacter > Desulfobacter sp. The sequence continues at coordinate 3,119,835 of CP054837.1, read as the reverse complement.
ATTTAACAGACAAGGTTCTATTTTTTTTAAATAACCAGAATCAAAAATATAAGCTAATTGAAAAAGGCAATAGAAACTCTAATCGATTTGATTGGAAGAAGAGCGCTACAGCCCATCGTTTAGAATTACTAAAGGTAATAACATGAAAAAAGTTTTAATTTTAGAGGAAGGGCCAGGATTTGGCGGGGCTTTAATGAGTTTAAAGTGTTTATTAGACAATTGGAAAGATCGTAATTATATTTTTTATGTAATTACCAATTATCCACAAAATTATATCCAATCCAATAATTATATAAAAAAAGTTGTCCAAATACCTAGAAAAAGAATATATGGGCCAAATTCAAAACTGGAATTTTATTTATATAAAATGATTGGCAACAAGAGTGGACCAGTAGCCTATATCGTTGATCGGGTAACTTTTTGCAATTCCTATGTGAACAAACTTGTTCGTTTTATTCGTACCAATAAAATTAATCTTGTTCATTTAAACAATTGGCCATTATTGAACGATGGTGGGGTTTTTGCCGCAAAGAAGGCAAACGTACCTGTTTTAATGCATGTTCGTGGTATGGAGTATAAAAGTAGATTAATCTCATGGATAACTAAAAAAGCTGATCATATTATTGCCATATCAGAATACATAAAAAAAGAAATAGAATCTTTGGGTGTTAAAGAAAGAAAAATATCAGTGGTTAGAAATGCTGTCGATTTTGATTTCTTTTCTTATAATTCAGATGGGAGTAAATTTAAAAAACATTATGGAATAAATGATGATTTTTCATTAATTGGAATTGTCGGTTGCTTAGTGGACTGGAAAGGGCATATGTTTTTTTTAGAAGCTTGTGCCGAACTTTTTAAAAACGTTCCAGTTCGGGCAGTTATAATAGGCGATTCACCTGATGGTAATCAAAGTTATAAAGCAAGACTACTAAAGTATGCTGAGAAATTAGGAATTTCGGATAAAATTTATTTTGTTGGCCACGTCAAGAACGTGGCTGAGGCTATGGCTGCCTGTAGTGTCCTTGTTCATGCCTCAACCGAACCGGAACCATTTGGTAGAGTTATTATAGAAGCGATGGCTTTGTCAAAGCCGGTCGTAGCAACATCACCTGGAGGGCCGAGTGAAATTATTCAAAACAAAGTTGACGGTTTACTGATAAAACCTCGTGATTCATTAGCAATGGCGGAGGCAATAAATTCGATATTGAGCAATAAGCAATTTAGTAAACAATTGGGGTATAATGCACATTTAAAAATTGTTAATCAATATAACGCTGATATATACGTGAATGGCGTACTAAAAGCATATCAAGAGATTCTGAATGCATAGTAGGTAATGATAGATAGTTAAGAAATATATGTTTTAACTGGCTGGATTATTAATAAAAAGATGTTATAAGATTGGGAAAACTTTTACTTTTAATTACATTGGTATTTACGGCCTTAAAGGCTATTTTACATCCTTGGGCAGGCATTGTTGCATATTATTTGTTATCTTTTCTTGGCCCTCAATATATCTGGTATTGGAATTTTGAAGGCCTGCGGGTAACATTAATTACTTCAATTTTTACTATGATAGGGGTTTTCATTTCTATTATTCGTGGGAAATATAATTATAAGTTTTTAATGAATGGTCATAATCTTGTAATTATGTTCCTTTGGTTATTTATTTTTATATCTTATTATTGTGGGCCGTATGTTTCTGCTGATAGTTCATCAGGATTAAGCTCCCAGAGGATATTTTATATAACTAATATAATATTTTTGTTATTTTTCTTTGCTGTTTTGGAAATGAATACAATTTCAAAATTGCGATATTTAACTATCGTACTATCAATATCAACAATCTATCTGATTTATTGGGCAAATCTTCAATATTTTTCTCAAAATTGGAAACAGTTTTACTTGGGGCGCCTCATGGGGCCATCTAATATTAATGGGAGCGGGATGTATAAAGATGAAAATATTTTTGCAGTATTATTTGTGGTCGGGCTTCCATTTATATTTTATTGGGGAAAAGAATTAAATAAATGGTTTCAATATGGTTTATGGGCAATCATTCCTATGGGGTGGCATGCTGTTTTTTTAACCGGTTCAAGAGGAGGATTGCTTGGAATTTTGACCGTTATTTTCTGTGAGTTGGTTCTGTCTAGAAAAAAGGTCTTCGTGTTACCTATTATTTTGTTCTTTGTTTTATTTTATCATTGGCAAGCAGGGAATGTTCTTAGCGAAAGAACTACTACTATTGTTAATTTTGAAGGGGAAAGTTCTGCTGAAAACCGACTATATGCTTGGGCTGGTGGATTGAGAATGGCATTAGCATTTCCTTTAACGGGTGTTGGCTTGGGGGGATTTGCAAATGCAGGGCCTGAATTTTATGGAAGATCGATGGTTGCCCATAACACATTTGTGCAGTATGCGGCCGAATCTGGGATTGGGGCTGGAATAGCATATATACTAATAATAGTATTTTTTTTTAAGCACTCTTGGAAGCTTCATTATTATTGTTTATTGTACAAAAATGATCAGGTGTTCCAAAAAATTAATTTGTATAACAAAGCAAGCACTACTTCTTTTTCCGGATTGGTTGTCTGCTCCATTTTTCTAAGTTTAAACATATATGATTTGTTTTTTATTTTAGTTTTGTATAATAATGCTTTGTATAATATTGCACTCCGTCATAAACTCGCTATATCATAACCAAGCATCGCCTTATTTCAAAAACCCCTTATGGCCTCCGACGGGTTAATTTGTTGATGCGGAAATAAGCGTACTTTATGATTTTATTGAAAAAATGGTAAGCGAGTTCTGTATGTTAGGGGCCCCAGTGCCCGATTATTGAGAAAGGGATAATTTTATAATTGAAGAAATACGATTACATTTTCAATACTGATAATGTGAAATCAGATTTAAAAAGGAGATCGCTAAAAAGTGGTGCTCTGACAATGGGATCCCAAATAATTCAATTCTTTTTGCAGTTGGGATCTACAATGATTCTTGCCCGAATTTTAAGTCCGGAAGATTATGGTATCAATGCCATGGCATATTCGTTAACTGGATTTGCAGCCCTTTTTTCAAACTTAGGTTTATCAACTGCCACAATACAGCGCTCTGAAATCAATCATAAACAGGTAACCAATTTGTTTTGGATTAACGTTGCTATTGGGGCATTAATTACATTTATTATTGCGGTATTTTCACCATTAGTTGCAAAATTTTATAAAACACCAGAAATGTTAGAAGTCACATTAGCTTTATCTGTTATTTTTTTTATTGGCGGGTTGGCAGTTCAACATCTCGCGTTATTAAATAGACAGATGGACTTTTATTCAATTACAAAAATTCGTGTTATTTCCTTGTTCTCCGGTTTTGTTGTCGCAATTATTGCGGGTTATTTAAGTTTTGGTTACTGGGCATTGGTATTTAACAGTATTACAAATGTTACTGTCAATACGGTTGCTTGTTGGATATATTGCAAGTGGAGACCCGGAAAACCAAATTTTAAAACAGAAGTTCGTTCAATGGTTAAATTTGGTATAGATCTTGTTTCGTTTGACGTAATAAATTATTTTTCACGAAATTTGGATAATATACTATTAGGTCGTTATTGCGGTAGCTCTATTTTAGGTTTATATAGCAAAGCTTATCAATTATTAATGTTACCGATTACTAATTTACGTGACCCTATGGCACGTGTTGTTTTACCCGCTTTGAGTAGTTTGCAAAACAATCCCGAACAATTTACGAATTACTACTTAAAATACATTGGGTTATTAGCATTTATATCGATGCCGTTAGTTGCTTTTATGTTTGTTTGTTCTGAGCAACTAATCATTTTTTTACTTGGAAATCAGTGGATTGGTTCGAGTGACTTGTTTAAGATTCTGGCGATAGCCGCTTTTATTCAACCGGTGAGTAGTACGACAGGGATATTACTTGTTTCTCTCGGAAATAGTAAATTATACTTGAAGTTAGGCGTATTAAATGCAGTAGTCATAAGTTTATCATTTATACTTGGTTTGCCATGGGAGGCAAAGGGCATTGCTGTTGGATATACATTAGCTAATTATGTGCTTTTGTTTCCAAATTTTTTTTTCGCGTTTAAAAATAGTCCTGTAAGTATTAGAAATTTTTATACAAAATTAAAAAAGCCGGCAATGATAAGCATAATAATGGCAGGAAATTGCTATTGGATGGTTCAAACAATAACTGTGACCCCCTTCATTTCTTTGTGCATTTTTTTCATATTTTCTGTAAGTTTTTATCTAAGTACGTTTGCTATTTTTTCAGAAGGTAGAAAAGAATTAAAAGAGTATTGGTCTTATTTGATTCAATTACGAAAAAAAGTTTAATTCACTGTTGTCCAAAATTAATCCTTTCACCCGATAGAAAGGTGATCGCCTTTTTGCCTATCTTCAAAATTTCTGGCGTATGGTTGTAGGATGTTAACATCATGCACAAATTTTTATATCCATGGTTCAACTCGGTTGCTCCATTATTTTGTTGATATTATTTTGAGATGGCTTGTTGGATATACACCAATTTTGGTATTCTGGGAGAAAATTTCGTGGCGCATTTGTTGCATGAATATTACGTTAGGCTCGATGAATACTTTTAAATTAGTTACAGGAGGTATGAATGTTTAATAATATTTATTTCAAGCATTTAACCATTATTCCGCTATTGATTTTTGTAACTGTGTTGACTTGTAGTTCTGAAGAACGATTAGATTTCACAAATGATTTTGAATATGTTGGTGCTTTTAGACTACCAGATGTAAATACTACTTATAACTGGGAGCATAGCGGAAGAACATTAGCTTTTAATCCGATGGGAGATTCAAATGGTGAAGCAGATGGTTATTTAGGCTCATTATATTCTGTTAATTACAAAAATAGAATTTCCCAATTCACTATTCCGAAACCAATTCTGTCAGAAAATTTGAATAACTTAAATACAGCAACGACACTATCTCCTTTTTATGATGTAACCGAAGGGAAATTATGGGAAACATTATCGGAAGCACAAAACAATCAACTGAGGGGGTTAACATATCTCTCTCCACAAGGTTCGCAAACCGAAGGGAAATTATATTGGACTTTCTGGTCGTCATACAATGTGGCAGATATTAATTACCCAAGTCATGGATATTCAAATTTGGATGAAAGTAGTCCAAATGCTCAGGGCCCTTGGAATGTGCAAAACTATCACAGCATGGAAGTTGGTGGATATCTGTTTGAAATACCAATAGACTGGGCAAATAAGTATCTAAATGGGAAAAATATTGCGTCTGGTGTTGTTAGGGAGGGGGGAACTTATGCTAGAGGCCCCGTTTTAATTGCCACCGCGCCATACCAGTACAGCGATAACTCCCCCCCTCCAAATAAAGAATTAGAGAGTGTTGCTTTGATTTATTATGATACAACTTATAATAATTATCCAGACTATGTAGAAAACGATGGCTGGGGTGGAGGCGCGTGGATAACAACTGGGGATAAGGCCGCTGTCATATTTGTTGGGTCAAAATGTATGGGGCTTTCTTGTTATGGTGACAACACTAAATGTTATGATCCCTGCGATAATGACAAAGGATATCATTGTTATCCTCGACAACCGCAGATGATATTTTACGATACAAATGATTTGGCAGACGTGGCTCAAGGATTGAAAAAACCTTGGGATATAAAGCCTTATCAGATTATAAATTTGTTAGAGCATCTGTCCTATTTTAAGGAGTGTACAGCCATTCCTGGAGTGACTTATGATCGGAATAGTAATCTTTTATATATACTCCAATACAAAGGTGATGATTCAAAGCCACTTGTTCACGTATTCAGAATAAAGTCAGCAGAAGCAAGTGCCCCCCCTTCGGCGCCTCAAGGGCTTATAATTAAAGAATCGTAAAACTATATTGATTGTATTTCGCTATAGTGTTTGGGCTTAAACTTAATGCCAAGAGGAATATTTAATATGAAAAGTTTTATTATAGGTCTAATAAGTCTATTTTTAATCCCATACCTTGCAATGGCTGAATCGATGATTTCGTGGGCTCCCTCCTCAGGGGTAGTGGATGGATATAAATTGTTCTATGGAACAGAATATGACAATTACAGTTCGGAGTTAGATGTGGGATTGTCAACACAATATCCGATGTCTCAACTCCCTCTAAAGGAAACGACAACTTACTATTTTGTTGTCAAAGCTTATAACTCAACTGGGATGAGTGAAGCCAGTAATGTAATATCATGGACCTCAGGGGATATGACTCCACCTCTGCCGCCTTTAAACCTAAATTTTGATCAAAGCACTTTAAAGATGTCCTGGACTCCAAATGTTGAAATGGATTTTGCTGAATATAGATTGTATTATGGCACACAATCAAGAACGTACGGCTCCTATAAGTCTTTAGGAAATGTCTCAAATTATACTTTAGATGGATTGGGTACAAATATCTATGTTGCACTAACAGCGTTAGATACATCAGGAAATGAAAGTGGTTATTCAGAGGAAATTTTCTATGGTGTTGAACAAACCCAACCCTCTGATTTATTAATATCAAATCTTAGCGTTGCGACGGGAAAGTCATACAATGTATCAACAGGGCTCGATAACGGTACTACTTCTTATATTGACAGAAGCTACACATACAGCAATGTGCCGGATATATTGAAAAATTCAAACTATATACAACCGGCTAATAACGATAAGAATGAAAAACAAGATACCTTTTTAAGCTTTTCAGTTAGTAAAAGCGCAATTGTCTATATTGCATTTGATAGCCGGGCGACAACCCCGCCTACATGGTTGAAAAACTATACGGATACAGGTATGGAAATCGTTTCTGCTGATGTCCCAATGAAGATATATTCAAAGGAAACGGCTATTGGCGATGTGGTTCTTGGCGGTAATGAAGTCGGATTCAATATGTATACTGTTATAGTCTCGGAAGCAGAATCTGTTTCTCTACCTGATAATGAGGCTCCAACGATTTCTATCCAGATGCCAACAACAGAAACCACCTATGAAACAAAGTCTGATAAAATAACGATATCTGGTGTTGCCTCTGACAATACAGAAATTTCGGAAGTGACATGGTCTAATTCTTCGGGAGACTCGGGTATTGCATCAGGTACTTTAAACTGGGAAGTATCCGACATTCAATTGGCTGAGGGTGAAAACGTCATTACGATTACAGCACATGATGGAGCAGGCAACAAACTGGATAAAATATTAAAAGTAACTTATACTCCACCAGATTTATATCCGCCTGCAGTATCAATACAATCGCCAACAAGCGACACCTCTTATGAAACCAAGTCCGATAAAATAACGATATCAGGTGTTGCCTCTGATAATAAAGAAGTTTCGGAAGTGACATGGTCCAATTCATCGGGAGACTCGGGTATTGCATCAGGTACTTTAAACTGGGAAGTATCCGACATTCAATTGGCTGAGGGTGAAAACATCATTACTATTACGGCGAGTGATGGGGCCGGAAATCTTGAAACAGCTACGATTAATATAATTTATTCATTCACGGAACAGGAAGAAGGAGATTATATTAATAGTTTATCCGTTGGTAGCGGTAAAGATTACGAAATTTTGTCTGGATTGGATAATGGGAGTTTTTCCTATATCGATAGAACATATAAGTATACAAATGTGCCAGAGGAACTGAAAAATGCATATTATATAAAGGTGGCAAACAACGATAAATATGAAAAAAGTAATTCTTTTTTAAGTTTTTCGGTAAATAAAGATGTCGTCGTTTATATTGCGTTTGACAGCCGTGCCAAAGTATTGCCTTCATGGTTGGGTGAATATACTGACACTGGTATGGAGTTAGTCACTGCGGATGTCCCAATGAAACTTTATTCAAAAAAGGTTGCTGTAGGAGACGTTGTGCTTGGTGGTAATGAAGTTGGCTACAATATGTATACGGTCATAATTGTAGAGCAATCAGTGGATCTGTCAATATCAAGCCTTACGGCAGATAGCGGTAAGGCATATAGAATTGTATCGGGGTTGGATAATGGCAGCACTTCCTACATCGATAGAGATTATATTTATAAAAATGTCCCTGAAATTTATAAAAATGCTTTTTTTATTCAACCGGCGAATAATGACAAATATATTAGTGGCAGTTCTTTTTTACAGTTCTCGGTAAATAAAAGTGTGGTAGTAAGCGTGGCTTTTGATAGTAGAGCAAATAATATTCCATCGTGGCTAACAGATTTTGTAGATACAGGATATGAACTTGTTACCGCCGATGTCCCAATGAAGCTTTATTCAAAAGAATTTATTTCAGGACAAATAGTACTAGGAGGAAATGAGGTTGGATATAATATGTATACTGTGATTATCACGGAAAAATAATATGTGAAGGGGTATAGTATAGCATTTCGCTAAGATTGATGACAAAGAATCATCAGATCAAACAGATTTATTCCTTACAAAAAAAATCAGTCATGAATTTGTGGCTGATTTTTTTTGTTTTATTTAGTTTGTTAATTGATATTGAGCCTCTCTTAGCAGGATTCGTTTTACCAAATAGCAACCAATCTAAGTTAAAATTGAAAGTACCAATTGTTAGAGATGTTTCCATATCTTCAGTCGGAAAGGAACAGTATAGAAGTAACGGAGGAAGTGAAAAGCTCAAGCTCAAAGGAATTCAGGAATCTGTTCTTTTTGATTTAGACGTAACCTGCCTTAAGGGAACGCTGGTTCAAAACGCATGGCTTTGGTTTAAATCCGCATCCCCTTATGATGCCCCGATGAGAAAAAGCGGTATATCAAGTATTTCCAGTGAATGGCAAGAGGGCGGTTCTTGGGGTGGGAAAGGGGGGCCCTGTTTTGCCCAGGCGGAATATGGGAAAAAAGACTGGTCATATCCCGGCTCAACTTTGATGGATGTGGTGTTTGGAAGAGGCAATACAATTTGGCAATCAAATGAACCTTCCGGGCCGGATAAGGAAGGTTGGCAGAGGTTAAGAATTGGACCGGATATTATTGCAGCCAGAATTGCCGGAGTATCGAAGGGATTCTGCCTCTATGATGATGTGGGAAACGAATGGGAGGAAAAAGACGGACAATTTCAGTATCGATATTTCCCAAATCGGTTGATATACAGCAGGGAGTGCGGAGATAAAGGCCCCTGGGTTGAGATTGAAATCAAAGGAAAAGATCATATTCATCCAGAAAGTATTGAGGATATAAGGACTAAGACAGAAGGGCTTCACTCTGGTGAGGCTTTTTTATTCTGGAAGACGCCCAGGGATTCCGGCGGCGGCAGGGTGTTGGGGTTTGATGTTTTCTGGAAAGACGGCAGGAGTCGGAATGCATTTCCAAGGTATTTGATCCCCATGGCAGAGGATGCGGATAAAGAGGTGATGATGCATATTCGGGACATGGGGTTTAGCCCCGGAAAAGAGATTGAAATTCATGTCGTCAGTGTGGACAGTGCCGGGAACCGGAGTCGAGCCTTTAAAAGAAAGGTTGTTCTGTCTGAAGGATTCGGCGGCCTTAAAGTACGCCGTCCCGAGATTAAAGCGTTCCCCGGCAGTGAGTCCTCTCTTTCATTAGACAGTATCAAAGTGTCTGTTGTCGATCTTCTGGACAAATATGTTCCAGAAACAAATCGGTTCATTCCGGACCGTGACAGAAAATACTGGGGCGGAAATCATCTTTTTTCAGAAGCAGACCGGATAGCCCGTCTTCATGGTGCAGGGAATGAGGATGTCTGTTTTCAGGTGCTCGTCCGGGGGAAATCGGATGATTTGTCATTGGAATTCTTTTTTGACAATAATCCGGATATCGTTACGTCAATTTATAAAGCTGAATGCGTCAGGGTAGAGCGGTCATGGCTGGGCAGTGAAATGATTCCGGACCCCCTGGTTCCGGTTCAAAATGGAGATCGGATGAGTCTGGATGGTGGAAAATCTTTTGTATGTGAGATCTACATTCCCCCTGATCTTTCTCCCGGGATCAAGAAGGGGCGGCTGAGCATTAAATCAGGGAATAGTAAAATCGAGATGGATGTTCAACTTAGGGTATGGAATTTTAATCTGCCGGACAGGCTTTCTTTTATCCCGGAAATGAACGCGTATGCCAAAGTGTCTCCTTTTAAAGGATACCAATATTACCGGCTTGCCCATAGGCACAGGACCTGCCTGAATCGCTTGCCTTACGGCTGGAACGGTTTGCCTGAATTTGCGCCTAAAAAAGGAGAACAGGGGTTTCAATGGGAAGAGTGGGATAAATATGTCGGCCCCCTGCTGGACGGTTCCGCATTCAAGGATCTTCCCAGAAAGGGAGAACCGTTGGATGTGTTTTATCTTCCTTTCAGTGAGAACTGGCCGGTGAAGATATCAGATCACTATACAAAATCATGGTGGGCGGATCAGGCTCTGTCAGGTAACTACCGGCAAAGCCTTAAAAAGGCGTTTCAAGATTTTGCCCTTCATCTAAAAGAAAAACAATGGGACCGGACCCAGTTTCAGTTTTACCTGAACAACAAAGTTTATTACCGGAAAAAATTCAGAGGGTCTTCGGCTCCGTGGATATTTGATGAACCAGTGAATATCCAGGACTTCAAAGCTCTGGAATGGTACGGCGGGTTGTGGCATGAGGCGGTAGATCCATTAAAAGGTGGCACGGATGCGGTCTTCCGATGCGACATTTCCTATTCTCAATATGGCCGGGATATCCTTTGGGATGTCACGGATATCGAATATATAGGGGGCAATACCCTCCAGAAGACCCGGATGAAGCGGGACGAACTGGTATTGAATCCGGATAAGCAGTTTGCCGAATATGGTACTGCCAATAAATTGGAGGATCCCAACCTTCAGTCGGTGTTGTGGCAGCTTTCTGCCTGGTCTAAAGGGGCCTGCGGAGTCCTACCCTGGCAAACCATTGGCAGTGACAAATGCTGGGAACAGGGTGAGCAGACGGCTCTTTTTTATCCTAAGGGGGAATACGTATTTCCATCTATCCGGCTTAAGGCATTCCGTTATGGTCAACAGCTTGTGGAGTATCTTGAAATTCTTGGAGAAGTGCTGGGGATTCCGGACGATGCAGTAAGACATTGGGTTGCTGGACAACTGGGTTGGACTGAAGACCTTAGGAAAATTTCGATACAGGGTGCTGGAACATTGGTGGTAGATGGTATAACAATAACCGATTTATGGAAATTTCGGCTATCTGTTGGGATGACTATTCATGAGGTCCTTAAGAAACGAGGATCAGCAGGTTCATAATTCTCCAGCAACAAATCCAGAACAGACTGCCTGAATCGTGAGAATATTTCATGAAATAAATTCTCTAATATTATAGATTTTTTTTCTTATATAATAGATGATTCGCAATCATAAATAGAGCAAAATTGAATCAATTTGTATATAAATATTAAAAAAATAAACAGAGAAATTGCCTTTAATAGTCTTAAATATATGGATATTTTTTCTCAAAGAATCTTTTTTTGACGTCGTATAGTTGTGTGGTGGTGCGGTTGTTGCAAATTAGTCTTGTCAATAAAGTCTGTATCATAACTTATAGACAACACTACACCCTAATTTCATATTAACAAGATTGGTGGTGACAGTGAAAGATTATTTACAGCTTTAAATTTACCGGATCTCGTGGTGAGATATGAGGTGAATTGACAAGCAAAACATGAAAGGAACGGAAATGCGAATTAAGGTGATCTTATTGTTAGTTCTGGGATGCTTTCTTTGGGGGGGGACTGCCTCGGCTCTTCCTGTGGGTACGGCACTCCAAGATGCTCTGAATGAACGCACCAAAGACGGCCAATCTGTTGATGTGCAGAATGACATGATTGGTGATAACAGTGATTCTGCATGGAATATTACTGCTTCTACCGGTTCTGTTAATACCATGCTGTTTGAGTTTGCAGGGTATGCGGAAAATACCTCTTTCGGTATTTATGATCTTGCTGATACGACCAAGAGGCTTGAACTGTTTGCCGGGGAAGACAGTAATGATGGAACCCCGTATGATGGAGCCCAGGCAACTTTAGGGGTCTTTGGAAATAGTTTTACCGCAGATAATTGGACAAATTCAGTCACTTTCAGTTCCTCAACGTTTGGTTACTATATCAGTGTGGGGGATACGGGGAATGTTTGGTACAGTGACAGTTCTTTGAACTCTGATGAATCGGATCATATGCTCGCCTATCAGGGGGATGGTACTGATGAATTCAGCGTGTACAATGATGGTAATTTTCTTACTTGGTCAGACAATGAGTTTATCTTGGCCTGGGAAGACCTTGCCGCCACTTCAGCGGACTGGGACTTCACAGATTTCGTAGTCATGGTTGAATCGGTTGAGCCTGTACCCGAGCCAACCACAATGCTGCTCTTTGGTATGGGGCTCCTTGGATTGGCCGGGATTACACGCAGAAAGAAAAATTAATTTCTGCAAGTAGTATTATGATTTGGGATTGAAAGATCTCATCCAGATTCTTGTTGAGAAAGGAATTCGGATGGGATCTTTACTTTTAGCATACATACTTAATTCGTGGTCCATAGAATGAAGCGGGGAGGTTTCCCTCCTGCTTCATTTTTTAACTACATTATCTACCTGCCGTCAAAAAAAAGCCGCTTCCGGTCAGGTTTTTTACGTCTGGAATCAGTATTTAATAAATGGTATACTTTTACCGATATCATTTGCAGTCAAAAGGCTCTTTTAGGAGACACCCTTCATGCCGGCATACAGATGTAAGATTGTTCAAAGAAATGGCGAAAATATAGAACGGGTCATTCAATCCGATTCCGTTGCCGCACTCAAGGCGGAAGTGCAAGCTGACGGCGGTTTTCTGGTGAAATACCAGCGAACGGGGGGAAATGGTTCAACACTGTCGTTTTCTACAAAGAGCCGGAAAATAAAACCCAAAGAGATTTACTCATTTAATCAGGAATTTCTAACCCTCATCAAGGCGGGCCTGCCTGTTGTTTCAATTTTAACCGGTATTATTGAAAAATTGAAGCCCGGCTATCTGCTTGAAGTTCTGACAGCCATTAGGGACGATATCAAAGAGGGTAGCTCTCTATCTGACGCATTCGGCAAATATGAAGATACATTTACGCCTTTGTACATTGCCATGCTGAGAGCCGGTGAGGCCGGGGGGGATGTACCGGAGGCCGTATCTGCATATTTGAAGCATTTTGAAAGAGAACAAAATATTCGCCATAAGATTAAAGCAGCGTCCACCTATCCTGTCATCCTTGTCATTTGCTCCGTGGCAGTCGTCTTTTTTCTGCTGACTTACATTGTTCCTTCAATTACCGGATCTCTTATAGAAAGCGATGAGGGGTTGCCTTTTCTAACCTCTGTTTTGCTCTCTTTCAGCGGATTTGTGAAATCATACGCCATATTGATTATCGCCATGATCATGGCATGCGCATCAGGCGTCGTTATTTATTTGAAAAAATCTGATAAGGGACGCCTGCTGTTTGACCGATATGTGCTGAAGTTCCCGTTTTTTGGAAATTTATTGATCATTTATACCGTAGGGCTTTTTTCCTCTTCGTTGTCGGCGATACTTAAGGGGGGAATACCCCTTGACCGGTCTCTGCATGTGGCAAAAGGATTGATTAAGAATAAATATATGCAGAAAACACTGGATCATGTCATTGGTTCTATTCAGAAAGGAAACACTTTTGCCGATTCTTTACAGGAGGCAGGTATTTTTCCGGATATGGCGATACGAATGATTACTGCAGGCGAGGCAAGCGGTAACCTCGAAGAGGTGCTCATGGAGGCAGCCAAATTTTACGAAAGAGATGTTGAATCCAGACTGACTGTTATCACATCTGCAATTGAGCCTGCCCTTATGGTCATTATGGGGATCGTTATCGGGTTTATTTTATTGGCTGTTTATATGCCGATTTTTCAAATGGCCCAGACAATAGGATACTAAATGGCAGCTTTTAATTTAAAAAAGAAAAAAAGAATTGGTGAGCTTGCCGTTGAGATGGGATTTATCACAGAAGAGGAAATGGAAAGAATCCTGTCTCAACAAAAAAATATTTCCAGACGCATGATTGGCCGCCTGATGGTTGAGGACAGTCTGATTACGGATGAACAGTTGGCCAAACTGGTTGCAGAACAGTTTTCCTGCCAATATGAGCGGATAGACAGCATGGCGGAGACTGAGGTGCTGAAACTTCTGTCTGTTGATTTCATGGCAGAACATAAGATTGTACCGTTCAAGCTGGCAGGGGAATATTTGGTTTTTGCCGTGGCAGACCCCCTAGATTATTTCCGGGCTGTTGAAGAAATTGAAATGATGCTGGATTATGATTTTGGGTTTGTTATTGTGAGTGAGAAAAAATTGACTCTGCTCATTCAAAATCTTGAGAAGTCCAGGGACCTGATCTCTGTTTCGGATGAAATGCGGCTGTCCGTGGTGAAGGAATCCGTTAAAGGGGAATATGAAATATCCCTTGAAAGGATGGATGAGGAAAAAAGCCCTATTGTCAAACTTGTTGACTCCACCCTTCTTGACGCCATCAATAAAAATGCCAGTGACATTCATTTTGAAGGATCGGGGGATGGGATGATAATCCGGTACCGGATTGACGGTATGATGCACCAGATTACCGATTCGCTTGATATGAGCAACATGAATACCGTGATATCGCGGCTAAAGGTAATGTCTGAGCTGGATATATCTGAAAAAAGGATCCCCCAGGACGGGCGTTTCAAGCTGAAAATCAAAGACAGGTTTGTTGACTTCCGTATCTCGATTTTACCGACGATATTTGGTGAGGATGCGGTTATCCGAATATTGGATCAAAAGCGGATGTCTCCAATGAAAGGCCAGCTTGGACTTGATTCACTCGGCTTAAATGAAGGGGAGCTGATGAGGTTGCGGCGCCAGGTTGCCGCTCCTTACGGCATGTTTCTGATCACAGGCCCCACCGGCAGCGGGAAAACAACGACACTTTACCGGGCATTGGCCGAGGTGAATAAAAAGGACACAAAAATCGTAACCATAGAAGATCCGGTTGAGTATCAGCTGGACGGGGTGACCCAAATTCCGGTGAACCCCAAAAAAGGACTGACATTTTCCCGTGGTTTACGGTCCATACTGCGTCATGATCCTGACAAAATACTTGTGGGAGAAATCAGGGATACGGAAACCGCAGAAATTTCTTTGCAGTCTGCATTGACCGGGCACCTGGTTTTTGCAACCGTTCATGCAAATTCTTCCTTTGAAGTGATCAACCGGTTCATCCACATGGGAATAGAGCCCTATAACCTTGTTACAGCGCTGAATTGCATCGTTGCCCAGCGTCTGATCCGCGTCTTATGTGATTGCAAAATTGAAAGGACTATTACCAAAGAAACGTTGATGGAATCCGGGCTTGATCCTTCAGACTATAAAGATGTTACTTTCTATGAAGCGTATGGGTGCGATACTTGCAGCGGGACGGGATATAAAGGCCGAAAGGCAATTATTGAGCATGTTGAGTTGACTGAAGAGATGAAAGAATTATTCATAAATCAGGTATCAACGGCAGCATTAAAAGAATATGCCCTAAAGCAGGGCACCATTTTTTTACGACAGGCAGCCCTCATTGATATGACCGAAGGCAGGACCACCCTGGAAGAGGTAAACAGGGTAACATTTATCAGCTAGGATCGTTTTTATGTTTTTTTTACCGGGCAAATATGTGTCAACAGGTATAGAAATATCGGCGGGGAATTTAAAAGCCGTCAATGTTTCAAGAACCGGTAGGCATTATATTGTTCAGGATTCCCAGAACGTTAAGATTCCAGCGCAAGCGTTTAAATGTTCTTTTAAGCACTTGAATATTCTTGATCCTGATTTATTTGCAGATTGTATTGACCAGTTAAGCATAAAGAATAAAAAGAAGCGGCTGTCCATTGCGTTACCAGACGGATGCTGCAGAACCGTTATCAGAAGATACAACGAACTGCCCGAATCCGAGGACAGGGTCACTGAAATGATCATGTGGGATATGGCGAATCAGGTTAAAGTAAACGATATTTCCGAGTTGCGATGTGCCTGGGAATATGGGCGGCAGAAATCAGAGAATGGGGAACATGTGTTTATCATTGCGGTTTTGCTGGAAAAGGTTATTGAACAGTATGAGAGCCTGTTTCAGCGCCAGGACTGGAAAATAGATCGGATACTGCCGGCAGGGGTCGCCCGGTACAATTTTTATGCACCCGATTTTTCTAAAGAGGAACGGCTTGCCTTTTTAGGTCTTTTTGATGAATCTATTTCCATATTCATTTTTGAACAAGGTATCCCCCGATTATATAAAATTCTCCGAAAAGGGCTTTTGGGAGACAGCAACGCCAGCGCAATGAATGATTTGGATCTTTTACTGCAATACTGCCATAGCGAATTGCCGGAGAAAAAAGCTGACCGGATCGTTATTGCGTCGGATAAGGCGGTCAGTGAAGATGTAAGGCATTTTTTGGCAACATCATTTTCGGCAGACGATTGCCAGATTGCAGATGAGAACAGTTTAATGGACTTTTCAAGGATAAAAGGCTTAAATAAGGAAATAAACTCATTTTCGCAGTTTTCGGCAGCGTTGGGAGCCGCCAAAAGGGGTGGATAATATGAAGCCGATCCGTATTAATTTATCACAGAAAAAGGATGCCAGGGAAAAGACAATTCTTGGCGTTATATTTCTTTTTATTGCGCTGGCCGTTGGCATGACCCTGTCAAATATTTATGACTATTATTCCAATTGGAAAATAGTTGCTGAATATCAGCAAAGGCTGGCGGCTATTCAGCAAAAATCGAAACAAATGGAGATGAATTTATCCCGGACATCCCCCGGGGAACAGGAGGCTATTCGTAAAGCAACCCAACTGCAGCCTGTTTTAGAAAAGCATTTTGTGTCGCTTCCCGCAGTGCTAACGGAACTGGAGAATTTAAAGCCTGAAAAATTAAAGTTTGATGAAATTAGTTTTTTTGAATATGATAAAAAATATGCGATTTCAATTAGCGGTTCCTCAGACAATACAGAGGCGGTGTTCCAGTTTTTAAGCCAATTGAACAGCTCTCCGAAGTTTACCCACACGCTTTCACAGGAAAAATTAACCGGTCGCAAGAAAATAGAATTCAAACTTACTGCCGAGTGGCTTCATGAAGCGAATATATAAAAAATACAGGTTGTTGATTTTTCTGTGTATATTTTGTATCGCTGCGAATGTGCATGTAAAAACCTATCTTCTCGACAAGCAGTTACAGCGGATTGCTTCATTGCAGAAAATGACTTCAGAATCCAGGTCGAACAGCAAAGATGCTGTAAGCATAACAGCCAATGCAAAGACGGGCGTTTCCATACACCTGGCAAAGATTCTGTCAGACATTGGGACAAAGCCCTATTTAGGGCAATACATTGACCAGGTTGCAAAACTCATTGATAAAAACCGCGTCTCGCTCGATAAGGATTTGGTTTTTGAGGCGAAAGAAACAGACATTCCTGTTTTGGTAAAGTATGACAGCCTGTTCACAGTAAAAGGAAATTATGAAAATATTAAACAGTTTCTTGCAGACATGCAGAATATACGGGCCTTGTCATCTGTTCGTTCTGCAACAATTTCCCCGTTAGAACCCGGAACCAACAAGCTGGCCCTGCATGTGGGTATCAGTGTTTATTTTAAAAAAGGATAGGCATGAAGCTGGAGAAAAAGCATATTATACTGGCCAGTGCAGTCCTTGTTTTAATCATTGTGCTGGTTTACCGTATGCTAAACCCCTTTAAACAGCAGGAGGTGTATATCCTGACCTATGGGGCCGATACCGGTTCCGTGACCCAGAAAAACAAAACGGACAGCGTTGGGCTGTCTGACAAAAAAAATGAGAACATTGGCTTTGCAAAAGCTGTGGACCGCTATTTTACAGAAAACAAACATAGCGGGGTTGCCCATAAAAATTTGTTTGCAGCAGGTGCCAAATTCGTTGAGAAACAAAGTGTGCCTCCCTTGAAGAAGCCTGTAAAAAAGGTAGTGTCGCCGGTTGTAAAACCACCGGAAATACAAAAAGATCCGGTTCAGGAAGCCAAAGCAAATCTTACAAAATATCAATTCTACGGCAGTTATGAAGTTGGTGGCACCCGGGCGGTTTTCCTGGGTAAAAATAAGATGATTCTGGTCGCACGTGCCGGTGATCGTATTGACGGTAAATATCTTATCGATAAGATTGACGCCAAGGAAATCAAAATTCAGGCATTGGATATTAATAAAACCTTCCAGCTTGATTTAAAGGAGTTCAGGAATCAGGATGATGAATAGACGCCTATCGGTTATTTGGTTTATTTTTTTCGTTGTCGTTGTGATGTTTGCTTTGTCAGGCTGCAGTAGTAAGGACAGTATACAAGTTATTAAAGCAAACGCACCCATTGCGGAAAACGACATTGATGCCGCTGTAGAGTATTATACTAAGGCGTCTGCCGAGCATCCTGAAAATTTGGAAATTAAACTGATACTCAAACGCCTTAAGGAAAAAGCCTCCATTGTCCATATGAATAATGCCCGGGAATTGGTATCAAAAAAATATTTTAAAAAAGCCATTGAAGAACTACAGATGGCCATTGCATTTTTTCCTGACAATCATCGTGCCGTTGAATTGATTACCGAAGCGAAGCGGATGAAAGAAGCGGATTATCATGCAAAGAAAGGGCTTCGGCTGGTAGAGATCGGCGACTTGGAAAATGCCAGGACGGCATTCCAGAAAGCCGTTGAAATTGATCCCCAAAACCAGACGGCCTTAAATGCATTGGAAAAATTCAAGGAATCTTCCGAGAATTTAAGACGTTACCAGGTTGAATGGAAAGAGAAAAGACCGATATCTTTAAAATTCAAAAAAACGCCTATTTTAAACGTATTTGAGTTGCTCGCTAGACTCACCGGCGTTAATTTTATTTTCGACAAAGATATGAAAGAAAGCAAAGTGACGCTTTTCATGACAGATGTTAAATTTGACCGTTTTTTGGATGTGCTTTTGCATACCAATGCATTAAAAGCCAAAACCGTCGGTCCGACCACTCTTCTCATCTATCCGGACACTCCGCAGAAAGCAAAAGAATATGATGAATTGTATGTTAAAACTTTTTATCTTTCCTATATGAAGGCAAAGGACATCACAGCGGTCTTAACTAAATTATTGAAAAGTAAAGATGTCATTGCCAATGAAAAAATGAATGCCGTAACTATTAAAGGAACCAGGGAAAAGGTCGGAATTGCTGAGAAAATTATTGCCGCCAATGACAGGACCCCATCTGAAGTTATATTAAATGTTGAAATCATGGAAGTATCAAGAACCAAGGAAAAAGACTTGGGATTGTCGGTTTCAGATACCATCACCTTCGGTGTCAGTGAAACCAGTTCAGGAATTGACTATGATACGGATTTTGGATTTGCTCCACTGGGCTCAATATATGATGTCAGCAGATTGACAAGTAAGGAGCTTTATCTCTCCCTACCCACCGCCACCTTGAAATTATTGAAAAAAGATGGCGATACCAAGGTTCTGGCCAAGCCACAGCTTCGGGTCAGCAGTTCTGAAAAGGCATCCATACTGATCGGCGAAAAGGTCCCGCTAAGGACGAACCGCAGGGTCCAGACCGACGGCTCTATTACCTATGATTTCCAATACCAGGATGTGGGTGTAAAGCTCCAGGCGGAACCGATAATAAACATGTTTGATCAGGTCACCATGAAACTCTCCGTTGAAATAAGTTCCCTTGGCAACAATGTGGGGACAAGTGATGATCCGCAATATGCAATTAACACCCGTTCCACCAGCACGGTGTTGACGGTGCTGGACGGGGACAGCGTTATCATCGGCGGTTTAATTCAGGATCAGGACCGGTCCACCCTTCAAAAAATACCCGGCTTAGGAGAAATACCAGCGGTTGGAAGGCTGTTTTCTAGTGAAATCAGTGAGGTCGAAAATAAAGATATCCTGATGGCCATCACACCTGTGATCATCCGGAATCAGGATATCCCCAAACGAGTTGAGAAGGGATTTTGGACCGGCACTGACAAGCAGGCCTCTTTAAATATCCCTCAAGAGGAAGTGCTGAAAAATGAAAAACAGTATAAGCCGATACCTGACCAGGACTTTATAATGGCTGTGGCCGACGATGTATTTTTGCCCAATGATAAGTATTTTAGTATTCAGGTATATTCTTCCAAAGATGAAAAAGACGCCGAACGCTTTTCTGAGCTGCTTGAAAATCAAGGGTTTCAAGTTTGGGTCAGACCGGCGGATATAAAGGGGAAAGGAACGTATTACAGGGTGTTCCTGGGACAGTATGCGTCATATCAGCAGGCAGAGTCCAGGCGCCTTGAGTTGTTAGAAAATGACACCTTTGAAAAAGATATTCATATCGTAGACAGGTTATATGTATACGGAGAATAGATCATCTGGATTCACCTTAATTGAAATGATGGCCGCATTGGTCATTATTTCAATTCTGGCGTCCGGTATTCTTCCGCTTTCCCAGGTTGTCTCCAAACGAACCAAAGAGATGGCGCTTCGCAGTAATTTAAGGCAGCTCCGGACCGCATTGGATGAGTATAAAAAACTTGCCGATGAAGAAACAATTCCTGTAACGGCAGGCGGCAGTGGATATCCCGAGTCCCTTGAAATTCTGGTATCCGGGGTTGATTTAAAAACGGCAGCCGGAGAAAAACGGAAATTTTTAAGGCGAATTCCAAAAGATCCAATGACCGAGGATGGGGAATGGGGGCTCCGATCATATGCGGATGAACCGGACAGCAGGATCTGGGGCGGGCAGGATGTATATGATATCTATTCTTTAAGTGAGCAGCAGGCAATAGATGGGACATATTATAAAGATTGGTAAAAAAACAGGGGCAAAAAAGGGATATACCCTGATTGAAGTGATGACCGTGATCGCGATTATCGGTATCCTTGCCACACTGGCGGTGCCGACCTACAGGAAATCTGTGATACGGGCTAAGGAATCTTCGCTAAGGCATTCGCTGTTTGTTTTAAGGGATGTGATTGACCAGTATTATGCAGACCACGGCCAATACCCCGATACTTTGGAGGATCTCTCTGAAAAGAAGTATATCCGTGATATTCCTGAAGACCCCTTTACCAAAAGCCGGGATACATGGATCATCATTCCGCCGGAATCAGGTGAATCCGGCGGCATCTATGATGTCCACAGCGGCAGTAAAAAAATAAGTCTGCACGGAACGCCGTATAATGAATGGTGAAAAAGGTTTTACCTATCCTGCTGCCCTGGTGATGATACTCATCGTATCCTCCAGCCTGATGGGGGCCCAGAAGTATTGGAGTACCATCACGAAAAGAGAAACGGAGAAAGAACTCCTCTTCCGTGGGCACCAGATTTACAGGGCCATTGAATCCTACTACAACAACTCCCCCGGCAGCAGCCGAACCTACCCGAAAAGTTTTGACAGCCTGCTCAAGGACAAAAGATATCCTGTGAAAAAGCGGCATTTGAGGAAAAATTACCTTGATCCTGTAACAAAAGATGCCTGGGGCATTATTTACGACGGGAAAAGCGGGATCAAAGGGGTGTACAGCAAGAGTATCAGGGAACCCCTCAAAAAAGCCAATTTTAAAAAGGAATTCATATCCTTTGAAAACAAGAGGCGGTACAGTGATTGGAAGTTTTTGTATGAACCCAAAAAATGAAAAGAGAGTCCATCATGAAACAGATTGCTGCGGGCATTTTTATCTTATTGTTTTTTACTCATATCCACGCATCAGAATTATCGGACACCTTCTCAGATAAATACCAGGCCCTGTTTCCGCCGGATAACAGTTCTGTCCACTCGGATTATCTTTTTGAACAAATATCACTGGGCAGCCGGTATACCGTTTTAATGCTTGAACGGCTCAACAATACCAACAGCGAAGTTTCCCAAAAAACCGATGAGGTGATTGAAAAGCTTGATATCCTGATAGAGCAGAATAAGACCATTATTGAATTGTTGAAAAAAGAACAAACAAAATAAGGGGTCAGATACCTTTTTGCTCCAGTTCTTCAAGAACCGATCTGGCCTCCTGTGCACCGGTAAACCCTTTATCTATCTCCAAGGCCCGCAATAGTTCTTTTTTTGCAAGGTCGAATTGTTCCTTCTTATGATAGGCAAGCCCCAGGTGGTAATGGACATCCGGGACGTCAGGGAGCTTCTTCAACACGTCCAAAAATTCATTCACGGCATTGCCGTAAAGTCCTTTCTTATAGTAAGTCCATCCCAGGGTGTCCATGATGTGCGGATCTTCCGGACGCTGCTCTTTTGCTATTTGGGCATATTTTAGCGCTTCATCATATTGGGAGGTTCTTTCTGTCAGAAGATAGGCAAGATTGTTGGCAGCAGCGGCAAATTCAGGATTGATCTCAAGCGCCTTCCTGTAATGGCTCTCTGCTTTGGTGAAATCGTTTTTCCCTTCATACAGACTCCCCAAGATCAGATGGGGGGCTGCAAGATTTGGATTCTTTTCAAGAATGGTGTTGTATTGGTGGATTGTTTCGTTTGGATTCCCTTTAATCATATAGATTCTGGCGAGGGCCCCGTATGATGCCAGCAGATCCGGATCTGAGTCAATGGCCTTTTCGTAAAATGTTTTTGCCTCATCCAGTTTCTTTTCCCTCATGTAGACTGAGGCGGTGAGGTTGTAAGTATAGGCCAATAATCGGCTGTTCTCCTTGTATATCTCAATTTGTTTCCGGCAGAGATTGTGGGCCCTATCGTACTTTTTTTGAACCACGCTGTTTCTTAACATTAATGCAAATATTTTTATGGACCTATTGTTTAAGGCGTAGGCTTTTTTTAATAACTCAGTAGAAGTGTCGTATTGCTTCAATCCGGATTTAATGGTCGCCAATAGGAAATATCCCCTTGGGCTATCCGGATTCAGGTCAATCAGCTTTTGATATGCCGCTTCCGCCTCATTTATTTTTCGGGAAGCCAGGTATGCATTACCCAATATTCCATAGGCATCTTCCGTGGATGGGTTCAATTTTACGATTTCTGATGCCTCTTTTGCTGCCAAGTCAAATGAACGGCTTTGAAGATATAGGTTGGCCAGCAGCAGGCGGGACTTGAGATGGTCCGGTTTCAGTTCAACAGCCTTGGTCACGAAAGCCGTTGCCTGATCAATGTTGCCTAATCCAATATGGCATAGTCCAATGAGATACTTGACCTGGGCGGAATTGGGTTCTTCTTTTTCTAGTTCTGACAGTATTCGAATGGCCGGGTCAAAATCTTTTTTAAAAATTAGAATCTCACTTTTAAGTTGCCTGGCAGGGTAAGAATTAGGCCTTGTCTCCAGAATTTCAGTGATCAGCCTTTCTGCGTCCTCCACTTTTTTATTTTTTAAATAAAATTTGGCCAGAATTTGTTTTGCATTACCTTTTTCATTATCAATTTCAACCGCTTGCTTTAATAGTGCCAGCGCTTTTTCATCCTTGTCGTTTAAATCGTAAAATCCTGCAAGGGTAAGGTAAGGTCTGAGAGAGTTCGGCTCAAGCGCCAATGCTTTTTTGTAGGCGCCTTCGGCTTGAAGATTTTTCTGGTTTTTTAAATAGAAATTTCCTAGTGTGATCAGGGGCGCCGCTTTGTCCGGATTCTCTTTGGTAATCAGTTTAAGCTGCTCTTCAGCTTTTGGGTGGTCTTTTCTGGCCATATAAAAACGAAATAGAGCAAGCCTTGAGGGGGTTTTATCGGCATCGGCGTCCAGTGCTTTGAGCAAAAGGGTCTCAGCCCGGCCATAATCTTTTTTCATGTATTCAAGCCTGGCCAGTCCTCGTAAGGAAGGAATGTGATGTTCATCTTGTTTCAGTATTCTTTTAAATAGTAAAGCCGAGTTTTCATAATCTTTTTCGCTGCCTAAAAGCTGTGCTTTCAAAAGCAGCGCCTCTTTATTGTTCTCGTCTTGCTCAAGGATCTTTTTTACCCTTGCCTTTGCCCCCTCCGGCCGCTTATTTAAAAGATAAAATTTAGCCAGAATAGCCAGTGCTTTTATATTTTCAGGAGAAATTGCCTCAGCTTGCGAATAGGCCTGGAATGCATCCTGTGCCTTTCCCAGTTTCATCATCGTGTCGCCAAGCCTTAAGAACGCATCTGTATACTTGGGGTCAGCCTGGATAGCGTTTTTAAATTCTATTTCAGCCTTTTTATACTGTTTTACTTCAAAATATGCATTCCCTGCATTGAAATGTTTGACTTTTTTTTCTTCTTTATTTGAGCATCCGGTAAACATCATGAGAGCCACTGCAAGCGTAACGGCTGTAACAGCAGTCAGTTTTATACGATATCTCATCAGGTATAATCTCCGTTATTGGATAGAAGCTTCATGTGATTAAAATGGCCCTTGATTGTTAGTATAATAATTTCAAAGAGTTAATTGGTAGCTGCGTTTGAGCCGGGGGCATTGTATTATGGGATGTAAGCCATTGTCAATAAAAGAAGGCCGGGTTTCAGCCGAAGTACTCACCTTGTATAAAAAAAGTCATATCATTATGTAAAACAGGTAATGTTTATGTGAAAAAAATAACACAGCTATCAATCGAACAGGCCGACTGAAAGGTGTGCAATAAATAAAATATTAAATTTATTCAAGAAAAGATGAAAATCTCCTGTGTGGTATTGAATAAAAATAGAATCAGACTTGTATGTTATTGGCATAGTAGTTGCTATAACCTTTAGTGATGTTCAGTAATCCGGAATTTC
This sequence comes from Desulfobacter sp., assembly GCA_028768525.1. Classification (NCBI taxonomy): domain Bacteria; kingdom Pseudomonadati; phylum Thermodesulfobacteriota; class Desulfobacteria; order Desulfobacterales; family Desulfobacteraceae; genus Desulfobacter; species Desulfobacter sp. The sequence continues at coordinate 3,095,085 of CP054837.1, read as the reverse complement.
ATCGGGTTGAAATTTTCAGGATCATTTAATTCTAATTTTCAAGAAAAGGCCACATCGGCCGAAAGGCCGATTCGGAAAGCCAAAGGGTTCTGTTTCTATAAAATTCAAAATTAGCCAAAAATTTTATATTTAAGAACAGCCGGTTGCCTTGGAAAAGAAAAGGAGGTTTTATGAAAAAGTTATTGGTGTTATTATTAATCGGGATGATTTGTGTATTCTCCAGCAATGCCTTTGCTGGCGCAGATTGGGCAGGCGAATACTATTTAGATTCCCTCTCTGTGACTCCTGTGGGAACAACTGATTGGACGACTTCTCCTGCCGAGCTCGTAGTAGGGCAAACTTATCAAGTTGATATTACAGCAGTATATGATGATGATAATCTTTCAGATGATTATCCTTATGTTGGTACAACAACCTTAGCATTGTCTATCGGTGCAGCAAGCTGGACTGATACTGCAAGCGCTTATGGCGTTATCTACGGTTCCGGTTCGGAAGAAAATGATGTTGACTGGGCTTACTATGACTTCCAGTTTGATATTACCATAGAGGCAGATATGCTGGATGAAACATATGCATCTTTTCTTTTAAGTGGCTCCGGTTGCCATGGTAATCTGAGCCAGGATATGGGTGATTATGATATAAATGTTTCTGCACCCATTCCTGAGCCAGGGACAATAATGCTTTTGGGACTTGGTCTTCTTAGTGTTGCTGGCATTTCCAGACGCAAAAAAGCATAATTCTTACGACGAATTGAAAGCACAGATCTAACGGGGGCTTGATATTTATCAAGCCCCTTATCATTTGTTATGCCTACAAAATCGGTTAATTATTGCATCTTGTCTGGAATTTTACTCGGGTTGGGAACTCCTTCCATAGGATTATGGCAGTTCTCATTTTTTGCATTTATTCCTCTTTTAACAGCCATTCAGTATCAATTTGACAAAGAGCGGATCTCTTTTTGGGCCATGTATGGGCTGGGGGTTCTGTTCAGTTATATTTATGCATCTTTTTGTTTTTATTGGCTATCAAATTTGAGCCTTTCGGCAATGTTTGCCGTTCCGGCTATTTATGCTGTAGTCTGCGGTTTTTTTGTTCCCGGTGTCATTTTGGGGATGAAATCCAGATTAAAAAATGTTGGGCTGTATTTGTGGATGGTCTTTCTCTGGGTTTCCCTTGAAGTTATTCTTTCCGACACTTTTTTTGCAATTCCTTCAATTGCTTTGGGATACCTTTTGTGGCCGGTTACTCCAATGATTCAGACGGCCGATATAACCGGGGTGTTCGGGACCAGTTTCTGGATCCTATTGGTTAATGTTTTGATATTGAGTCTTTTCCAGAAGGGGCTAAAAAGGAGTCTTATCCTTTTTAGTATTGTACTGTTGATCACTATTGTGATCGCAGGATACGGACAAGTTAAAATTAATCAGAAGAAGATACCTAAGTGCCCTTCAATAACTATCAATACAATTTACACTTCGGTCAAAACAAAGGATAAAGAAAAACGGAAATCTAGAAAAAGAATATTTAAACTTTTAAAACAAAAAACAGTCCAATCAATAGATACCTCTAATGATTCTCCGGATCTGGTTATCTGGCCTGAGACAAGTGTCCCGGTTTATCTTCGCTCTTTTCGCGAAAAGGAGTTCATTGAGGATTTAATCGGACTTGCAAGAAAATATCGATTGTCTATACTGATTGGTGCTCTTTCATTCAAGGTGAGAAAAGATCAACCTGTCAAACAGTATAATACTGCATTTCTAGTTCCTGATGAAAGTTATATCAGCCAAGAGTATCATAAAAAAATTCTCGTGCCCTTTACAGAAAAAAATCCTTTTGAGAAATTTTTACCACATAAAATATCGACAAAATTTAAATCCGAGTTTGATGCGGGAAAACATGATGGGATTATCAATCTTTCAAATGGAATAACATTTGGGACCATCATATGTTATGAAGCGTTTTTTCCCGATTTTGTAAGGAAATTAGCCATAAAGGACATTGGTTTTATCGTTAACATCACGAATGATCACCATGCGTTCAAGACATTGATGCCAGCATATGAAATACCATTATCCCATCTAGTCTTTAGAGCAGTGGAGAATCGGAAACACCTTGTAAGATCTGCTAACTGGGGATATTCACTAGTTGTCTCCCCTATGGGTGAACTAGTACAATGTTCATCCATAGGTCAGGATGGGTACTTTACTTCAAAGATAATCCCCCCAAGTTGTAGCACTTTTTTTTCAAAACATGGCTTTTTGTTTGCAAGGATACTTTTAATTTTAACCATGGTATGGTTGATAATAATTTTTGTGAAAGTTAAAAATCTGAATAAATAAGACTTTTCATAAAAGTGCATTCGGTATGGAATCTTTATATAATTTTCTCTGCTTTTCAAATAAGAAACTCTGTTTTAATAGATTTTTAGCAGTGTCTTGCTTACCGGTTTGTATCATCGTCATTCCCAAATGGTAACAGATTTCGGGGTTACCGGGTGCTTTTTCAATTGCTTTTTTCAATAGTTTTTCTGCCTCATCAAAATTGTCGGTTTTAAAAGCAAGCCATCCTTTTAAGTGAATTATGGACAAAGGTGCTATCTTTTCGTTTTTTTCAATTATTCGGAGCAGACGGTTCAGATTGTCGAATTCATTTAGATTGGCCAAAGTCCATGCCAATGACATCTGTAGACTTGGAGAATCAGGTTCGAAATTTAGGCCATTCTCATAGTTTTCTTTTGCGTGACTCCATTGCCCAAGCTTTTCAAGTAATTTACCATATACAAAATTGGCCATTATAAAATCAGGGCGTTCATTAGTTAGCGACTTATAGGCTTCTCCTGCTTCATTTATCATTCCCGCCTTCCCATAGGCCTGACTTAAATAAAATCGAATAGCATAGCTATTTTTAAAGGTTTTGTTTATCTTAATAAGCTCATTAATGGCAAGAGAATATTGTTCGGATAGAAGGTAAGATTCGGCGGTAATAAAACTTAGTAAAATGTTATTCTTTGAATCGTTGCTGTTTCTTTTTGCAATTGAGAGTGCTTCTTTATAAAATTTTTGGTCTAAACAAAAAAAGGCCAAGCCTATATCTGGCCCCATGGATGGTTGTGATAAGAGCTTTTCAAAACCAGATAAAGAAGCTATTTCGCTATAGGGTAGAGGGCCTTGCTTCATTTCTTTGACGGTTTCCGTTTTGTTATTCATTGAAAGATAAGAAATCGCTTTAAGTATGTGAAAATGTTTTATTTTGTCCGGGTGACTTATGCTATTCAGTATTCTTAAAGATTCGCTTGGTTTTTTGTCTACCAGAAATGCCAATGATTTTGTCAACATCAGGATATCGGCTAAATCACTCTTCAAAAGAACCTTGTCCATTTCATTCAATAAATTAATAGCTTTTCGAGGTTCCCGGTTGAGAATTAGTAGTTGGGCTTTAGTTAAATTAAGCTCAATATATTTTGGAGAGTTCCCTCTGTTCTCAAGTACTGAAAGGGCTTTGTTGATATCTCCTTTTGAGGCGTTGAATTTGGCTTTGATCATCGAACGAATCTCAGCATCGTAACCTTCTGCGTTTTCAATTGAAAGCGTTTTTTCTGCGTTTTCATAATCGTTTAATTTATAGTGAGCAACGGCTATCGAAATCTTAATTTTCGTTCGATTAATCTCATGTGATATGTCATTCGCATTTAGGGCTGCTTGATAATAAATAAGAGCGATTTTAGGTTTTCCAACCAAATCGTATGCATGCCCCATTTGATATAGAAGGCGAGCTGAATTGATATTCCGCATAAGGCCTGATTGACAAACTTTCATAGCTGCAAAAGGTTTTTTTTTTACCAAAAGCATATTCGTAATCAAAGAAAAGGATTGAACGGAAACATTTTCCTGGTTTTTTAATTTATCATATTCACTCATTGCTGAACCGAAGTCGCCTTTTCCAATAAGTACCGCCGCTTTGATGCCCATGATTTCAGTATCGTTTTTTTGGGAGGGAGGGAAAGCATTGATTGTTTCTAGGGCTCTTTTATGCATTCCATTGTTCAAATAATAAATCAATTCTTTTTTAATATCTTGTTTGTTTTCACTAAATTCCTCTTCTATGGCATCTTTAAGTTGAAAAAGAGTATTGCCATCATTATTGCTACTTTCCATTGGGGTGGTTTGAAGGCCCTGAGCATAATTGGGGATAAGGATGAATAAAGTGCCTACTACTACAGTGAATGTAAACAATTTAAAAGATTGATATATAGAGATAGAGGACTTTGCTAAATTAATCATCTTCATAATGATCTCCTAAAAGCGTCTATTTTATATGTTATCAATATTATAATATGAAAAAGCATATGGATTAGCATTCAATTCATTTAAGAGTGTGTAAAAATTCGATTAGAGGCATGTTAAAAATTAAGCACCCATAAGGTTGATATATAGTTTACGACAACACAGATATTTTAACTATAGAAGCCACCTCAAATACAATTCAATAAAACATATAATAATAATAAACTCCATAAAATTTCTATATCAATTTTGAAAAATGAGTAATGCGATAACAATTAGTCTGTCTTTTGATATTTTTGTTCCTTTTGGCAATTAATGACATTCCAATTCAACCCCCCATTTTTTCAAAGCGCCGGTATCCGCCTTCCAATTGTCACTGATATGCAGGGTCCAGTTTCCCTTTATATCGTCTTCGAGAAGGGTTGCAAGGGATGGCTGCGAAGCCAAGGTGAACTCTTTTTGAAGGATGCCTCTCCCAGAGCCCAGGGAATTAAAGGGCACAAGAATGGCTGAATGGCCGGCCGGGGATATCAGGGTGACGCTGAGGTCGCCATGGTAGGTGTGGGTGAGTTCACACCAGACCCGTATGTTTTTCAGGGCACCGGATTCAGTGACAGAGAGTACGGACCGGATGCCGGCCGGATTTTTGTCCGGAATGGGCAGATCCTCAGTCTTTTCTTTTTTGATGATATTTTTGCCTTGCTGGCAGACTGCTTCCACGGACCATTTGTTCAACCGGCCGGTATCTGCACCGGACAGATCACAGACCGTAAGCTCCCATGCCCCGGAAAGGGAGGTGCCTTTTAGGGATGATAACAGGACATCCGAGTCAAAGGATGCTTTCAAATCACTGCCGCCGGCGTTTTTACGGTTGATCAGGTTGATGCTGTCGCCGCCCGGTGCCTTTAAATCCACTTTAAGGTCCTGAATATAGGTGTGGGTAATATCGATACGAACCGCGATTTTTTCTATCATTCCCGATACCGGGAATACGATGGTATCTGTAATCCCCGAAGGATTATTGTCCGGGATCAGCCGCGAGGGTCTGGATTCTTTTGTCAGCACTTCCCCTTGTCGCCCCGAATCCCCCGGTATTCCGGTTTCAAAGGTGATGACCTCGCCGGCAGCGGAGATGTTAAAGAGGCTGAGGCCGGATTCCATGCCGCCCCAGGCCTTGGAAGAGGGAATGGTGTCCCTGGACAGTGCCAGTCCTTGAATTCCCTTAAACAGGTCAGCCTCATCCCCGCTGTTACGGTTGTTTTCAAGGTTCCGGGCGCCGTCGGCCTGGATCAGCGCGCATTGGTAATGCTTGTCAGCGGTCCCCCCCTGCCATTCATTGGATCCCTGGGTGTCACAATGGTAAACGGCCAGGCCGCTGGATTTACAGTGGCTGTCCAGGTTCAGGCGGCTGCGGTTTTCAACGATAAAATATTCATTGGGTTTGTCGGAAACCAGATATTTGTGAATGGTGTTGTAATCCCCGTGTCTGGCCTGGAACCGGCCCGGTGTGTTGATAAGGATTTCATTGTCTGCCCATCCGGCCAGGTGCCGAAGATAGCCGCACACCGGCGCCGGGGACCGGCCCTGGTTGAGATGGCTGCCTGAGGACATCAGGCAATATGCGCCCAGGCCTGCGCTGGGATCTGTATCCCCGTCCCTTTTCCCGTAATCGTAAAGGTCAGGAAAACGGCAGATCAGATGGCCGGCTTCATGGCAGAAGGTGCCGATTTTCATGTCCACGGGCCGGCGCCCCAGGCTCTGGATCGTATACAGGTTGCACCGCATGCCGTTGTGGGAATAATTCATAACGTGGTTATGGGGCCACAGCCAGTTTTGATAAAGGGTCTGGCCGGCATAGAGAAAATTGACCGCATCCACCACACCCCTCTGGCGGCAGTCAAAACGGGAGAGGTCCACGCCGAAATCGTTGATGGCGATATTCAGGGCTTCCTCCATCAGCGGGGTCTGGATATAATGGGTCCTGTTTTTGCTCAGGCGAACCGGGCCGACCACCGCATTGGTATATTCCAGGCGGTTGCTGGAAATGGTCTGGTAATAGGTTTTCACAGAGCAGGCATTGCCGTAGGCATTGAAATTATCGCCGTTCAGCAGGTCCTCAACATGTCCTTTCTCTATATCAGAAGTGATGTCCTGAAAATCCACCAGGATGGTCAATCCCATGACCCTGGGCTCCATGCTCAATTGGGTGCCGGATAAAAGCCCCTGATTTCTTCCCAGGGTAGCTGAAACCCCAGGCGGCGGTGAGCCTTCTGGTCTCATGGCCTGGAATTTTTTTTCAAAATTTTCGTTTCTCAATTTTTTGTCTTCCTGGATATGGCGGACAAGTCCCAAGGGAACGGGTTTATATGTCGGGGCGCCGCTGGAGACCAGTTGCCCCTTTGCCGGCAACGCATAGCAGTACAGATCCAGGTTGGTGTCGTATACCACGGTATACCCATCCAGTGTTTCATACCTGGCATAAAATTCGTCACCAAATACCCTGAGTTGAATATCGTTCCCGTTTTTCTGCGGGAAGGTTCTAATTTTACCTAGAACTAAACACATAGACGGTCTCCTTATTTGTATTAAGATTTGCAGGGCTGCAGCCATTGGGCGCTGGGTGGTAGAAGTGTCCCACAAATTCGGACCATAGAACCAGGATCTGTGTGCTGCAATCAAAGCAGGAGAAGACTGCAGATATAATCTGATTAGGACGGACGTTGTTTTTTGTCAAGGAGAGTGTGAAAAAATTATATTATGGACACATGTTTTCTTCATCCATCATGAGCGGTGTTTCCCAATAGACATCTGTGTTTTTTATATCAAGGATATAAAAAGGATAATAGCCCATTCTAATGTATTGCCGGACGGTCCCGTTCAGGACAACCCGGCCGCAGTTATGAATAAATCCCCCGTCGTTGTAGATATTCCCTGTAATATAAAGCACCCCATTGGCCTCGGGCATCATCAGGCCGTCGCTGGAAATATAACCATTGCGAATTTGTGATTGTGTGCCAGGGATAAAAATACCTGAATGAACAGAGAGTTCTTCCACATGGATATTATCCGTGGCGACCTGATACCTGGTATCAATTTCAAGGGAATAAAATGAGGTGTCCCCGCTTATTGTCTGGGGGCGGTCGCCGTCGAAAATAACCTGCCCTGAAAATGTATCAAACTCGCCTGAATTATCCCAGTCCCCTGTTATGCGAAGCACGGCATCATCAACAAGCCTGAATCTACCTTTTTTATGTATTTTCACATCCCCCATAATATATTCGCCAGGGCCCTTTAAAATCAACGTCCCTTCAATAATGGAAACTGAATCAATGGGGGATGAACCCGGAAGAAGAATGACTGAAGAATTGTTGGAAATATGAATAGCCGGGATGGGATTCTCAGGGCAGATTTCATAAGTATGGGCATCATTATAATTTATCACGCTTGGCTCTGTATTCCCTGTGACTGTGAGGGAATCTGATTCAGCGGAAAATATCCGGTACCTGTAATGAAGCCCGGCACTATCAATTCTAAGGAACTCAACAGCACCTGTGTGGTTTTTATAGTGAAAAATCAGGATGCCGCCGAATGTTTCTGTTGCAGGTTTTGTTTCAGAGCAGGGGAACACAATCATATTGGGGGATGAGAGATTAGAACTGGGCAGATCATCCATTTGGTCCCAGGAACTTTCTCCCTTGTATGAATTGTACCCCTTTGTTTTCCATGTTTGGGGACCGGTATCGATATTGGCAACAGACAGTCCATTGACCGGGTAAATATAGCCGAAATAACTATTGGCCCGACTCCATGGAATTGAAACAATTCCTAAATCAATGTGCTGGCCAATTGCGGCAATGTTTTGTTTTTCTATGGAATCCCCCAACGATTGGGGCACCGGACATAACAGGCACATCATGATAATCATCACTCCGCAGACAACAGGTTTCATTAATAGAGTTCCTTACTAATCGCAAAAAAACATGTTTAGCCCAACATGTTTTAACACGGGATTGCAATACAGCCGGGCAGAAATCAGTTCACTGACGGCTAATCGCAAATTGTGAGCCAGGGGATAAAATTCTATTTGTTGCTGTTTAAAAGCCTAATAGATTAAGTGGGTTGATTGATATGGGCGATTTCGACGGGGAAATAAAATTAAAATATATAGAAAAAAGTGAAGGGGTTTCAATACATCCATTCAGAGAGAAACAGAGGCCGGTCATAAAGAATGGCTTGAAACATATTTAATTATAGGGATGATATACATATTGTATGGTATTTACTACGGTAGAGGAAACACATCCGTGATATCTCGTTTTTTATGCACATGATCGTTTATTCCATAGAAACGCTTTTTCCTAGATCAAGGGGCTTGAAATTTGTCGATAAAAACGCTTGATTTTTAAGCTTGTTTAATACTATTGGGATGTAGGGACTCATCAATTAAAATTTCGTTGGTTTAGAGGAAGCGGTAAAAGGAGGTAATGGTCCATACTATTTTGAAAGTAACGGTCTTGTCATTGGTGGTTACCCTGCTGGTCTGCACAGGAACGGCCTATGCCTGGTTTCATCATCCTGCCGAGCAGGAGAGTTCGCCGGCCTTTGACGGTGCCAGAATCCATAAAAGCCCATTTGGCCGTTATGCCATTTTGCCAAACAGGGGCACGATGGAAGGCGAGCTTCAGGGCTGGGACTTTTCCGGTGATGGAACAAGGGTGAAAACCGGAGAACTCAATATTGATATTCCGTTTAATTTATTGAAGAAAATGGTGGTCAATACCGAGGCCTTTCTTGACCGCCAGATAGCTGCCAATCTGAAGGTAAAAAATATTCTTGAAGAATACTTGGCGGCCAAGAAAAGGAATGCTGAGCTGTTGAAAGATTTAAGTATTCCGTATCTTGAACGAAACGACACAATTAAAAAGAAAATTTCCCCGCAGGTTGCTGAGGCCCTTGAGCCCGCCCATGAAATAAGAAAGAAATTAGCGGATGTTATTTTGTTTCAAAAAGAAGGGAAAGAGAAACTGGTGGTCCAAAAAAGTCTTGATTTTCAGGAAGCCTGGTATGGGGAAAAAAAGGAGGATTTAGATGCTTTACCCAATGGGGAACAATTATCATCAGCCTCAGAAAACGGATACGCTAAAAAATCACAGAGAGCGGGAAGGTATGCCACCAACTATGGCCATGAAACAGAGTTGCCATGGATTTTCGCTTTTGGATTGAAATTACTACGATATGTGATTGAAAATAGAATTGCGATTTTTGCTTGGGCGGCTGTTATGGTCATTGCCGGCCTGATCGGTATGCTGGTGGTGACACGGTGAAAAATAAGCGGAAAAAGGTTGCCGTTATCGGTGCCAGTTTTTTGATCTCTGCGATGATAGCCGGGCTTCTGGTGGCGGGCCTGGTGTTTTGGCAATTTTCCGGCTCAGATCAATCCTTTGAAAAATTGGGGGATAAGGCATTTGAACGGGGAGCATATGCCGAGGCCCTTCACCATTGGCGGCGTGCCAAAGATCTTACCGAATTTGCGGGACGGCTATACGAAAAGATGGGCACGGCTTATTTGAAATTATCAAATTTGGATCAGGCCGAGAACCTCTTTAGAAAAGCGTTGCAGGCGTCGCCTGGGAAATTAAGCATTCAAATGCAGGTGATTCGGATTTCGTTGATCAGAGGCGATCTCGGACAAGCTGAAAATCTATTATCTAAATTGATGGAAACCCATGGGGCCTCACCTTTGGTAATGGTGCTTTCCGGGGATCTATCCATGCTGAAAGGGGAATTGGCAAAAGGGGAAACTGCATACAAAAAAGCCGTAGCCCTTCTACCCGGTCAGATTCGGCCCCGGCTGAAATTGGCCATCTGCCTCCGGGAACAGAAAAAAGGATTTGAGGCCGGCAGAATGGTTACCCGATGCAGGGAGGAGGGGGTTACGGCCCCCATGGATCTGATGCTGTTGGCGGATTATTTTATTCTGGCAGATGATAATGCAAGGGCCGAGAGTACAATGTTACGGGCGATTAACGCCGCCCCTGAAAACCTTGAGTTCAGAATCCGGCTTTGTCTGTATTACCGTTCACTTGGAATGAAGGAAAAGGCTGTTACCTGTTTAAAATCCCTTGTTCAGGACTGGCCGGATAATGATGAGTTCAAGATGCAGCTGGCGGATATTTATCTGTCCATCCAGGATATGGCCGGAGCTGAGAAGTTACTGGATGAATTGAAACAACGGGATATGGACAGCCTGGGGTATAATCTGCTCATGGGAAAGTACTGGCTTCTCAAAGGACGGTATTCCCATGCTGTTTCTTTCCTGAAAACAGCGTTGGAAAAAACATACAGCCTTGTGTCTGCCCATTATCTTTTGGGGGTGGCTTATCTTGCAGGGAGCCAGACCAAGCTGGCTGAACAGGCTTTTATTGATGCTTTGATGCTGGACCCTGGCTACGGAGAATCACTTTTGGCACTGGCAGTACTGAATTATAAAAACAGGCATTATATGCTCGCCTCCCAATATATAGACAGGTTTTTGGGGATAGACTCTTCCCATGCCGATGCATGGAAGGTCAAGGGACTTTCTTCTATGGGAGAGGGAAATGTGGCCGCTGCCTTGTCTGCTTTCACCAAAGCCTGGTATCTAGGAGATATTTCGGCATTGATTTTCCTTGGACAGGGGTTTGAGGCTTCGGGCAAGCGGAAGGAAGCCCTGGAAAGCTACGGGGACGTCATTGAAAAAATGCCTGGCATGTATGAGGCCCTGTTTGGCTATGCACGTCTTATGGTTGATGCGGGTCAAGGCAGCCAGGTGCTTGCCAAGATTGACAGGATGGCGAAGGTCAAGAAGAGTTCTGCAGTGTATTATGCAGGTGCCAGAATCAGCCTGGAACTAAAAGAGTATGACCGGTGCCGGGCCTATCTTGACCAGGCAATGGGTCAAAAGCCGGTATCCGGTGCCTTTTACTTATTGCAGGCCGAATTGTTCCAGGCCACCGGGAACCCGCAGGATGCTGAACGGGTGCTGATCCAGTGTACGGTAGAACACCCCCGGTTTCAGGACGGCTGGCTCCGCCTGTCGAGTTATTATGTGGAAAGAATGAATATTGACAGGGCGGCGGAGGTGTTGGAACTGGCCCTGAAATCCTTTCCAGACCATCCCCAGATTATGGGGAATATGGCCTGGCTGCTGTTGGAAAAGGGGGACGATCTCGACAGGGCGCTCGATTTGGCCAGAACGGCCTATGACCGGATGCCGGAGCAGGCCTGGCTCATGGATACACTGGGGTGGGCCTACTACCATAAGAAAATTTATTCCCAGGCGGAGTGGATGCTGGCCCAGGCGGAAGAACTGGTGTCTGGATCGGGGATGGTCCAATATCATCTTGGAATGGCTTTTTACCGGCAGGCGAAACTTTCGGAAGCAAGGGATAAGTTGGAAGCCTCTTTGGCATGTGATGATCTCAGGGCAAAGGACCGGGAAGCTGCCCGAAAGGTGTTGGCCGGGTTGAATGGAAAACCGGATCCGGAAGAACAAAATCCATTTGATCCTGATAACGAGTCTGTTTTGGATCCCATGAAGATGCCGGGAATGTCTGATGAGGTTGAAGATATTTTACAGCCGGATTGGAGCAATCTGAATCCGGAAATGTAGCTTTGAACGGAAATATGAGTTTGATTAATATTTTTGAGGGTTTAATACTTTAATTTCTACCCGGCGGTTCATTTTTCGGCCCCAGGGCGTTGTGTTGGATTCAATGGGGTCCCGCCCTCCCCTGCCTTCTATTGTCATTTGATTTTCTTTTACGCCCCGGCCCAATAGAAAGCTTTTTACGATATTGGCCCGGAATTCTGAGAGTTTTAGATTATAGTTGTCGTATCCTTGGGAATCGGTGTGGCCGGTGATGCGGACCTGGGCTTCGGGGTAGAGGCTTAGCGTTTTTGCGAAGTGTTCCAGATCTGATAGGCCTTTGGGGGTAAAATCGTTGGTGTTGTATTGGAAACGAATGATGATGGTTTCTTCAGGAAGCGGCGGGATTGGGCGGGGGGGAGATTCTTTTTTTTCTGGAAGAGGGGCGGTGGGCGTTTTCTGTACCGTTGTGACCAAGGGGGTCGGTGCTTCGTCTGGGGGGGCGGGAACTTCTTTTTCGATGATGACAGAAACGGGTTCTGGGGTTTCATCCGACAGAGACCCGGGCGCCGCTTTTAAGGGGACTGGTGCTGGTGAAGGCGTCGGTTCCGGTGGGGTATGAGTTTGGGATTCTGTTTGCCGGGGAGTGGGGTCTGTTCCGGATCCGGGTTCCTGGGGGGTTGTGGGCTGTTTCGGAGATTCCGCGGGCAGAGGGCTGCCGGTTAAGACCGCCAGGCTGTCGCCGGCCCTTTTTTTTATGGTGGCCAAGGTGGCATTGAAATGGTTCGGGAACATAAATACCCATATCAGGAGCAAGGCTGAGGCAAATACCAGGACGCCGGTCCAGGGGAAGCGGGATGCGGGCCGGGCCGGTGGTGCCGGATAGGGATATGGGGGCGGCTGTATGGGGTATACAGGCGGTGCCGGCTGGTGTGGTCTCTTGGGGACGGCCGGACGGGGGGGCTGCGGTACTTTGGATTCGGTAAATCCGTTAATGTCCCGGTTGCGCACGTAGGCCGGGATTTTCAGCTCTTTGGCGCATTCGCTGATGATTGAGGCGTCGATGAGCCGTTGTTCTTTGACATACCCGGAGAGCAGGGCATGGTCGCATAGGATGTTGATTCGCCTGGGAAAGCCGCCGGAGTATAAGAATACTTCCTGAACGGCCCCGTGGTCGAAAAGTTTTTCTTCGGTGCCGGCCACCTTGAGGCGGTGGCGGATATAGGCCTCTGTCTCTTCCGGGGTCAGGGGATCAATGTTGTAATTCAGGGTCATGCGCTGGCGGACGGCACGATTCTGGGGGCGATTGAGGATTTCGTTGAATTCGTTCTGTCCGATGAAAAATATATTGATCAGTTTGGTGTCGGTCTTTTCGATGTTGGAGAGCAGCCGGATTTCTTCCAGCATTTCCTGGGTGAGGAGTTGGGCCTCGTCGATGATTAGAAGTACCTTTTTATTGTTTTCATTGGCCTTGATGAGAAAATTTCTGAAATGACCTAGAAACGCCCCCTTGGAATTGAATTCCCTGTCCATGCCGAAGGCGGCGGCAATGTAATTGAGCAGGTCCAGCTTGTCCAAACTGGGATCGGGTACGGTGGTGCAGATCACATCGGGCCCCAGGCTCTGGATCAGGGCGTTGATCAGGGAGGTTTTGCCGGTGCCTACGTCCCCGGTGAGCAGGAGGAAGCCTTTATTGTCCAGAATACCGTAGCGGAGGGTGGCCAGGGCTTCTTTGTGCTTTTCGCCGAACCACATGAAGGCTGGATCGGTGCTGATCCGGAAAGGTTTTTTATTGAGGCCGAAAAACTGGGTATACATTATAAATTTTGGAGAAACTCCATATCCTTATTCTGGGTGTTTTTAGTGCCGATGACCACGACTTCGGTCCGGTTCTTTTCCTTTTTAAAATAGAGTCGGCCATTGTATGCGAAAAGGACTTCAAAGCAGGTGCTTTTATGCTTTTTACCTGAAAACACCTTTCGCTTAATAATGACTGAATCCGGATCTCGGTCCAGGTGGTGGATGGTTTCTTCTGCCTTGATCTGTTGTTCGTCGGTAAGGCCGATGAATCCGGTCAGGGCTTTGCGGTTCATATTTACATTTTTATAAAGGGCGGTTAAACGCTTGGAAAGAAACTCAAATTCATTACGTTTGGATTTGCCGCTTTTGCGGCGTTCGTATTTTTCTAATGTGGTTTTCAGTTCAGTGATTTCTTCATCTTTTTCCTTTTTCATCATAATAAAGGAGTTGAGCTGGTCTTCCAGGGAGAGGATTTCCTTGAACATTTCTTCTTCATTGATTTTGGCCTTTTTTTGGGATTTTTGGTATTTCTTATTAAGTTCACTGATATTCTTAAATAAGCCCTGGCGTTCTTCACTTAGGTCTTTGAGGATTTTTTCATGGTGTTTTTCTTCTTTTTTCAGGTCGCTGATCAGGGCGTCCTGTGTTTTTCTGGCATGAAGGGCTTTTCTGGCCCCTCTTTTGTAAAAGATGAAAAACAGGGAGAGGGAAAGGGTGGAATAAAAGGCCAGTATGATGTTGGCGATGAGGGCACCGTGGTCCAGGTTGAGGCTGATTTTGACCTGGAGATCTTCGTTTAGGATTTTTAGGTTTTTGTCGGCAATGAGCTGGGCATCGTACTGGACGGCCGGAGATGCAGCGGGAAAGTCCGTACCAATGTATATGGGATAGATAATTTTGCCTTTGGCTGTGATGATACGGATATCCAGGTTGAGGCCGGCTCTGGCAGTAAGGAAATCTTGATCCAGAAAATTTTGGATGTTTTTGGCAACCTGCTCTTCCAGGGGCATTCTTCCGTTAAGCAGGTCATCGGCATTTCCTATAAATATATTCTGGATTTTCCGGGTGTAGCTTTTTTCCAGCGCATGGTCGCAGCCGGCGAGGGTGACAATGTAAAATACCGGGGTGAGCAGGAGGCAGAGAATGGCAATTTTAATGGGAAAAAATCTCATGGCATTTGTCTTAATCCGTCAGTCTATTATATCCGGATGATACACCGGTTGGCTGACCATACCTTAGGTAGGTTAAGTTTTCAAGATACCATACATTATCTGCTTAGGAAATCTTGTGGCATTGAATAAAAATTTGTGGTTTACTGGAATTCTCAATAAATTTTATGAAACTTTAGTTCAGGAGAGAATTTCAGGGGGAAAGGAAATGACAGAAGAAAAAAACAAAAAGACGCCCAGGCCGCCGCAGATGAGCCCCTATGTGTTTACGGCCCTGTTAATGGGGTTCGGCCTCTGGTGTTTCTGGGACGGATGGATTACCACGGATCCGGAGATGCAGAAACATGCCTTGTTTAACAAGGTGCTCAGCGGGGTTTTGATTCCCTGGGCGGTGTGGGATTTTTTTAAAGTGAAGAAAACTTACAAAAAAAAATAAGTGTTTCATTAAAATTGCTCAGGCCGGTTCATGTTCCGTGAACCGGCCTGAGCTTTTACTATCTTAGATTATATATAGATTATATCTGGTCTATTTTTTTGCCGGCAAGGTGGACGGTTGCGGCCACAGCCGCAAGGCCCAGGGGCAATACGAAATAGACCGGCAGTCCAAGTCCCACCGGGATATATCCAAATATGATTGTCAGTGCGCCCACGCTCAAGGCGTAAACGATCTGAGTTTTTACATGGTCGATATGGTCACAGGACGCCCCCATGGAGGAGAGGATGGTGGTATCCGAGATGGGCGAGCAGTGGTCGCCGAAAATAGCGCCGGTGAGGACGGCCCCAACATTCATAAGCAGATATCCATAATCCGGGGAAATTGAATACGCCAGGGGAATGGCCAGGGGCATGAGAATGCCCATGGTGCCGTATGAGGTGCCCGTGGCAAAAGAAATAAAGGACCCCAGAATAAAGATGATGGAGGGCAGGATAAAGGTCGGAATCTTATCCGAGAGCACCTGGATAAGGAATGCGGCGGTGCCAAGTTCCTTAATTACAGAGCTCAACGACCAGGCCAAAAGCAGGATGACGCCGGTGATGATCAGGGATTTTACCCCCTGTACCCAGTGGCCCACTGCCTCTTCAAAGGTGAAGAGTTTTCTGACAACCCCCATGAGGATGGCCACCACCCCGGCAAAGAGGGCGGCCTGGAAGAGTACGATGGAGGCGTCCGAGGCACCGAAGGCTTCCCGCATGGCCGTGAATGAAAAAGGGGAATCGTTGAGCAGGGCGATGAGCGCCTTGTCTTCTCCGCCCATGATAGCACCCTTGCCGTTGAGATAGAATCCCAGGAATGATCCGACGATGAGCGTGGAAATGGGGATGATGGCGTTCCAGACGCAGAGTTTAATATTCTCATCCGGCTCCATGGCTTTCATGTCATGGGAGGCCGAAAGGTTGGAACCGGGGGCGGCCACATCACCGGTTTTCCTGGCCCGCTGTTCCGCTTTGAGCATGGGGCCGAATTCTTTCAGGGCCACGGCGGTCACGACAATGAAAAACAATATAAAAATATTGTAAAATCTGTAGGGGATGGTCTCGACGAACACACCGTAGGCGTTGGCGTCAATGCCGACACCTGCCAGCCCGTCCTTGATGAGCCCGACTTCATAGGCGACCCAGGTGGAAATCAGGGCAATACCGGCGATGGGGGCGGCGGTGGCGTCTATAATAAAGGATAATTTTTCCCGGGAGATTTTCATCTTGTCCGTTACCGGCCGCATGATAGGGCCCACGGTGAGGGAGTTGGCATAATCGTCAAAGAAGATGAGCAGGCCCATGACCCAGGTGACCAGCTGGGTGGAGACGGCGGTTTTGGCCCGTTTGGCCAGGGCTTCGGCAATGGCCTTGGTGCCGCCCATTTTTGACACCACGGCGATCAGGCCGCCGATGGTCAGGCACTGGAGTACGATGCCGGCGTTCCAGGAATCGGCCAGGGAAGAGATGATGTTGCCGGTGAGCATGGAAAAACCGCCCACCACGGCGTTGAATATATCAACGCCTTTCAGGGAAAGCATAAAGGTTCCCGAAAAAATCCCCATGAACAGGGAGATCACCACGTTTCTGGAAATGAAGGCCAGGGAAATGGCCACCAGGGGGGGCACCAGGGTCATCACCCCGAATCTTTCTGCATTGGCGGCCGCCACGGCCGGATCTGCAGCAAACAAGGCGGCCGGGGCCGCCAGGCATATGAGAAATGCGGCCAATATCAGCCGCAGGTTAGGTCTTAAAACAGGCACAATTCAACTCCGTTTTTTGGGTCTGGTTTTTATAAGTGTTGCTACTTGGGTAACAACCTAATTGTCTGTATTTACAACAAATACGACAGAGGCATATGCCACATTTGCAAATGGTTCTCAAGGATTTTATTTATTATTTTTCATCTTGACCTTGGGGGCGGATTATGTGATACAGGGATTTTGTTTTTAAACAATAGATTGCTTATTTATTAAATAAATTTAATTTATTTAGTTTGCTCTATTCATAAACAAATGCTTGTTTTTTCGCCATGTTTACAAGTCCTGCGATATGTTGTATATGTGGCGGGTTATATTGGGATTAATGTCGTTCTCATTATTTTACGAGAGGTGAACACTATGAAAAAAAGAATGCAGACCATTGACGGAAATACTGCGGCGACCCACGTGGCTTATGCCATGAGCGAGGTGTCCGCCATATATCCGATCACCCCTTCAAGCCCCCTTGGCGAGATTGCCGACTCCTGGGCCGCCAAGGGTAGAAAGAATATTTTCGGTCAGGTCGTTGATATCAAGCAGATGCAGTCCGAGGCCGGTGCGGCCGGTGCGGTCCACGGCGCCCTTGTCGCCGGAGCTATGACCTCCACCTTTACCGCATCCCAGGGACTTCTGCTCAAGATCCCCAATATGTATAAGATATCCGGCGAACTGCTCCCCAGTGTGTTTCATGTTACCGCCCGCTCCATTTCCGCCCACGCCCTCTCCATTTTCGGTGATCACCAGGACGTGATGGCCGCCCGCCAGACCGGTTTTGCCATGCTGGCCTCTTCTTCCGTCCAGGAAGCCCAGGACCTTGCCCTGGTCGCCCATCTGGCCACCGTGGAAGCCCGGGTGCCCTTCCTGCATTTCTATGACGGCTTCAGGACCTCCCACGAGATCCAGAAGATTGAAATGATCGAATATGAAGACATGGCCAAACTGTTCAACTATGAGGCCTACAGGGAATTTAAAGACAGGGCGTTGAACCCCGAACATCCGGACACCCGCGGCACCGCCCAGAATCCGGACATATATTTCCAGGGCCGTGAGGCTGCCAATAAGTATTATCTGGAAGTGCCCTCCATTGTTAAAAAGTACATGAAAAAGGTGGGGGAACTCACCGGCCGCAATTACAAACCCTTCGACTATGTGGGCGATCCCGAAGCCGACCGGGTCATCGTGGCCATGGGGTCTGGCTGCGAAGCCATTGAAGAATCCATTGAAAAGCTGAACACAGAAGGCGAACGCCTCGGCCTCATCAAGGTCCGGCTCTACCGCCCCTTTGATACCGAAGCCTTCCTCCAGACCGTTCCCGCCACCGTGGAAACCGTCACCGTCCTCGACCGGACCAAGGAGCCCGGCGCCATTGGCGAACCCCTGTACCAGGACGTCTGTACCGCTTTCATGGAATACGGCGAAGGCCCCCAGATCGTGGGCGGCCGCTACGGCCTCTCCTCCAAGGAGTTCAACCCCTCAATGGTCAAAGCGGTTTATGACAACATGAAGGCCATTGCCCCGAAAAACCACTTCACCGTGGGCATTGTCGATGATGTTACCCACACCTCCCTGGACGTGACCACCGGTTTTGATCCCGCCCCCGCCGGCACCATCGCCGCCAAGTTCTGGGGCCTGGGTTCCGACGGTACTGTCGGCGCAAACCAGTCCGCCATCAAGATCATCGGCGACAATACCGACAAGTATGCCCAGGGTTATTTCGCCTATGACTCCAAGAAGTCCGGCGGCCTCACCGTATCCCATCTGCGGTTCGGTGATGTAAAGATCAAATCCACCTACCTGATCGAGAATCCGGATTTTGTTGCCGTCCACAAGTCAAACTACGTGGAGCTTTACGATGTGCTCAAGGGCATCAAGGAGGGCGGCACCTTCCTGCTTAACTCCGAGTGGGCCACCATTGCGGACCTGGAAAAGAACATTCCGGGCGATGTGCGCAAGACCATCTGCGATAAAAAACTGAATTTCTACAATATTGATGCCGTGAAGATTGCCGGTGAAGTGGGCTTGGGCAACCGGATCAACATGATCATGCAGACCTGCTTCTTCAACCTGGCCAATGTGCTGGATGTTGAAAAAGCCATCGCCCTGCTCAAAGAAGACATCAAAATGAAGTTCGGCAAAAAAGGCGAAGCCATCGTCAACATGAACATCGAAGCCGTTGACAAGACCCTGGACAAACTGGTCAAAGTCGATGTGCCCGATTCCTGGAGCGGTGCCGTTTCCGAGCCTGTTGAGGTAGAATCCGCCACTCCCTTTGTCGATAACGTCATGCGCAAGATCAACGCCCAGGGCGGCGACGACCTCCCGGTCTCCGCATTCTCCGTGGACGGTGTCTTTGAAAACGGCAGCGCCCAGTATGAAAAACGGGGCGTGGCCATCAACGTCCCCGAATGGATCCCTGAAAACTGCATCCAGTGCAACCAGTGCTCATTTGTCTGCCCCCATGCGGCCATCATTCCCATTGTGGCCACCGAGGAGGAACTGGCCGGTGCTCCCGCAACCTTTATTACTGAAAAGGGCAAGGGCAAAGGCATGGACCAGTTCAAGTTCAGAATGCAGGTTAATCCCCTGGACTGCCAGGGCTGCGGCAACTGCGCCGACATCTGCCCGGCCAAGACGCCTGCCCTTGTGATGAAACCACTGGCCACCCAGGTGGAGGCAGAAGCGGTGAACCATAAGTTCTCCCTCTCCGTGCCCTTTAAGACCGATGTACTTAAACGGGAAACCCTCAAGGGCAGCCAGCTGTGGAAGCCCCTGCTGGAGTTCTCCGGCGCCTGCTCCGGCTGCGGCGAGACCCCCTATGTGAAGCTGATCACCCAGCTCTTCGGCGAAAGAATGACCGTTGCCAACGCAACGGGCTGTTCTTCCATCTGGGGCGGCTCCGCCCCCTCCACACCCTATTGCACCAATGCCGACGGCGAAGGTCCGGCCTGGGCCTCTTCCCTGTTTGAGGATGCGGCTGAATACGGGTACGGCATGATGCTGGCCACCAATTCCAGACGGAAGACCCTGGCCGCCGCCATGCAGAATGCCATTGACGCCGGTGTCTCCGACGAGGTGAAAGCGGCCATGGACGGCTGGCTGGCCGGCAAGGACGATGCGGCAGAATCCAAAAAGTATGGCGATGCCCTGAAATCCCTGCTCAAGGATGAAAAAGGGGGAATGCTCAAGGAAATTTATGCCGACCGCGACCTGTTCGTGAAAAAATCCCACTGGATCTTCGGCGGCGACGGATGGGGCTATGATATCGGCTTCGGCGGCGTGGACCATGTCCTGGCATCCGGTGATGACATCAATATCCTGATCATGGATACCGAGGTCTACTCCAACACCGGCGGCCAGTCCTCCAAGGCCACTCCCACCGGTGCCATTGCCAAATATGCCGCCACCGGCAAAAAGATCGGCAAAAAGGATATGGGGCGGATGATGATGAGCTACGGCTATGTCTACGTGGCGCAGATCTCCATGGGCGCCAACAAGAATCAGGCTCTGAAGGCCATTCTGGAAGCGGAAGCCTATCCCGGACCCTCACTGGTTATTGCCTACGCTCCCTGCATCAACCAGGGCATTAAGAAAGGCATGGGAAAATCCCAGCTGGAAGCCAAGCTGGCCGTTGAATCCGGTTACTGGCCCATGTACCGCTTTAATCCCCAGTTGATCAAGGACGGAAAGAATCCTTTCACCCTGGATTACAAGGCGCCGGACGGCACCCTCCAGGAGTTCCTGGGCGGCGAGGTTCGTTTTGCAGCCCTTGAAAAGAGTTTTCCCGAGGAATCCAAGAGGCTCAGAGCCAAGATCGAAGATGAAGTGAACGATAAATACACCATGCTCAAGATGATGGCCGACGCAGATAAATAATTCTGCAGGCCGGATCAATTAACCCGGAAAGGGCCGGAAAATTCGTTTTCCGGCCCTTTTTGCGTAAAAATACTTTACTATTGCGGCCGGGTTTATTATTTTGCCTCGGATTGGCCTGCACATGCCAGGTTGAGTTGAATTGGGTTGAAGTTGAATAAGACAGTTAATAAGGGATATATGAGATCAGGCAGTACCTTCAGGTTAATACAGGCTATAATTGTATTTATTGTTGTAATTTTTTTATCGGCCGGTTCCGCAGCCGCCCTGGAACGCGTTTCCGGGAAGGTGCAGCGGGGCGCCACGGCCTCCTCTCTTCTTAATGATTACCTGCCCCTGAAGACCATTCTGTCCCTTGAAAAACAGGCCAGGGACGTGTTCCCCCTGACACGTATCCGCCAGGGCCGGCCCTATAAAATTTATCTGGATGATAAACAATTTGTTTCCTTTGAATATGAAATAAACGCCCGGGACTGCCTGGTGATCGAGAAAACCAAAGCCGGTTATGCCGTTTCGAAATCACCCATCAAATACGATCTTAAACCCGAAGTGGTGGCGGTGGAAATCCGCACCTCACTGGCTGAAGCCGTTCAGCGGGCCGGGGAACGCAATACCCTGACCTGGCGGCTGGCCGACATTTTTGCCTGGGATATCGACTTTATCCGGGATATCAAGCCCGGTGACCGATTTGAGGCCCTGGTGGAAAAGCGGTTCAGGGAGGGAAAATTCTGCGGATACGCCGATATCAAGGCCGCCTTCTTTACCAACCAGGGCACCGTTTACAAGGCCTTTCTCCATGAGGATGAATCCGGCCGGAAAAGATACTACGACGAAACCGGAGGTTCCCTTGAAAAAGCCTTTTTAAAGGCCCCTCTTAATTACTCCCGGATTTCCTCTGCGTTTTCAACCCGTCGCTATCACCCTATTCTGAAAAAGTACAGGGCCCACCCCGGGGTGGATTATGCGGCCCCCAAAAACACCCCCATCAAAGCCGTGGCCGATGGGGTGATCACCAGCATCTACTACAATAAAACCACCGGCCGCCAAATTACTCTCCGCCATTTTTCAGGGTATGAAACCTCCTATTTCCATATGAATAAATATGCCAGGGGCATGAAAAAGGGCAGAAAAGTGGTTCAGGGCGAAGTCATCGGCTATGTGGGGAAAACCGGTTTGGCCACGGGATACCACCTCTGCTTCCGCATGCGGAAAAACGGGCGGCCGGTAAATCCGCTGAAACAGACGCCCAGCGCCGGTAAACCGGTGAGTAAAAAGAATTTGCTGGGGTTCCATCTTTTGGCGGAAAGATATTCCCAGCAGATCCAGGCCCACAATAAGCTTGCCGGGTCCGCCATTCAGTAGCATTCAACCGACAAAATCTATGGCTTTTGACGGATGGTTTCTCCTATGCCTTGATCTGAAAGTTTCATCGTGCTAAACTTTTTTTTAATTTTTTAAATGTGATTAAAAATTAATACAAGAGGCTGACTGATGTCCCCCCCCCAGATGGAAACCAAGGTCAAGGAAGAAGTGGCTGCCCTGAACCTGGGCAATAAAATCCGGAATCTCAGAAAACACAGGGCGTTAACCCTTCAGGAAGTCTCAGATCTCACCGGCCTGTCAAAGCCGCTGCTGTCACAGATTGAAAACAATATTGCCGCACCGCCCATCGCCACCCTGATAAAGATTTCCACGGCCCTGGGGGTGAAGATTTCTCATTTTTTCCAGGACCAGAACATGGACGACCGTATCGTGGTGGTCCGGAAAAAAGACCGGTATGGTGTAAAAAAACTCTTCCACCATAAAAACGAAAACCGCATCGGTTACAAATGGGAGTCCCTGGCCTATCCCATGGTGGGCAAACAGATGGAGCCCTTTGTGGTGGAAATCGAGCCCAGGGAGGAAAAAGACCTCCTGTTCAACGACCACAAGGGCGAAGAATTCCATTTTATTCTGGACGGCATCGTGGAGTTCAGAACCGCTGACCAGGTCCACCACCTGAAAAAGGGTGACAGCCTTTATTTTGATTCCAGCATTCCCCATGCCCTGCGCGGGATCGGCGGTATTGCCAAGTCCCTGATCGTCATTGTTACCCCCAAATAATTGTCGGCGCCACCAGCGTTTCCCAACCGGCAGGGCCTGAGTCCCGGGCGTCTCTTTGCAAAAAAAAGATGAAATTTTAAACTATTTGGAGTAGTCTTCCAAATTTTAGTAATGGCGGATAACAGGGCTGAAAGGACAAGCATTGGCAAGGCAGATGAATAAGGTGGCGGGAGGACTTTTTTTACCGGAAAATACAGGGCACCTGGCCGGAGCGGCACGGGAGTTCCTGGCGGTTTACGGCACCCCTGCCCTCATGGGAGGGGCATGGGGCCAGCACTTTAAGGAAATGGTACCGGATCAGCGGTTTGACGGCCTTCTAACCCTTGCCGGATATGCCGGCGATCCGGCCGGATTTTTCATTGCCGTGGGAAAGCAGATTCAGGCGGCGGTTTCCGCAGGCCGGTCTGCCCAGGTCATGGTCAATGGAATGTGCCTGCCCGTGATGTTTTTGTACCATATTCTGGAGGCTGATGATCCCAGCCAGTCCCTGCTCAC
Organism: Desulfobacter sp.; assembly: GCA_028768525.1. Taxonomy (NCBI): domain Bacteria; kingdom Pseudomonadati; phylum Thermodesulfobacteriota; class Desulfobacteria; order Desulfobacterales; family Desulfobacteraceae; genus Desulfobacter; species Desulfobacter sp. The sequence goes on along the minus strand of CP054837.1, from coordinate 3,071,504 downwards.
CGTAAAAGAGACCGAAACATTGGAAAATGCTTCGGGGTTTCCTGTTGAGAATCGGGGTGCCATGCAGGCGGTATTGGACCAGTATCCGGTGCGGCTTTCACGGCATGTGATCCGCCAGTCCCTGGTATCAGAAGCCGTTGCCGCCCAATACCTCCCTTTTACCGATGAGCTGGGTGCGGAAGGACATACCCTGACCTTTGACGGCCATTTTAAGCAGGGACTCATGGAGCAGATGTACCGGAACCGGGCCATCTTCCTTCTTGACATGCGCTGTCCGGTCTACTGCCGGTTCTGTTTCCGCAAGCACAAAAGCCTGAGAAAGGAAAAATCACCGGACCCAAAGGATGTGGCCGCGGCTGTTTCCCGGGTGGGGGAAAACCCTGACATAAAAGAGATCCTCATTACCGGAGGCGAACCCCTGCTCAACCTGAGGAATCTTGAGGCCGCCGTATCCGGCCTGCTTGATGTCCCCCATGTGGAGACCATGAGAATCGCCACCCGGTCCCTGGCCTATTACCCCCATCTCTTTCTCCACCACGGCCGGTCCCTTATTCACCGGCTCAAGGCGTGGCAGGATGCCGCCCGGAAGCGGGGCAAGGCCATTGAGGTGGGGGTGCATATGGTCCATCCGGACGAGGTGTCGGTGCCCTGCCTTGACATCATCTCCGAACTGACGTCATCGGGAATCCCGGTCTATGTCCAGACACCGTTCTTAAAGGGGATCAACGACACCGGTGAGGTCCTGGGCCGGCTCTTTACCCTGCTTCGCCATGCCGGTGCCGAGATCTATTATATCTTTACCCCCTGCCACCCCATCCACGGCACCCAAAAGTATTGGAGTCCCATTGGTCAGTCCATGGCCGCCTATGCACAGCTTCGGACCCAATTTTCAGACCGGGCCGTGCCCAAGCTCTGCACGGCCACCCCGCTGGGCAAAATGGAATGGCACACCAGCGGCTGGGCCGTGGCCCCCCATGAGACAGACCCGGACCATATATGGATCCGTACCCCCTATACCCGGGCCTATTTCAGAGACATGGTTCAACAGGGCGGGCAGTTCCCGGATATCAGAGAGAACCCGGGCGGTACCCTGGATGCAAAATGCCTCATTGACATGGGCGACCCAAATCTGTTTATCGGATCCCATGAACTGCCGGCCGATGCCGGCAGGCCCGCCGCCCCGGACGATTCTGTTGTCAAATCCATCACTGCCAACTGTTTTGAATCCCCGGATTTGATGGGGCCAAATTCCCCGGGGAACCACGGTACCCGACGGCTGCATCCCACCCGGCTGGAAACGGATCTCTCCTTTACAGAAGCGGCGCTGAATGATCTGGCTGATGACGAAAAAATTACAGATATCCTTTTGCGGGTGCCGGGGGCGGACATTGATGGCGATCTAAACCGGATATCCGGATTTGTCCGGGACCTGGCGGTGTTCGGGGACCGCCCCTTGTGCATCCGGATCCGGTGGCAGGCCTTTCAGGAAGTTCCCGGGGAGTTCACCTTTGACCATGTCAGCCGGATCGCTGACCTGGCATCGTTTGACCCTGCCCGGCCCCGCCGGGTGGAAATCGAGTCCTGGTGGCTGGTTCCATCCCAGGTCACCCAGGCCCATAAGGACTTGGGGAAAGCGCTGCTGGCCCGGGGGATTCCGGTATACGGCAATATGGTCCTGTTGTCCGGTGTCAATGATGATGGTGGTATTGCAGCCGATATGGCCCATGCCCTCAGGACGGCCCGAATTGATTTTCACCATGTCTATGTGTCGGGGCTGTTAATTCAGTCGGATTTTCCGCCGGTATCCCATGCCCGGGTGCTGGCCCTGGCGTCCCATGTCCGTATGGTCTGTTCCGGTCGTGAGATCCCTTTGTATGTGCATTGGACCCCTGGGGGAGAGGCCGACTTCGGGCTGTCCCCGGGGTTTTCTCTTCAGGCCGCCGGTTCATCCATGTAGGCGGCCCGGATTTTAAGGATTTCCGATTTATGCCCCAGGGCCGTATCCACTAAATGGGGATCGAATATCCTGCCCCGCTCTTCCCTGAGCAGGTTGAAGACTTTTTCAATGGGCCAGGCATCCTTGTACACCCGTTTGCTGGCCAGGGCGTCGAAAATATCTGCCAGGCAGGTCAGGCGGCCGGCCAGGGGAATTTTTACCCCTTTGAGCCCCCGGGGGTAGCCGGTGCCGTCCCAGCGTTCGTGGTGGGTATAGGCGATGTCTGCGGCCATTTTCAACAACCGCCGCTTCGAGGCGGAGAGGATTTTATACCCGATATCCGTATGGGTTTTCATGATATTAAATTCTTCTGTCGTGAGTTTGGCCGGCTTGAGGAGGATGGCGTCAGGGATGGCCATTTTCCCCACATCGTGCATGGGGGAGGCGGCTTTGATTAAATCGATTTCTTCGGCCGGGTATCCGGCCGCTTTTCCCAAAAGGCCGATGTACTCCGCCACCCGGATGACATGGTAGGCGGTTTCCTTGGACCGGCTTTCCACAATTTCTCCCAGCAGGTGGATGATCTCCTGCTGGGTCTCCTGGATTTCCTGGTTCAGATATCGATTGTCAAAGGCCACTCCCACGTTTTTGGTGAAAATATTAAGCAGGTCTCCGTATTCCGAATCCCTTTCCTTGCCGCACCCTTCCAGGTAGAGAATATGGTGCTTTTTTTTCTGGGTGGGGAAATAGCCCACAAAGTTATTGCCGAAATAGGCACTTTGACGGTTTTTGATGACCGCTCTGAACTGTTCTTCTACCTCCGGGTCCAACGCCATGCATTCATTTTCTTCACGCTCCCCTGTATATTTCCCGGTCGCGGCGATGAATTCGCACTCCCCTTCGGGACCCTGGGCCATGGTGAACCCTTCGTTGCGGATGTAAAGGGAATCCTGGAGGCTGAACAGGGCGGAGATCTGGGTGAGCACCCCCTGGGCCAGTTTTTTGATGGATTGCTGTTTGAACAGGTCGCCGGAGGCTTCGATGATGTACCGCAGGCCTGTGCGGTTTTTTTCAATGGCCTGTATATCCCTGAAGGAGCGGATGGCCGTGTAGATGGCTGTAAACAGGCGCTGGGCTGTTAGATCCGTTTTCTGTTTGTAGTCATTGATATCGTATTCCACAATGACCTTGCGTTCCGGAGCCTGGCCGGGCTGGCCGGTGCGCAGGATGATTCTCACCAGCCTGTTTTTCAGTTTTTCCCTGACCTCCCTGGCCACTTCCAGGCCGGCATGCTGGTTCTCCATGACCACGTCCAGGAGAATCACAGCCACATCATCATGAATTTCCATGAGCTGCACCGCTTCTTTGCCGGAATAGGCTGAGAGGAATTCCAGGCCTGCCCCTTCAAATTCAAAATCGTCCAGCACCAGCCTGGTTGCGGTGTGTACCTCGGGTTCATCATCCGCAATAAGGATTTTCCAGTTTTTTTTTGCCGGCAAAGACGGCGAATCGTCAGGGTCTTCCGGTTTAAACACCAGGGAGGTTTCGTTCATATCTGCTCCAGGGGTTTATTTTCCCGTTGTTGTGTTGATTCGTTCGGAATGATACCCCAAGTGTAAAACCAAGACATGGAATTTGTCAAGGAAACTATCCCCTGGGTACCTTGAATACCTTTTCCAGAATATTCTCAACGGGGCAGATGCCGGTGAATGCGGATTGGAAGAGATTAAGGCCCACAAAGGCGGTAAAAAGGTACCAATAAGGCGATACCAGCCAGCCCAGGGCCAGGCTGAGGAGGATAAAAAATCCGGCAATGGCCCGGATGCAGTCTTCCATTTTCATTGGGTTTACCTCGCTTTTTCCGATGACGGGTTATGATGGTTGCGGTAGACGGCAAAGTAGAACACCGGGATCACCACCAGGGTAAAAAGGGTGGAGGCGAAAAGCCCGAATATCAGCGCCCAGGCCAGCCCTGAGAAGACCGGATCCAGGGTGATGGGAAAGGCGCCGATGGCCGTGGTCAGGGCCGTGAGCACGATGGGCCGCATCCGGACAACACCGGAATCCAGAATGGCCTGCTTAAAGGGCGAGCCCCTGTGGACGGCATCCTGGATAAATTCAATGAGCACCAGGGAATTTCGGATGACGATGCCGCCCAGGGCGATCATTCCGATCATGGAGGTGGCCGTGAAAAATACGGGGTTGGAAAATCCCCCCACGGGCGCCGTAAAAAGGTTGAGGATGAAGAATCCCGGCATGATGCCCAGAACGGTTAAAGGAATGGCCATCATGATGAGCATGGGCATGAGATAGGAGCCGGTGTTCACCACCAGGATGAAATAAATTCCCAGAAGAGCGGCGGCGAATGCCAGGCCCATGTCCCTGAATACCCTCAGGGTGATTTTCCACTCCCCTTCCCCGGCCCACTGGATGCGGATGCCTTCGTCAAAGGGGATCTCCTTGAGGGTGGACATCATGTCCAGTACGGCCTCTCCCGGCGCCCGGCCGGCCATTTCCCCGGTGACGTAGACCACGGGTTCCATGTTTTTATGGTAGATGGGGGGCTGGTTTTGGGTTTCCCGGATTTTTGCCAGCTCCCCAAGGGGGATCAGTGCCCCGGATGCCGATCGGAGGGGAATGTTGGAAATGGAGACCCGATCCGATCGGGTCTCCCGTGGCAGGATCACTTTGATCCACAGGGGGTGGCGTTCCCGTTCCAGGTGAAGGCTGGCAGGGGCGGCGCCGCCCACAGCTGTCTTCAGGGTATCCAGGATGGTTTTGGTATCAATGCCGTGGAGGGCAGCCTTTTCCCGGTCCACGATGATGTCCGTCCTGGGGCTGGGATCTTCGGTCATGACCTGGATGTCGGTGACAAAGGGCTCCTCTTCCATTACCCTTTTGACGGTCCGGGCCGCTGCGATAAGGTCTTTGTAGGGGGTATCGTAGGATCCGTAGATTTCCGCCGTGAGGGTGGAGAGTACCGGCGGCCCCGGCGGCACTTCAACCAGCTGGATGTCGGCTCCGGCTTTTTTGGCAATGGCCTCAAGATCCTTTCGCAGGCGGAGCAGAATGGCATGGCTCTGCTGCTGCCGCTCCTCTTTGGGCGCCAGGTTCACCCGGATGTCTGCCAGGTGACTGCCCTTTCGGATGAAATAGTGGCGGACCATTCCGTTGAAGTCCATGGGGGAGGCAATGCCCGTATAGGAGACGAAATTGGTGACCTCGTTGACGGTTTTCAGATAATGTTCAAACTCACGGACCACCCGGTCGGTCTGTTCCAGGGCGCTGCCTTCGGGCAGGTCGATGACGATCTGGAATTCGTTTTTATTGTCAAAGGGGAGCAGCTTTAACGGGACCTGGCGGAAAACGGCCAGAGCACAGGCCCCTGCCAGCATGAGAACAATGGCCAGGGCCAGAAGGATCCGCAGCCAGCCCCTGTCCAGGAAGGGGGTGAGAACGGCCCGGTATAACCGGGCACCCGTGCCGGCGGATTTGGTTTCCTTTCCCTTGGAAAATTTTCTGTTTTTTAATAGATGGTAGGAGACCCAGGGGACAATGGTCAGTGCTGCCACCGTGGAAAAAGTGACGGTGAGGGGGACGTTCACGGCCATGGGGGCCATGTAAGGGCCCATCATTCCGGTGATGAAAAACAGCGGGGTAAAACAGACGATAATGGCCACGGTGGACATGATCACCGGGGGCAGCACCTCCTGCACCCCATCCAGGGTGGCCCTGAACGGAGACTGAAGGCCCATGCGGATATGGCGCTGGATATTGTCTACATTGGTGATGGGATCGTCCACCACAAGCCCCAAAGAGAGGATAAGGGCAAATAGGGTGACCCGGTTGATGGTGTACCCGAAAACGAAATTGACAAACAGGGCCAGGGAAAAGGAGATGGGCACGGCCAGGGCCACCACCACCGCCTCCCGCCACCCCAGGGCAACGGCCAGGAGCACCACCACCGAGAGCACGGCAAACCCCAGGGAGCTCAGAAGTTCATTGACCTTGGACCGCGCCGTCGCCCCGGTGTTCCGGGTGATTTCAATGCGTATGTCCCTGGGAATGATTTTCGCCTTCATGGTTTCAACTTCCCTGAGGATATTATCGGCCACAGTCACCGCGTTGGTCCCTTTTTTCTTGGAAAAGGCCAGGGTGACCGCGGGGTGGGTCTCGGGCATTTTTCCGGGCGCTTCCCTTTTGATTCTGTTGGAAAAACCGATGCGGGTATAAGACTCGGCTTCAACCGGGCCGTCTATAATTTCTGCCACGTCTGAAAGATAAACCGGCCGGTCCCCCCGGCCTGAAATCACCAGGTCCCCTACCTCATCCACGGAGGATAGAAAGGAACTGGAGGTCAGGGTAACGGATTGGTTGGCCTTGTTAAAGGTGCCGGCCTGAACCGATGCATCAGCCCCGGCCAACGCCTTTTTGATATCCTGGAAAGAGACGTTGAAGCCCTTCATCTTTTCCGGATCCGCCTCCACCCGGATTTCTCTGGGGCGCCCGCCGATGACGGCGGAACGGGAAATGTTTTCCAGCCGGGAGAGGCGGTTGGCCATCTCTTCGCCCACCCGCCGCAGTTCGTGGTCCGATACCGTATCGGAGTAAAGGGTGAGGGTGACGATGGGGACATCGTCTATTTCAACGGGTTTGACCACCCAGTTTTCCACGATGGAGGGCACCCGCTCCAGGCTCATCATAATCTTGTTATGGAGTTTTAAAATGGAGTCTTCCCGGTCTTCACCTACGAAAAATCGGACCGTGACCATGGCCGCCCCCCTGGCCGCCATGGAGTATACGTACTCCACTCCGTCAATTTCCCAGAGAATCTGCTCCAGGGGGGTGGCCACCAGCTGTTCTATTTCCCTGGGGGTGGCCCCGGGGGCACTGACATGGATGTCGGCCATGGGCACCACAATCTGGGGCTCTTCCTCCTTGGGGGTGATGGTCACGGAAAATATTCCCAGGCATAGGGAGGCCAGTATCAGAATGACGGAAAGCTGGGAAGAAAGGAATGTTTCGACAATACGGGTGAGGATGCCGGATCCGGAGTCATTCATGGCAGCTAAAATCCTATGGTGTCCTTGGGGGTAAGACCGGCGAGGATTTCTATCTTATCGTCGAATCTGCGGCCGGTTTTCACGTATACCGATTCAAATCCCTTGTCAGCGCGTTTCACATGCACCATTTCCAGCTGGCCTACCCGGGTCAGGGCGGCTTCGGGGATGAGCAGGGTGGCTTCCTTCTCCACGGGGATGAGGAGACGGCCGAACATGCCCGGATAGATCCCGGGGGTGTCCGGAAGGGCGGCCTTTACCAGAAAGGTCCGGGTGTCTGGATCTGCATATGGGGTAATTTCTTCAATGGTGGCCCGGGCCTTAGTGCCGATGGTCTGGATTTCCACATCATAGGTTTTTCCCTGGATGATTTCAGAGATCAGGCCTTCCCTGACCCGGGCTTCTAGGCGGAGGGCGCCGCTGGTCTGGATAACCACCAGGGGTTTTCCGGGGACGGCCAGGTCCCCGGGGTCAATGAGGCGCTCCACCACCACCCCGTCCGATGGGGAGCGGATTTCGGCGTACTCCGTTCCGATCCGGGCCTCCCGCACGACCTCCTCTGCCCTGCGGACGCCGGTGGCTGCGGCCCCCACCCCCTCTTTGGCCCGTTCCAGACGGGCCTTGGCCTGGAGATAGCCGGCCCTGTCGATCTCGAGTTTCTGGGAGGGAACCACATCCTTATCAAACAATGTTTTTGTCCTCAGATAGGCGGCGTGTGCCTGGTCCAGGCCGGCTTTGGCTTCATCCCTGGCCTTCCTGGCCTGGTTCAGGCCCTTTTTGGCATAGGCCAGCCCTTCTTTGGACTGTTCCAGCCGTGCGGAGAGCTGCCGGTTATCCAGAATGACGAGGACCTGCCCTGCCTTTACCCGGCTTGAGACGGCGACTTCCACACTCAGGACCTGGCCGGAGACCTGAGATTCAATACGCGTTTCCGTCAGAGGGCGGATGGTGCCCACGGCGGCATGGGTTCTGGCGATGTATTGCTCTTCCACCTGAACCGTGTGCTGCATGGCCGCCTGTGACGCAGGGGAGCCTTCGGACCGGCCCGGCGGAATGCTGCCGGAGTCGCAGGAATAGATGATCAGAAGTGATAAACAAAAAGCAAAGATATTCTTTTTCATGACACAGCCTTTGTGCTTTGGAGATGAACGGTTGTAATCACCCAATCAAATTAATCCCATCCCCGGGCGGCGTCAAGTTTTACTTGCCATCACCTGTAGTCTTTGTAATTGATGTTGTACCTGGCGGCCTTGTAGGAAAACTTTCTCACGGTGATATTGATGAGTTTGGCCGCCTTTTTGATGTTGCCCTTGGTATTTTTCAGGGAATCCATGAGAATTTCCTTTTCCAGGCCGGCGACGGCCTCTTCCAGGGATAGGGGCAGGGTCTTGGATTTGGTGCCGGTTTGGAGGGTTGCCGGCAGGTGGTATGAGTGGACCGCCCCTTCGTTGCATAGGATCACGGCACGCTCAATGCAGTTTTCCAGTTCCCGGACATTGCCGGGCCAGTGGTATTCCATCATCATGTCGATGGCCGGGGTGGTGATCCGTTTGATTTCCTTTTTATGCTCTTTTCTGTATTTTTCCAGGAAATGGTCGGCCAGAAGGATGATGTCGGTTTTGCGCATGCGCAGGGAGGGAATATAAATGGGAAATACATTAAGGCGGAAGTAGAGGTCGTCCCGGAATTTGCCCTGCTTGACCATTTCCTCCAGATTGGCGTTGGTGGCGGCAACGATCCTGACATCTGCCTTTATGGGCTTGTATCCCCCTACCCTTTCAAACTCCTTTTCCTGGAGGACCCTGAGCAGCTTGACCTGGGCGGCCAGGTCCATATTCCCAATCTCGTCAAGGAAAATGGTTCCCTTGTTGGCCAGTTCGAATTTTCCCTTTTTTTTCTGGGATGCCCCGGTAAACGCCCCTTTTTCATGGCCGAACAATTCGCTTTCAATGAGGTTTTCCGGGATGGCCGCGCAATTTATTTTAATGAAGGGGTAGTCGTGCCGCTCGGAGTTGTAGTGGATGGAGTTGGCCACCAGTTCCTTGCCGGTGCCGCTTTCACCCCGGATCAACACCGTGGCGGATGAAGACGACACCTGGGCGATCATCTGGAGCACCTCCCGCATCTTGTTGGAATTGCCGATGATATTGGCGAAGCTGTATTTGTTTTCCAACTCGGATTTGAGCCGGAGGTTTTCGGTTTTCAGCTGTTCCTTTTCCACCCGGATGGTTTCGATGTTGATGACATGGTGGGCGACCATGGCCGCGACCACCGAAAGCAGTTTTTCCCCGTTTTCCAGGGCGCGTTTCCCCTCGTAGGGCCGGTCCGCGGAAATGGCTCCCACCACCCGGTTCTCTTTTTTAATGGGCACGCAGATGAACGAGTAGTCCACTCCCTGGGTGGGTTTTCTGGAGTGGGTTTTATCCAGAAACAGCGGCTCTTCGCTGATTCTGGGGACCACGGCGGGCTTTCCCGACTGGATGACCTGGCCGATGATGCCTTCCCCGGGAAGATATTTGATCTGCTTTGTTTTTTCTTCTGAAATGCCGTGGGCCATTTCAATGCGAATTTCCCCGGTTTCAGAGTTTTTCAGGAAGATGATTCCCCTGATGAGGTTGAGGGATTCCGAGAGTACCGTAAGCACTTTAAACAGGGATTTTTTCATATCCATGTGCCGGCTTAAGGCCTCGCTGATTTCATACAAAAGTGAGGTTTGTTCAATGGACTTCATCATGGGACTTTGGCAACTTAAAGTTAACTCCAAATAATTTTCTACTAATTTAAACGGGTGCCTGCTATACTGGCACATACCGTTTTCCTGGGGAAAAATCAAACCCAAAAAAACGATGGCATAAAAGGGAGGGATGAATTTGGCAGACGGCAGTTCCAGCACAGAGACCAGGGAAAACAGAGATGATGCTAGAACCCTGGCCGTCCTCTATGAGATTTCCCATGCCCTTTCCCACACCCGTAACCTTAAAGAATTCTATGCCAGGATCCACAGTGCCCTGGAAAACATTTTGGATGCGAAAAATTTTTATATCGCCCTTCACCACAGGGAAAGGGATTCCATCAGTTTCCCCTATTATGAAGATGAAAAGGACGATATGCCAGAAGAAATTTTTAATTTCAGCGAGACCGCATCCCTGACCGGCCGGGTGATCGACGCCCGGGAACCCATGATTTTTTACGAAGGGGACATCATTGAGTTCGCCAGAAAAAGGCAGCTGTCCGTGATCGGGACGGTGGCCAAGATCTGGCTGGGGGCGCCCCTGATAATCAAAGACCGGGTGATCGGGGCCGTGGCCATCCAGAGCTTTGATTCTGCCGATGCCTATGGGGAAGCCGACCTTTCCCTGCTCAATATCGTGGCCCGGCACATTGCCTTGGCCATGGAAAGAAAGGACGCCGAAGAGAAACTCAAGGAACAGCAGAGGGTTCTGGAAACCATTTTGGAATCTTCTCCTGTGGGTATTTGTTTGGTTGAGGACCGTAATTTTACCTGGGTGAACACCCAGATGGTCAGGATGCTGGGCTATGATACCAAATCGGATCTCACCAATAAGAACGCCGCAATAATTTATGCCTCAGCTCAGGATTACGAAACCGTGGGGGGGATCATTCATTCCCAGCTGGAAAACAAGGATCGGGCGGATTTCGATTATGAATTGGTACGCAGGGACGGGACCCGGTTCCGGGCCCATCTGGTCATTGCCGGTGCTGACACCGCCGGAGGCAGGGACAGGCAGAGGACCATTGTGACCATTGCCGATCTGACCCAGCTGGAAACGGCACGGGAAATCCGCAGGGAAAAGGAGCGGCTCCAGGGGGTCCTTGAGATGGCCGGTGCCGTATGCCATGAGATCAACCAGCCCCTGCAGACCCTCCTGGGCTATACGGCCCTGTTTGAGACCCCAGAAGATATGCCGCCCAAGGCCATGGCCCAGATCAAGGCCCAGGCCGACCGCATTGGAAATATCACCCGGCGCCTTTCCAGGATCACCCGGTATAAAACCGTATCCTATCCCGGCGATGCCACCATCTTTGACATATGGGGCTCCTCATCCCCTAAAGAGTCTTGATGCCCTTATCCCAAAAAAGAGACACCCCGGACCGGTTGGCGAAAAAGGCCTCGGCCCTGTTGGAAATTTACCATGCCGTGCTGGATGACGGCGACCTGAATACCCTTTACCGGACCATCCAGGGGGCGATGGCGGAATGCCTCGGCGCCTCCGGATTTTATATTGCCCTTTACCAGGACGGGGGGCAGCACGTGGTCTATCGCCGGGGGCTCATTCCTTTCAACGCCGGCACCGGCATGGCAGGGAGTCTTCCAGACACCTGGATAAATTCGTCCTTGGCGATCTGGGGCAGTTCGGCCGGTGTCATGGCGGCGGAACTGCCGCCTGCCGCCTGCGGCCGGGCAGACGGGGCGCATCCCTTCGGGGATGTGCAATGGTTTGATGCCGTTGCCCAATACCTCTCCCTGGCCCTGGAGCGGCAGCAGGCCCGGATGCATGACAGGGGCTCACTTCCCCGTGCACTTCCCCTGGGTATGGCCCTGGTGGAGGACCGGATATTCAAATGGGTGAACCGGGAAATGGTCCGGATGTTCGGTTTCAATTCTGAAACGGATTTTCTGGATCAAAGTGTGGAGATGATTTACGGAGCGGCGGAGGCCTTTGAATTTGCCGGGAAAACCATTTTTCAGGAGATCACGTCAAAGGGCAAAGCCGACTATGAACTGGAATTGGTCCGGCGGGACGGCTCCCGGTTTCCGGTTCATGTGCAGTTGAATTCCGCGGGTACAACCCGCCTTGGCCGGCGGGCCATCCTGGCCTCTTTTACGGACATGTCCCGGCAAAGGGAAGCGGAAAGGGACAATGTAAAAAAGGAGCGGCTCCAGGGAGCACTTGAAATGGCCGGCGGCATCTGTCATGAAATGAATCAGCCCCTCCAGGCCATTATGGGATATTCGGAACTCATGAGCATGGATCCGGAATTCCGGATATGGGAAACGGGCATGGAGACCATCAGGACCCAGGCCAGCCGACTGGGAGAAGTGACGGCAGGCCTGGCCAATATCACCCGGTATAAAATTCTGGAATGCCCGGGCAATAAAAGGGTGGTGGATATCTGGGGGGCGGGGGCCCCTAAGATGGGGATGGAAATCAAATAGCGTCAACGGGCATCGGGGTCGGAGTCCGGACATGACTGGCCGTCACCGGCCAGGGAATTCAACTGCTTTTCCACACAGGCCCGCAACGCCCGGTCCGGATCCAGCTGCTCGGAGTAATAGTTGAGCACCCACCAGAGGCGGTTCAGCCTCTCTTTATCGTCCTGCCACCAGGAGATGGCCTCTCTGATGGCCTCCTGGCTGTCGAATTCGGTATTGATTTTAACAAAAAAATTGCGGCACATGGAGCGGGTCATGGGCTTGAGCCCCAGCGCGGTAGCGGTGGTCCGGCGTATCACACCTGCCTCCTGTATCTTCATTCGTTAAATCGGGCCAGGCTAATATCCTGTTTTTTTTAGGTTGCGCTTCACAGGGGGGATAATATATCCTTGCCCCGGTTTTAAGCCTGAATAGATATTAGCGGAGCATAATATATGAGGGAAGACAAATCAAGAATAACCCTGGTGATCGGCGGCTGCAGAAGCGGTAAAAGCCGGTATGCCCTGGATGCGGCCAACCGGCTGGCCGGGGGCAATAAGATTTACCTGGCCACTTCTGTGCCCACGGACCGGGAGATGGAACAACGGGTGGAACGGCACCAGGCCGAGCGGGGGCCGGACTGGCGGACCGTTGAGGAGCCGGTGCATATCCATGACGCTATTGCCGATGCCGGAGGCCGTGCCAGCGTGATTCTGGTGGACTGCCTGACTTTGTGGACGTCCAATCTGCTCTTCCAGGGGCGGGACGAGGCCGGAATCATGGATGCCGTGGATCTGCTGGGCCGTTCCCTGGAGCAATGCCCCTGCCCGGTCTATCTGGTTTCCAACGAAGTGGGGTACGGGATTGTACCTGAAAACAGCCTGGCCCGCCAGTTCCGGGATATGGCCGGACTGGTCAACCAGCGGGTGGCCCGGGCTGCGGACCGGGTCATCCTCACCGTGGCCGGCATTGAGGTTCAGATCAAACCCAAGTCCGGGGCGTCTGGGACAGGGGGATTCTGATGAAATACAGGCATTTATTCGGGCCGGTGGCCTCCAGGCGGCTGGGTGTTTCACTGGGGGTGGACCTGGTGGTGCACAAGGTCTGCAGCCTGGACTGTGTTTATTGCGAATGTGGAAAAACAACGGACCTGACCCTGGAACGGAAGGAATGGGTGCCCTTTGACCGGGTGCGCCAGGAACTGGATCATTATTGGGCCCACAATGAGGATCCCGACTATATTACCTTTTCCGGTGCCGGGGAACCCTGCCTGAACAGCTGTCTGGGCCGGGTCATTGATTATATCAAAGATACAAGGCCCGGCATACGGGTGGCGGTGCTGACCAATGCCTCCCTGCTGGCCCATGCCGGTGTCCGCAGGGAACTCTTCCGGGCGGACCTGGTGGTGCCCTCGTTGGATGCCGTGTCTCAGACCGCTTTCAGGAAAATCAACCGGCCCTGTGCCGGCCTGAAACCCGAGGAGATGGTCCGGGGAATCACTGCGTTTAAAGAAGAATTTACCGGCCGGGTCCACCTTGAGATATTTATCCTGCCCGGGGTGAACGATACCCCAAAAGAGCTGGGATTGATTAAAGCGGCCGTCTCGCAGATCGGGCCCGATCGGGTTCAGCTCAATTCCCTGGACCGGCCCGGTACCTGCGATTTTATAGTGCCTGCCGGCCGGGAGCGCTTGGAAGAGATCCGGGAGTACCTGGGGCCGGAAAATGTAGACATTATCGCCCGGGTGCCCCGGGCGGGCAAAACCGGGGAAAGAAGGATTGGTGAGGCACTTGAACGTGCCGTGCTGGAAACCATCCGCCGCCGGCCATCCACCTGCATCGATCTCTCGGATATGCTGGGGGCGGCACCTGAAGACGTACAGGCCCTGCTGGACAGACTCACACAGGGCGGGAGCGTGATATCCCGCACCCAGGACAGGGGTGTTTTTTATCAAACCGTTAAAAGGGAGGGGCAGGACCAATGAGCACCACCGGCCGCAAGGGTATTTTTGAAGATTTTAAATCCTGTCTCACCTTTATTACCATCCTTCCTGCGGGCAGAAATGTGGCCTATTCCCCGGTGGGCATGATCCGCTGTTTCCCCCTGGTGGGCCTGGCTATCGGCACCCTGCTGGTACTCACCGACCTCATGGCCTCGGCACTATGGGCACTCCCTGTGGCGGCTTTGGTCGATCTTGTCTTTCTGGTGGGCGTCACCGGTGCCTTTCACCTGGACGGACTCGGGGATACGGCGGACGGGATGTTTTCCCACCGGGGGCGGGAGCGGGCCCTGGAAATCATGAAAGATTCCAGGACCGGGATGATGGGACTGGTGGCCGTGGTCCTGGGACTGGCCCTGAAACTGGCCGGGCTCTGGTCCGTAAAAATCAGTGCCGCCCCCTTACAGGCCATGGGGATTTTCCTGGTGGTTCCGGCCTATGCCCGGGCGTCCATGATATTCGGCATCAAATACCTGGATTACGGCAGAAAAGGAAAAGGAACGGGTAAGGACCTCTTTGACCGCCCGCTGGGGCTCGGGGATTTTTTCTTCTGCCTGCTTCCCCTGTTTTTCTCCCTGTTTTTGGGGTATAAGGGCCTGGCCGTGAACATTGGCTTCGGACTGGGCCTGGTGTTGGTTTTAAAATTTTATAAAAAGAATATGAACTGCATTACCGGCGACATGCTGGGGGCCATGACCGAAGTCATGGAAGCCTGGCTCTTTCTTGTGGCCGGCATCGCAATGATTTGATAACAGGAAGAAATCAACCATGATCATAGGACACGGGGGAAACAAACAGAAACTGGCAGATCGTCTGGGATGCCCGGTTGACGAAATTATTGACATGAGTTCCAATTTAAACCCCCTGGGACCGCCGGAAAGGATTCATCGCCTGATCCGGGAAAACATCGAGGCGATCCATGCCCTGCCCGAGCCCGACGGCATGTCCATGGCCCGGGGCTTTGCCCGCTACCACGGCATTGCACCGGAAAATGTGATTCCGGGCAACGGCACCACCTTTTTTATTTATACCCTGCCCCTGGCGCTGGGGGCTAAAAAGGTGCTTATCGCCGGGCCCACCTACTCGGATTACCGGGACGGTTGTGCCATGCACGGCATTGAAATCCGCC
This sequence comes from Desulfobacter sp., assembly GCA_028768525.1. NCBI lineage: Bacteria > Pseudomonadati > Thermodesulfobacteriota > Desulfobacteria > Desulfobacterales > Desulfobacteraceae > Desulfobacter > Desulfobacter sp. The sequence goes on along the minus strand of CP054837.1, from coordinate 3,056,225 downwards.
ACTTCATGGCAGGTCCGGACACCGGTTTCCAGCCGGACATGGATGAATTGTCCAGGCTCGCCGGGGAGGCGGACATCGTGTTTATATGCAATCCCAACAACCCAACAGGCGCCCTGATTCCCAAGCCGGAACTTGAAAAGCTGATCCGGCGGCACCCCGGCACCTGTTTTGTGGCGGATGAGTCCTATCTTCCCTTTGTGGATGATGCCGAAGAGATTTCCCTTGTATCCCATACGGATATCGATAACCTGGTGGTGCTCTCCTCCATGTCCAAAATTTTCAGGATACCGGGGCTGCGCACGGGGTTCCTCAGCGGGGCCGTTCCTCTCATTGAGAAAGTGATGGCCTATTACCAGCCCTGGAGCGTCAACGCACTGGCCCAGGAGGTGATCCGGGATATTTTCAATCATCCCGATGAGATCCTGCCCTTTTACCAAAAGACCCGGGCCTATATTAAAGAGGAAAAAGCGGCCTTTTTAAAGTCGCTTAGCGGGGTGGCGGGCATCCGCCTGTTTGAGGCGCCCACTTATTTTGTCCTGGCAACGCTGGATAAGATGACGGCGCCGGAATTCTGCGACAGGGTGGGGGATGATAAAATCCTCATCCGGGACTGCAGCAATTTCGAAGGGCTTTCCCATCGCTTTGTCCGGTTTTCACTGAAAGACCGGTCTATTAATGGGGCATTGGCCAACAGTATAAAAAAGGGCCTGGGTCATGTTTGAAACATTTGGATTCGGTCTTGCCTGGCAGGTGGTGGCTGCCGCCTTTATTCTGGATATCCTTGCGGGGGATCCCCGGTGGCTGCCCCACCCCATCATATGGATGGGCAATGCCATCTCTTTTTTTGAGCCGCGGTTCCGGCGCCTGATACGGTCACCCCTGGTTTCCGGACTGGGGTTTGCCCTTTTTCTCATTGTCCTGACCTGGTCGCTTTCCATGGTGACCCTGGCACTGGCATTCCGGATCAATCCCTGGGCAGGCGCTGCCGTCCAGGTGATGCTGCTCTTTTACTGCTTTTCGGTGCGCAGCCTCACCAGGGCCGCCATGGATGTGGCCCGGCCCCTGGTGGCCGGAGACCTTTCCCGGGCCAGAACCATGGTGGGCTATATTGTGGGCCGTGAAACGGCGAATCTTGACAGGTCCGGGATTACCCGGGGGGCGGTGGAGACCGTGGCGGAGAATTTTGTGGACGGGTTTCTTTCCCCCCTGTTTTTCGCCCTGGTTTTCGGGGTGCCAGGGGCCATGGCCTATAAAATGGTGAATACCCTGGATTCCATGGTGGGGTATAAGAATGATGCCTACCTTCTGTTCGGCCGGGCATCTGCCCGCATCGACGACCTTGCCAATTATATTCCGGCCCGGCTCTCCGTGGCTGTTATCTCCATGGCCGCTGCCCTGATTTCCCCGGCCCGGGGCAGGCGTGCCTTCACCACGGCCCTATCCCAGGGGCGGAATCATAAAAGCCCCAATGCCGGTTACCCCGAGGCCGCCTTTGCCGGGGCAATGGGGGTACGTATGGGCGGCCCCAATGTCTACCACGGCAAACGGGTGGAAAAGCCTTACATCGGCGGCGAGTTTCAAGATCCTGTCCCGGAGAAGATTGCCCGGGCCTGTGAATTGATGGTGGTCTCCGCATGGGTGGCTATGACCATTGGCGCTTTTATCCTGTGGGCGGTGACAGGATGATCAAACGAGAATTCAGGCTGGGCACCACCTCCTTCATCTATCCCGACCACATCATCCCCAATGTGAGAAAGACCGGCCGTTTTTTTGATGAAATCGAGTTGCTGGTATTTGAAAGTCTGCCCCGGGAGGTCATTCCTTCGGCAGGAGATGTTCAGGAACTGGCCGCCCTTGGACGGGATTTGAGCCTGGGGTATAATGTCCACCTGCCCGTGGACGTCAGTCTGACGGCGGAGACACCTTCTGACCGCCAGAAGGCCGCTGATATTCTCCAAGGGGTTCTGGAACGGTTTGCCCCATTGGCCCCGAGTTCATATACCCTTCACCTGGAAATGGACAGGGACATGGCCGGCGGCGACGAAAGGGCGGCCTGGCAGGAACGGGCCGCTGACGGCCTTGAGCGCCTGGCGCCCCGGCTGGATGACCCCTCCCGTATTTCAGTGGAAACCCTCTGGTACGACCCGGCTGTCCTGGCCCCCCTGGTCCGTCAGTACGGCCACAGCCTCTGTGCCGATCTCGGCCATCATTTTAAATACGGGTTTGGGGTGGAACAGACCCGTGAGATTTTCGATAAAGAGATTTCCATTGTCCACCTCCACGGGGTGGATCTCACCGGGGAACGGCCCAGGGACCATCTCGGCCTGGACCGGATGGCCAATGACCATTTTGACCGGGTGGTCGGGTTCCTTACCGGATTCAAGGGAACGGTATCCCTGGAAGTCTTTAACTATCCCAACCTTGATCACTCCTTGAAACGGCTGGCAAATCACTTTACTGACATACCGGTACTGGAACGGACCGGCTGATTCGCCTTACCGGCCCAGAACGGTCTCCAGTCGTTTGAGATCCCGGGCGCGGCCCATGGCAATGACCTTGTCCATGGCGTTCAGGGCGGTATCCGCCCCCGGGTTGAATGCCATGGCACCGGACTGGCTCTGTATGGCAATGATGATCAAGTCAAACTCTTTTCTGATCCCGGTCTCTTTCAGGGGCAGGCCGCATAGCCTGGATTGGGGGTGAACCCGGACCTCTTCGATTTGAATATCCGTGGCATCGTCCGAAAAGGCCATTTCAAGAAATTTGATCACTGTGGGTCTTAAAATGGCGTGGGCCATACGCCTTGCGCCGATATCATAGGGGGAAATCACCTTATCCGCCCCTGCCGCCGCCAGGGTTTTTTTTGCAGCATCCCGCCCGGCCCGGGCCACCACGAAAATATCCGGGTTAAGCTGTTTGGCCATGAGCACAAGAAAGACATTTTCCGCATCGGTGCCGGTGACGGCCACCAGCCCCCTGGCGCGGGCGATCCCCGCCTTGATCAGAAGCTCTTCGTCCGTGGCCTCGCCCATGAGGTAGAGGACGCCGTCCCGGTTCATCCGGTGGCCGGATTTTTCATCCCGTTCAATGACCACCACGTCTATGTATTTTTGGACCAGGTACTGGGTCAGAATCCGGCCGATCCTGCCGTAGCCGCAGACAATATAGTGATTATCCAGTTTTTTGATCTGTACATCCAATTTATGCCTCCCAAGCACTTCCCTGATCCTGCCTTCCACCAGGAATTTGATGATGTCGGTCATGAGCAGAAGGAAAAATCCGCCCCCCACAAGGATGAGCGCCAGGGTAAAGACCCTCCCCGGCATGCTGACCTCGTGAACCTCTCCGAATCCCACCGTGGCCAGGGTGATGACCGTCATATACAGGGCATCCATAAATGGCCAGCCTTCGATGGCCATATACCCCAGGCTCCCCCCGGCAACCAGGGCGGAAAAAAGGATTAAAGAAAGGATGATTCGTTTTGACCGGTCCATGATGCTTCATCATACCTGGGGGGGGGCGAAAAAACAAATTATTCCTTACCCATTTTTAACGGATAGGGTAGAATTTATATTGAGATAATGGATGGTTGAAAAAGGAAGGCCAATGGGAGATCATGGCGAAAACAACATCGCCCTGGCAGACAATGCCCGGGTAATTGTGCTTGGCGGGGGACCTGCCGGGGCGTTTTTTGCGATTCACCTGCTTTTCATGGCCAAAAAGGAAGGTAGAAAAATCCGGGTCACCATTGTCGACAAGAGAATGGGGCCTGCCCAGGATGATGGCGGCAGGATGGAGGCGCCGGGGTGTAATTTTTGTGCCGGGGTGCTTTCCCCCCGGCTTCACCAGGGGCTCGGCCATTACGGGATAAGGCTTCCTGATTCCGTACTCTGCCATAAGTTTTCCCATATATGGATACACGGGCAATGGAAGAATTTTCCATTGAAGGTGCCCCGGGGCGCCCGTGTGTTTTCTGTATTCAGAGGGACCCTGCCCGGAAAGCGGCCGGATGCAATAAGGGGCTTTGACGGCTTTATGCTGGAACGGGCCGTGGAGATGGGGGCTGAATTGGTCCGGGGAGAGGCACGGGATATCTGTTTGACCCGGGAAGGACTGCCCCGGGTTGCCCTGGCCGGCGGCCACGGCCGGCAATTTTTCCTGGAGGGGGAGTTCTTATGTATCAGCACCGGGGTCAATGATGGTCCGGCCGGCGGCCTTTCCTGCGTTTTCCGGTCCTTCTCGCGGCTGCAGCCGGGGTTCCGCCCCCCGGCAACCCGGCGGGCCCTGGTGTTTGAGATGAAACCGGGCCGGGCATACCTGAAAAAATATATGGACAGGGAGCTTTATGTGATTGTATCCGCAGGGCGGGCCCTGGCATCGGAGCTGGACCTTGACCATGCCGTGCTGGTGCCTAAAAAAGACTGCCTGACCGTGGCCCTCATGGGAAAAAGCATTGACCGGGCAGCCTTTCCCGGTGATACGTCTACTCTGATACAGGCCTTTTTCTCCCTTGGCGGGGTACGGGATATTCTGCCGGGGCTGTCTGCAGAAAATTGTCCCCCCATCTGTACATGCACTCCATTGATGTCGGTGTCTCCGGCACGGTTTCCCTATGCCCACAGAATGGTCCTGGCCGGGGATGCCCTGGGGGCTCGGCTCTACCGGGACGGGCTCTACTCGGCATTTGCCCTGACCCGGGGACTGGCGGGAACGGTGCTGGGCCGGGGGGTGGATGAAATGAGCCTGGCCCGGGCCTGTGATGCGGCCGGCCAATGGCTGCAGCGGGATAATACATACGGCCGCAGGCTCATGGGGCTTTTTCAACAGGCATTGAAATCCTCATTTTTAAGCCGGATGCTTTACCAGACCTTTGCCACGGAAATGAAATTCAGGACCATGGACCAGTGGCCGGTGGGTCGGCTGCTCTGGCAGGTGGGCAGCGGGGCCGAGGATTTCAGATCACTTTTCAGGACCCTGGCCTCGGGCAGGGTATTGGTGTCTTTGGGACGGGGGCTGGTCAAAACCTTGAGAAACAAGGGAACGGAGTGGTTTTTCGGCCTGAACTGGAAGGGGACCGGACGGTATCCGGCCGTGGTCCTCAAGGAGAAACGTCAGTATCTGAAAGATTCCGTTTCCCGTTCCCTGGGGGTTAACCTGGACGGCCGGCCCGAGATGGAGCGGATGTATGCCGTCAAAATCAGGGCCTCGGCCCGGACCATTTTCAAGGAACTTGGCCGGTTCGGGGAGGGGGATAGCCCTTTTCTGCGGCTCAGGTTCGTGGCGGTGGCTCGGATTGCCGGGGCCCCCAATGAAGAGGGGGCTGTGGTGCAGTATAGGCTTTCTTTTGCCCCGGTCGCCATGGATATCCGGCTGGCAAAAAGGGTGGGATACAGGGGCCTGGTCTACCTGCCCTCCCCTTTGTTCACCCGGAACGGCAAGTTAATTTTTGAGGTCAGCCCCACCCGGGACGGGAATCATCGCCTGGTGGTCTATACCGCCTTTGACTACAGGCGGGGCAATACCTGGGGGACAAAATTGTTCTGGACGCTGTTCAGGGGGGTGTTTCCTGATTTTGCCCATGATGTGGTGTGGAATCATGCCGTGTGCCGCATCAAGTCAGAGGCTGAAAGGGCTGAGGCCGGGCCTAGTCGATGAGGAAGAGGGACCTATCGTTCAACTGCCTGAGCAGGCCTGCAGATACGCTTCCCAACAGCCATCGCTTGATGCCGGAGATGCCCCGTTTGCCCATGGCGATGGTGCCGTAGTCGCGCCGGTGGATGAGTTCGGCCAGGGCGGGGACCACCTCCGAGGTTGTTCTAATCCGTTCCAGGGGGATGGACCTGTCCATCCCGGTTATTTTTACGGCCTCATTCCAGGTCAGGGAGGGCGCCGCCGCTGTGCTGCCGGTTTCAATGTGGATGAAATCAAAGGAAAACAGGGGAATCTGCATCAGGGTCTGCCCCAGGGTCCTCAGCAGGAGCAGGGTGGTCTCCGACAGGTCGATGGGGACGATAACCCGGAAAGGCCGGGGGTGGGTATTTAAAAGGACCATGGTTTTTCCCCTGATTCTGTATAGGAGGTGGGTTTGCCAGGGCTGGTCCGGCCGGGCGGCCAGAAAGGTGATACCGTAGTCCCCCTGGCGGATTTCCGCTTCAATGGCCTCTTCAAAGGTGTCAAGGGAGGCGGCCAGGGTATGGGTGCGGGGGATGCCGGAGAGGCCTGAAGGGGCGAACTGGCACTCCAGCCAGGCGGAAAAGCCCTGTTTGAGTGTGTCAAGGTTCTGGCTTTCCAGGGGATCGCAGCGCAGGAGAATGGCATGGTCAGATTTCTTTTTTTCTGGGGGCAGAAGCAGGGGGAGAAAGGGTTTGAAGGTGTCCAGGTCTGTGGGGTGGGCCGCAATCCATAAAGACCGGCGGTTCCGGGTCAAAAGCTGGTGCTCAAGCAGGGTCTGTTCCTGGCGCCACCGGGGCCATTGCCGGCATAAAAATCCTTTTTCCAGGATGACCTGTTTGATGCAGTGGTTGCAGTTGATGCAGGGAATGATTTTTTTACCGGAGCCGCGCGCCTTGGCCGGCCATTCAGGGTCCGCCCGCAGGGGGCGGCCCAGGCCGATGAGATCGGCACTGCCTTTGCGGATGACGGATGCGGCCTTGGCCGGGGTCGTGATCCGGCCCGATATGATGACGGGGGTGGTTATCTGGCGGGCCAGGCCGGCGGTCTCTTTTTCCAGGTAAGCGGGGACTGCCATTTTTTTCCTAACCTCAAGGGTGAACAGGGAGTTATATGTGGCGGCTGATACGGAGAGGTAGGCCGCATCCTCTTTTTCCAGGCACCGGGCAAAGTCTGCGGCTTCTTCCGGGCGAATCCCCCCGGGGACCCATTCATTCAGGATCAGCCTGAACCCGAAGGGAAACCCTTGCGGTACCTGTTTTTTGATTTCCCGGATCACTGCCAGGGGAAAGGCCGCTCTCCGGCGTTTGCTGCCGCCGAATTCGTTGGTCAGCTTATTGGTGAATTTTGATAGGTACTGGCATAGGAGATATCCGTTGGCCCCGTGGAGTTCCACCATGTCAAATCCGGCTTCTGCAGCCCTTTTGGCCGCAGCCCCGAAGTCACGGATCACCCGTTCCCTGTCATCGTCGGTCATGGGGCTGCCCCAGGTCCTGATTTTTGAGATAAGATACCGGGTCAGGCCGAACCGTTTTTCAAAGGGGAAAAATTCCATGAACTCTTTGAGAGACTCCACATTAAAGGCCAGGTTTCCGGCAATGATGGGGGAGGGGAGCAGGGGCCGCTGTGTTTTTGCGAACCGCCCGGCATGGTTGAGCTGGAGGCAGGCCATCGCGCCCCGGGCTTTGACGGCGGCTGCCAGGCGGGCCAGGCCGGGAATAAATTCATCCCGGTCGGCCCTTAAATTGAAGCGGGAGACCACTCCGTCCGGGGAGACTGCGGCATTGGCCACCACCACCAGGGCGACGCCAGATGCGGCCAGCCGGGTATAAAATTTTTCCATCCAGGTGCTGACCCTTCCGTCGGGGCAGGCAAAGCCGGTGTGTACGGGCAGGGCCACCAGCCTGTTTTTCAGGGTAAGCGGACCGCAGGCCAGGGGAGAGAATAGGTGGGGGAATCCCTGGGGGGGTATGTCTTTTGTCCGGGGCATGGAATCTCCTTTACCATTCCAGGGTAAAGACCTATCATAGAGTAGCGGATTTTTATCTGTCAGGCAATCCGCCAATTCCTGTTCCTTCAAAAGGAAAGGGGGAAATATGGGCTGTAATATTTTGATTACAGGGGCCTGCGGATTTTTAGGATCGGCCCTATGCGCGGACCTGTCCACGCGTCACAGGGTGATCGGGCTGTACCAGAGGCCGCCGGGTCAAAAGCTGAAGGCGGCAGCATCCGGAGTGACCTGGATGAGGGGAGATGTCTCCCGTGCCGGGTGTGTGGACCGGGTGTTCAGGGAGGCTGCCGGGCGGGGCCGCCCCATAGATTATGTGATCCATTTTGCCGCGTTTACCGGATTCGGGAAAAAATGGGAGGCAGCATACGACCGTATCAATGTGGCGGGCACCCGGAACATCATTGAATCGGCAGCCGGGGCCTCTGTGAAGCGGCTGCTCTTTGCCGGGAGTATCGCCGCCCTTGAACCGCCTGATCCCGGCCAGGTGCTTACGGAAGCCTCTCCACCCGGTGGACGGGTAGCCTATGCCAGAAGCAAGGCGATGGGGGAACGGCTCTGCTACGAAAATGCCGGCCGGGTGCCGGCGGTGGTGCTGCGGCTGGGCGGGGTGTTTACCGACTGGTGCGAGCTGCCGCCCCTGTTCAGCCTGATCAAACTCTGGCGAAGGCCTTTTATGGGGCGGATGATGCCAGGCCGGGGGCTGGCAGGATTTCCATATATCCACCGCCGGGATGTGGTGGGCATGGTCCGGGAAATTATTGAAAAAGACGGCGACCTTGGCCGGTATGAGGTGTTGTTCGCCTCCCCCTCCGGCGCCACATCCCAGAGGGAGTTGTTTCCTGTGATCCGCAAGGCATACCGTTCCGGATTTTCAACGGCCCCCATCCATGTTCACCCGGGCCTGGCAAAGTTTATGCTCCATGGGAAATACCTGGCCAACCGCCTGAGGCTGCAGAATACCTATGAACGGGCATGGATGCTGGATTACGCCGACCGCCCCCTGGTGGTGGACACGGCCTATACCCGAAAGCGCCTGGGGTGGCGCCCGGATCCAGGACTGCATATTCTCAGGCGGATTCCGGTTCTGATGGCGCATGTTAAGGCCGATTCCAGGGCGTGGATGATCCGGAACATCAACCGGAATGAACAAAAATACCTGTTTGATCCGGATTCCCCTTAGAATGACTAGGAAAACAATGGGCTTGAAACAGGTTGCCGTCTTGAAAAAAGAACCGACGATGTGATATCTTATAGTTTTGGTAATTAATTGCCTGGACCAGGCGGAATCCGGTACAGGCTTTTTATATTTTTACCCAGTTTTACTTATACCCAGGATGAGGTGAGCCATGGCATTGGTCAGGGAGCGGCGGAAAACAAGGCAGATTAGGGTCGGGGAGCAGCAGGTCGGGTCGGAGTGCCCGGTTTCGGTCCAATCCATGACCAATACACAGACCCAGGATGTCCAATCCACCATCGGCCAGATTCTGTCCCTGGAAAAGGCGGGGTGTGAAATCGTCAGGGTGGCGGTGCCGGATATGGATGCGGCCCGGGCGCTGCGAGGGATCAAGGATGGCATTCATATCCCCTTGATTGCGGATATTCATTTTGATTACCGCCTGGCCCTGGCAGCGGCGGAATCCGGAGTGGACGGCCTGCGCATCAACCCCGGCAATATCGGTGAAGAAAAAAAGATACGGGCGGTGGTGGACTGTGCCAAAGCCCACGGCCTGCCCATCCGGGTGGGGGTGAATGCCGGTTCCCTGGAAAAGGAAATTGAAAAAAAATACGGGGCCACGCCTAAAGCCATGGTGGAAAGCGCGTTGGCCAATATCCGGATACTGGAGGACCTGGGTTTTTACGATATCAAGGTCTCTTTGAAAGCCTCGGATGTGGAACGGACCGTAGAGGCCTACCGGATGCTGGCCCCCCTAACGGATGTTCCCTTCCATGTCGGGGTGACCGAGGCCGGCGGCTTATATGCCGGAATTACCAAATCCGCCATCGGCATCGGCATGCTGCTTTCCGAGGGCATCGGAGATACCATAAGGGTTTCTCTGACCCGGGACCCGGTGGAGGAAATCCGGACGGGATATGAAATTCTGCGGGCTTTAGGGCTCCGCCACCACGGGCCGGAACTGATTTCCTGCCCCACCTGCGGCCGGTGCAAAATTGATTTATTTAAAATTGCCGAACAGACAGAAAAAGCTTTACTTGAGCGGTCTTCAAGGATTAAAGTTGCCATTATGGGCTGTGTGGTCAACGGCCCTGGAGAGGCCAAAGAGGCGGATATCGGCATAGCCGGCGGCGACGGCAAAGGCATATTGTTCAAAAAGGGAAAAGTCGTCAGAAAAATAGACCAGGACTGCCTGGTGGATGAACTGCTTAACGAAATAGATACCATGACTAAAGAAGCGGAGGAGATAAATGGGAAAAAAAGCTAAAACTGCCATCACCCCCACCCGGGACGAGGATTATGCCCAGTGGTACCAGGAGGTGGTAAAGGCCTCGGACATGTCGGAGAACTCTCCGGTCCGGGGATGTATGGTGATCAAACCCTGGGGATTTGCCATCTGGGAGAACATCCAGCGGCAGATGGATGCCATGTTCAAGGAAACCGGGGTGAAAAACGCTTATTTTCCATTGTTTATTCCTTTAAGCTACCTTGAGAAAGAAGCCGAGCATGTGGAAGGCTTTGCCAAGGAATGCGCCGTGGTCACCCACCACAAGCTGGAACAGGGTGAGGACGGGGGGCTGGTACCCGCCGGCGAACTGGCCGAACCCCTGATCGTGAGGCCTACCTCGGAAACCATCATCGGCGAATCCATGTCCAAATGGACCTCATCCTACCGTGACCTTCCCATCCTGCTCAACCAGTGGGCCAATGTGGTGCGCTGGGAGATGCGGACACGGATGTTCCTGCGCACCAGCGAATTCCTCTGGCAGGAAGGCCACACCGCCCATGCCACCAAGGAAGAGGCGGTGGCGCGGACCATGCAGATGCTGGATGTCTACACCAAATTTGTGGAAGAGCACCTGGCCATGCCGGTGATCCGTGGACAGAAAAGTGAATCCGAACGCTTCCCCGGGGCCGATGACACCACCTGTATTGAAGCCATGATGCAGGACAGGCGGGCGCTGCAGGCCGGCACCTCCCATTTCCTGGGGCAGAATTTCGCCAAGGGCTCCGACATCACCTTCCAGAATGAAGAGGGCCAGGAAGCCTATGCCTGGACCACCTCATGGGGAACCAGCACCCGGATGATCGGCGGGATGATCATGGTTCATTCCGATGATGACGGCCTTGTGGTGCCCCCCAGGGTGGCCCCGGCCCATGTGGTCATTCTGCCCATCGTGAAAAAAGGCGGGGACAATTCAGAAATCCTTGAAAGCGCAAAAGCCCTGAAGGCCGCCCTGAGCCAGAAAATCTACCACGGCCGCCCCGTGGAAGTCGAGATCGACGACAGGGATATCGGCGGCGCCAGGGGCTGGGAATGGGTGAAAAAGGGCATTCCCCTGCGCATTGAACTGGGGCCCAGGGATATTGCCAATAATGCCGTGTTCATGGCGCGCCGGGACACCGGCAAAAAAGAGGGTATGGACCGAGATGCATTCGTTGACGGCATTACGGATATTCTGGATGATATCCAAGACACCCTGTTCCAGCGGGCATTGAAAAACAGAGAAGAGAACACCTTTACCATTGACGACAAGGATGAATTTTACGCCCTGTACAAAAAGGCCAAGGGGTACAACAACGGCGCCTTTGTCATGGCCCACTGGTGCGGATCGGGCGATTGTGAAGAAAAGATCAAAAAGGATCTTTCCGTTACCATCCGCTGCATCCCCTTTGACAGCCCCGAAGAGGAAGGAACCTGCATTTGCTGCGGGGAAAAAAGTAACAAACGGGTTCTATTTGCCAAAGCCTATTAAATGTTCCACGGGGAACAAACAGCCGGATAGATGATTCGAATTACCGACATACTGGATAAAATTTACGACTACAATCCCGAAGCGGATGTTTCCCTCATCGACCGTGCCTATATTTATTCGGCACGGGTCCATGAGGGGCAGGTCCGTCTTTCCGGCGAACCCTACCTCTCCCATCCCCTGGAGGTGGCCGATATCCTGGCGGACATGAAGCTGGACGTGGAAAGCATTGCAGCCGCCCTGCTCCATGACGTCATTGAGGATACTCCTGCCACCAAAGAGGATATTGAAGGTCTTTTCGGCTCGAATGTGGCCCATATCGTGGAGGGGGTGACCAAGCTTTCCGCCCTGCCCTCTGCCACCAAGGTCGCCCAGCAGGCCGAGTCCCTACGGAAAATGATCCTGGCCATGGCTGACGATATCCGGGTCATCCTCATCAAGCTGGCCGACCGTCTCCATAACATGCGGACCCTCAAGTACCACCGTAAGCCGGAAAAGCAGGCGGCCATTGCCCAGGAAACCCTGGATATTTACGCCCCCATTGCGGCCCGGCTGGGAATTTTCTGGATCAAGCACGAACTGGAGGAAATCGCCTTTTTCTATACCCTCAGGGAAGAGCATGACCATATCGAGGCACTGGTCAACCGTGCCAAAGACGACAAAGAGGCCTATATCCGTGAAGTGTCCACCTCCCTTCATTACAAGATGGAGGAGATGGAACTGCCCTGCGAGATCAAGGGGCGGTACAAGGCCCACTATTCCATCTACCAGAAAATGGTTTCCCAGAGCCTTGAGTTTGACGAGGTCTACGACGTCATCGCCTTTCGGGTGATCCTGGATACCGTTCCCCAGTGCTATGCCGCCATGGGCGCGGTCCACTCCATGTGGAAGCCCATCTACTACAAGATCAAGGACTATATCGGCAATCCCAAACCCAATATGTACCAGTCCATCCACACCACCGTCATCGGTCCCCGGGGGGAGCGGGTGGAAATCCAGATCCGGACCCATGAAATGGATAAGATTGCCGAATCCGGCATTGCCGCCCACTGGTCGTACAAGGAAGGGACTAAAATTGATGAAAGTACGGGTGAATTGTTTGCCTGGATCCGGAACCTGGTGGAAAACCAGGAAAATTTAAGTGATCCGGATGAGTTTCTGGAAAATGTCCGTATTGATCTGTATCCCGGAGAAATTTATGTTTTTACACCGGGGGGCGACATCAAAACCCTGCCCAAAAAAGCCACGCCCGTTGATTTTGCCTACCGTATCCACACCGAGGTGGGGGCCCAGTGCACCGGCGCCAAGGTCAACGGCAAGATGGTGCCCCTGGCCCATGAACTGCGCACCGGGGATACCATTGAAATTATCACCACCAAGGGCCATGAACCCTCCAGGGACTGGTTGAATTTTGTTAAGACCGTCAAGGCCAAGACCAAGATCCGGGCCTATATCAACGCCAAGGAGCGGGAACGCAGTTATTCTCTGGGCAAGGAACTCTGCGAAAAGACCTTTAGAAAACAGAACCAGAATTTCAACGCCCTGATCAAATACGGTGAGATCGGCCGGGTGGCCCAATCATACGGTTTTAAAACCGTGGAGGACCTTGTGGCCCATGTGGGGTTCGGAAAAATCACGGCCCGGCAGGTGCTGAACCGGGTACTCCCCGAACTCGAGCAGGAGCAAAAAGAGGCCGATCTGGAGAAGATTGCCTCCAGAACCACAGGAAAGCGGGACACCGGCATTATTGTCAAAGGCCTCAACGATATCCTGGTCAAATTTTCCAAATGCTGCAGCCCCCTGCCCGGTGACCCCATCACCGGGTATATCACCCAGGGCCAGGGTGTTACCATCCACCGGAAAAACTGCCCCAATGTTCTGAAAATGAGCAGTGAACGAAAAATAGAGGTGGAATGGGCCAGCGAACTCAGGGAGTCCTATCCCACCTCCATCCGGATCAAAACCGATGACCGCCATGGTCTTCTGGCCGACATCGCCGCCGTGATTTCCAAAGCCAAGATCAATATCCTCAACGCCCAGAGCGAGACCAGCCAGGACGGGGTCGGTATCTTTTATTTCACCATCATGGTGGAAAGCTCTGAGCAGCTGCGCCGTGTCATGTCTGAAATCCGCCGGGTAAAGAAGGTCAATGAGGTCAAGCGGGTGGTGAGAACCGAATAAAACATTTTCCCAATATATTCCTAATCAATTATCTGTAAAATTTGTGTACAAATAGCACTTGAAGAGTTATATGGTAGGTATGGCCGGGTTTGATTATCTTAAATGATGATCATCGGCCCGGTCTGAATATTAACTTCAGCCTGGATCGTTTATGGTAAAGACCCTTTATTTACCAGCCTCCCCCAGAAGACCGGCGAAGAAAGGCCCGGTAACCCTCCCCATCGTCCTTTACTTAAACATCATAAATCCAAATGATGTTCATCCCGAAAATTTAATGTGGAGACCTTTATGAAAAAAAGTTTCATTCTGGACACCAATGTTATCCTCCATGACAGCGCCTGCATTCACCAATTCAAGGACAATGACATTTTTATCCCCATTACGGTGATCGAAGAGCTGGATAAGTTCAAGAAGGGAAATAATGTCATCAATTGCAATGCCAGGGACTTTCTGCGGACCCTGGATGCATTGTCCAGCGACAAAATGCTAAACGGCGGCGTGCCTGTTGCCGACGGTAAAGGCAGCATCGCCATACGGCTGGATACGGCACTGGATCCCATTATCCAGGAGAATTTCAGTGAGATAACCCCGGATATCCGGATTCTGAACATCGCATATTCAATCGCTAAACAAAATAATTTTAAAAACGCAGTCTTTGTGACCAAGGATGTGAACCTGCGGCTAAAGGCCCGGTCCATCGGCCTTAAAACGGAAAACTATAATTCGAAATTTGTGGAAAATATTTCCGAGATGTATACCGGGCTTAAGGTGGTAGAGAACATCGGTTCCCAGGTACTGGATGATTTATACCAGAAGCCCTACGAGGCAGAAACCGACCGGCTGGGGGAAGGGCTTGAATTTTTTTCCAATGAGAATGTAATCCTGAAAAACGGATCAAAGTCGGCGCTGGCCTATTTTGACGGTGGCAGCAGGACCGTAAAGCTTATCCAGCCCAAGATATGTTACGGCATCAAGCCGAGAAACTCCGAGCAGACCTTTGCCCTCAACGCCATGCTTAATCCGGATATCTCTCTGGTCACGGTGTCGGGCAAGGCCGGAACAGGCAAAACCCTGCTGGCACTGGCTGCGGCCCTGGCAAGAAAGCAGTTTTACCGCCAGATCTTCATTGCCCGGCCCGTGGTGCCCCTTAGCAACAAAGATCTTGGATTTTTGCCCGGGGATGTCGCCTCCAAGCTGGACCCCTATATGCAGCCGTTGTACGACAATCTCTCTGTGATTCAGAACCACTTCAACGAAAACGGCACCAACGGGAAGAAAATAAAGGAGCTGATTGAGGAAGAGAAAATTGTGATCACCCCCATCTCATATATCCGGGGACGGTCCATTGTCCGGGTGTTTTTCATCGTTGACGAAGCCCAGAACCTCACCCCCCATGAGGTGAAAACCATTATCACCCGGGCCGGGGAAGGGACCAAAATCGTATTTACCGGGGATATTTTCCAGATTGATCATCCCTACCTGGACAGCCAGACCAACGGGCTGGCCTATATCATTGAGAAGATGAAGGGGCAGAAATTATATGCCCATATCAACCTGGAAAAAGGGGAACGATCAGAATTAGCCGAACTGGCATCTAAAATTTTATAGAGACGGGGACTGACAATATACAAAAACAACAAAAGGTTCCGGTATGCCAGAGACATACCGGAACCCGGTGTTGTTTTTTTGTACTGCCCGGAGTGCCGGACAGATTTTCGTCAGAAGGGCTTAGGAGGCTTTAACGACTTTGCCTGCCTTGATGCAGGAGGTGCATACATCAATTTTTCTGACGCAACCCTGTTTGATCACTGCGCGGACTCTCTGAAGATTGGGGTTGAACCGTCTTTTGTTCAGATTGTGGGCATGGCTGACATTGTTGCCGACCATTGGTTTCTTTCCGCAAATTGCACATTGTTTTGACATTTTTTATACTCCTAACGAAAACGCTTCATCAAAATAATAACCCGAGATAAATACATTAATTTGTTTTAAAAGTAAAGGATTATTATCTTTTTTAGAATTTTTTAATTTAGTCTTCGTTTTTTTCTTTTTCAGCCTGCTCCGCTTCCAGCTTTTTTACCTTTTCGGCCACAGCGGGGATTTTGGCCAGGGCAATCTCGCTCTGCTCTGTGCCCGGGTAGAATTCAACGATATATTCGTATCGTTTCAATGCGGCCTTGTAGGCTTCTGTTTTATTGTAGTGGTCTGCCACGTATAGTTCATGGCCGGCAATGTTGTCTATGCAGGCTTCAATTCGGGCCACCGCTTCCTCTGCCAGTTCATGGTCCGGGAACTGGCGGTACAGGCGCTTAAACAGGGCCATTGCATTTTTTGCCGGAGCGGAATCCCGGTCCACCGTGTCGATCTGTTTGAACCAGCACATGCCCATCTGGTTGATCACGTAGGGAACCGCCTCGTTCTTGGGGTGCATTTTCTCAAACCCCTCATAGGCAACCAGGGCCTCGTCATACTCTTCCAGGTGAAAGTGGGCGTCGGCGACCTTGAGTTCCGCCAGGATGGCGTATTTGCTGAAGGGATACCAGTCCTTCAGGTCGGTATATGCCTTGACGGCATCCTGGTAGTCCTCGTTCATGAAGGCGGCCGCCCCTTCGGCAGCAAGCTGCTGGGCGCTTTTGTTCATCTGACTGGACTCGTCAAACAGGGAACAGCCAGAGAGCAGGATCATGAAGATCCCGATAATAAGCCAATTTTTCATTTTATAAGCTTTCTATATAATGTTCTGCGGAAACCGCTGCAATGGCTCCGTCGCCCACGGCCGTGGATACCTGACGCAGGGGGGTGTTCCTGACATCACCAACGGCATAGACACCGGGGATATTGGTTGCCATGTGGGCGTCGGCAATAATGAATCCGCCTTCATCGGTGGCAACGGCCCCGTTGACAAATTCGGTGTTGGGCAGGATGCCCACCCAGATAAAGCAGCCGTCGGCCTTGATGGTGGATTCCGCGCCGGATTTTACATTTTTGATTTTTACCCCTTCAATGCCGAAGAATCCCTCAACGCCGGTGGCCACCGAATCCCAGATGAATTCGATTTTATCATTGGCAAAGGCCCTTTCCTGAAGGATTTTTGTGGCCCGCAGTTCGTCTCTGCGGTGGACCAGATAAACCTTCTTGGCAAATTTGGTCAGGAAAATGGATTCCTGTACCGCGGTGTCACCGCCGCCGATGGCCACAACGGTTTTATCCCGGAAGAAGGGGCCGTCGCAGGTGGCGCAGAAAGAAATACCTTTGCCCATGTAGCGGTCTTCGCCGATTCCCAGTTTTCTGGGGGAGGCGCCGGTGGCAATGATCAGGGCTTTGGCCTTGATGGATCTGTCCTTGAGAACGATCTCCTTGGTTTCGGCGCTGAGGTTGAGGCTGTGGACTTCGGCGGTTTCGATTTCCAGCCCCAGGTCCATGGCCTGTTTTTTCATTTTTTCCGCCA
This sequence comes from Desulfobacter sp., assembly GCA_028768525.1. Classification (NCBI taxonomy): domain Bacteria; kingdom Pseudomonadati; phylum Thermodesulfobacteriota; class Desulfobacteria; order Desulfobacterales; family Desulfobacteraceae; genus Desulfobacter; species Desulfobacter sp. Next base: position 3,038,988 of record CP054837.1, on the reverse strand, counting down.
GATCAAATCCGGAGATGCCTTCAGGGAAACCGGGGTAGTTTTCAATCCAGTCCGTGATAAGAATCTGGCCGCCGGGCACGGCTTTTTCCAGAAGCAGTACCTTCATCCTGGCCCGGGCCGCGTAGAGGCCTGCGGTCAGGCCGGCAGGGCCGGCACCGATAATCACCAGATCATAATCGCTCATTGCAGGTCTCCTTAAAGAACGCTTTTGAGGGTCTCTTCAAGTTTTTCTTTGGCCACCATGCCTGTAATCTGCTCGGCCACCTGGCCGCCTTTGAAAAAGATCAGGGTGGGGATGGCCTGGACGCCGAATTTGCTGGGGCTCAAGGGGTTGTCGTCCACATTGACCTTGGCAAAGGTCATTTTGTCGCCGTACTCTGCGGACAGGGCTTCAACCGTGGGACCAATGGCTTTGCAGGGGCCGCACCAGGGGGCCCAGAAATCCACCATCACGGGTTTGTCTGAGGTTTTTATCATGTTTTCAAAATCGTCGTCGGTCAATTCTATAATATTTTCTGCCATGGCTATTTCCTATTTGAGATTAAAATTGGCTGTAAATATATGTTCATATAAAGTCTTTGTCAATGTTCCCGGAATCAGGACCAACGCTAATTTGTTTATGATTTTAGGCAGTGTATGGCATATATGAGCCGGGATGGGCTGGGGGAGCCGCAAAAAAGAACCCTGGGAGCTGCACCCAGGGGCCGGGGGACCGAATAGCGGCTGTCGCCTCCGGACGCCCCGGTCCGGTGCTTCTAAAGATATTGACGCCGTTTGGGCCTACCAGTTCTCGCCGAGGACTTCAAAGTGGGCCTGGGGATGGGCACAGGCGGGGCACATTTCCGGAGCTTCTTCTCCGTCATGGACATACCCGCAGTTGCGGCAGCGCCAGGTGGTGGATGCGTCTTTTTTGAAAACCTTTCCGGCGTCCACATTGGCCGCCAGTTCTTTGTACCGTTTTTCGTGCTGCTTTTCGGCAATGGCCACCATTTCAAAAACAATAGCGATCTCCTGGAAGCCTTCTTCCCGGGCCACAGCGGCAAAATCCGGGTACATTTTGGTCCATTCGTATTCTTCGCCTGCGGCCGCCTCTTTCAGGTTTTCAAGGGTGCTGCCGATTACGCCGGCAGGGAAGGCGCCTGTGATTTCAACCTCGCCGCCTTCAAGGAATTTGAAAAAGCGTTTGGCATGTTCTTTTTCCTGGTTGGCGGTTTCTGTGAAAATCTCTGAAATCTGGACGTATCCCTCTTTTTTGGCTTTACTGGCAAAATAGGTGTAGCGGTTCCGGGCCTGGGATTCCCCGGCAAATGCGGTGAGAAGATTTTTTTCTGTTTTGGTGCCTTTCAAGCTTGCCATGAATTTGGTCTCCTTAATAGGGTTAGAAGTATTGAATTGCGGTTGCCCGCTTTTCCGGTTAATGGACGCTGCCCTCTTTATGAAGGTGGCGGCACTTATCGCAATACCCGGTCAGGCAGACCCGCTTTCCCGTGACGGTGAATTTATTTTCAATTTCCGGGGAAAGGGGGAGCCGGTCCAGGTCGTCGTCCTTGAAATCAAAGATTTTCCTGCAGGAAACGCAGTAAAAATGGTGGTGGGGATTCCGGTTGGGATCAAAGCGCCTGGGATCCCCGTGTCCTTCCACCACATCGATCATATCGGCCTTGGCAAAGGTAAGCAGGGTTCGGTTTACCGTGTCCAGGCTGATGTTGGGAAACTCCTTTTTCAATTCTTTGTGGATCTGGTCGGCACTGGGGTGGGATAGGGATGAACTCAACGCCTTGTACACCGCCACCCGCTGGGGAGTTATTTTTAGATTATGGGCCTTGCATTGTTCGTAGAATAGATCCAAAGTAATCTCCTGTACCATTTCGTTTTTTTTATTAAATAGGATTTAATCCTATTTGTCAACATTCTTTTTTTCGAAGTTATAAAATTCAGCAGGGGCTCGGTGGTGTGACGCCGCGATTGCAAATCAAAAAGAGTAAGATATTCAGATGGTATTGGACTTATGTTCACTCTATACTATAAACGGGTATTGAAAAAAAGCGATTTGTCTAGACCTGGAAGGGAGTAGAATGATGCGGTGGATAATTTTTTTTACAATTGCCCTGGTTCTGATGGACGGAACCGGGATGTGCAAAGGGCTCCAGGATATTGACGCACTGCTCCGGGCCGCCCGAAGCGGGGATGCCCGGGCCATGTGTGAGTTGGGAACGGCCTATTTCCACGGAAGGGGCGTGCTCAGGGATCCGTTAAAAGCAAAATGCTGGGTAAAGCAGGCCCATGAACGGGGATATGAAAAAGCGGAAAGTATATGGAACCGGCTTGAGTTGTGGAAATATGCTGGCGACTGCAGCCTTGGGTTTGATGAACAGCTTTTGCCCCATCGGCATTCTGGGGACCGGTTCCGGGAACCTGTGACGGGTATGGTTTTTGTCTGGGTGCCGGGTAAATGTTTTAAAATGGGATGCAGTGGCAACGGCGCCGATTGTCCTCGGGATGAGTCCCCGGCCCGCCGGGTCTGCCCTGAGGGATTCTGGATGGGGCAGTACGAGGTGACCCAGGCGCAATGGATGGCGTTGATGCCTGGCAACCCTTCACGGTTCAGGGGGGATGACCTTCCGGTGGAACAGGTTTCGTTTGAGGATGCCAGGGAATTCATTGACAGGCTCAACCGGGAAACCGGTCTGGAATTCGGCCTGCCCACATCGGTTCAGTGGGAATTTGCCTGCAGGAACCGGGGGCGGCGGCCGGCCTATGCCTGGGGAGACGAAGATTTTCGCCCCAAAGCCAATTGCGGCGGCTGCGATGCCGGCCCTTTTAGGGGGCGGACGGCACCGGTGGGCAGTTTCCCGGCCAACGAGATCGGCCTCTATGATATGGGGGGGAATGTCAGGGAGTGGTGCCGCACCCGTATGGATGGCGGCCGACGGCGGGTAGTCCGGGGCGGCTCTCTGGTGGACCCGGTTTCCTCATCCCGTTGCCGGGCCGGGCAGGGCGCCCTGCCCGGAATGAAAACATACTTCACCGGATTCCGGCTGGTTTTAAAATCCCTGGATTAAAAAATGCCGGCTTTGATGAAATTGTTCATTTCTTCAAAGCCGATTTTTTCAACCCGGGCCCGGCCCAGGGCCTCAAGAAATACAAAGAAAAGATGGTCCCCCTGTTTCTTTTTGTCCCTGGAAGCCGCGCTGATGATCTTGTCTGCAGGGAAATCCGCCTGAACCGGCAGCCCGAGTCCCGAGAGCAGATCCTTGATCCGCTCCACATCGGTTGCATGGATGTATCCTTTGTGCTGTGAGAACCGGGCGGCGGCCACCATGCCGGCGGCAACGGCCCGGCCGTGTCCGCTGGGGTCAAGCTTTTCAAAGGCATGGCCGATGGTGTGGCCAAAGTTGAGTTTTCTTCTCTCCCCCCCTTCCCGTTCATCGGCCTGGACCACCTTGGATTTGATATCCACTGAATCAGCCACCAGGCGGAACACCGTATCCCGGTCCAGATCCAGGGCCTTGTCCCTGTTGGCTTCAATGAATTTTAAAAGATTGATATCCTTGATCAGTCCGTGTTTGACAATTTCCGCCAGGCCGTTGGATATTTCTGCTTCCGGCAGGGTGTCCAGCATCTCAATATCGCAGATGACAAATTCCGGCTGGTTGAACACCCCCACCATATTTTTATAGGCGTCCAGATTGACCCCGTTTTTTCCTCCCACGGAGGCATCCACCTGGGAGAGCAGGGAGGTGGAGACAAAACCGAACTTCACCCCGCGCAGAAAGATGGAGGCGGCAAATCCGGTGATATCGCAGACAATGCCGCCGCCGATGCCCAGAATAAAGGAGGACCGGTCGCAGCCCAGGGCCACCAGCTCCTTAAGAATATATTCAACCGTGGCAAGGGTTTTGTTTTTTTCTCCGGTGCCGATGGTGATGACCGGGCCATGGGGGAACCGGCTGCCGTAAAGGCGCTGGATATTTTCATCTGTGACGATGACCGGGGTTACGCCGGCCGGGATGTGCTCCCCTGCCCGGCTGAGGGATTCCCCCACATGGATGAGGGATTTTCCCTGCCGGCCGTCAACGGTGTAGGTTTTCATTTAAAGCGTGTCTCCTTATTCGGCACAGACCGCATGGATGGCATTCATTTTTTTCATCACCCGGGCGAACTGATCGGGGAACAGGGACTGTGCGCCGTCGCTCAGGGCTTCTGCAGGATTGTTGTGGACCTCTATCATCACCCCGTCTGCACCCAGGGCGGCCGAGGCATAGGCCAGGGGCACCACCTGGTCACGGACGCCTGCGGCATGGCTGGGATCCACGATAACGGGCAGGTGGCTCTCCTTTTTGGCTGCCGGCACCACGGAGAGGTCCAGGGTGTTCCGGCTGTGGCGGACAAAGGTTCTCACCCCCCGCTCGCAGAGGATGACGTTGGGGTTGCCCTCTTCCATTATATATTCCGCTGCCATGAGCCACTCCTGCAGCATGGCGGACATGCCCCGCTTGAGGATGACCGGCCGCTTGGACTTGCCTGCCCGGCGGAGCAGGGAAAAGTTCTGCATGTTCCGGGTGCCGATCTGGACCACGTCGGCGTAGGTTTCCACAATATCGAAATTTTCCACATCCATGACCTCTGTGGCCACGGGGAGCCCGGTTTCTTCACGGACTTTTGCCAGGAGTTTGAGCCCTTCTTCGCCCAGCCCCTGGAAAGAATAGGGCGAGGTCCTGGGTTTGAATGCGCCGCCCCTGAACACCAGTGCCCCGGCTTCCTTCACGGACCGGGCAATGGCCATGACCTGGGCTTCGTTTTCAACGGCGCAGGGGCCGGCAATGACAGGCAGGCTGCCGTCACCGAATACGGCATCTCCCACCTTTATATGGGTGTTCTCCTTCTGGAACTCCCGGCTGACAAGTTTATAGGGTTTTGTCACCGGAATGACCTCCTTTACGCCTTCGAGCCCCAGAAAATGGCCGGCATCCACAGAGCCCTTGTTGTGCAGGACACCAATGGATACCCGGTCACCCCCGGGAATGGGCCGGGCTTCGTAGCCCCTTTTTTCAACGGCGTCTACAACCGCTTGAATTTGTAGGTCTAATGTGCCTTTTTCCATTACAATTAACATGATTTCCTCCGATAGGGGTTTTAGCAGCATTCATTGGTTTGGGCAATAAAAAAGGCTGCAGCACTTTGCTGCAGCCAGATCCGTCTATTACTCAAGGTTCATATACAGGTCACGGCTGCAGGTCGGCGGTCCACCACCAGCGCCGGAACCGGAAACCGGAATCCGCAGAATTGATAGCATTGGCTGTTTCTGTGTATAAGAACATCATGATCATTATTTCTACAGCGAGTTTCCGGGGGTGTCAAGGAAAAATGCAATTTATGTTTGATTTTCAGGCGCCTTCATAATAGACTCAGGTCCAAACTATACTTAGGTGCTTATGCAGTTAAACGTCGTTATAGCAGATGACCATGCCATTATCCGGGAAGGGCTCAAAAGCCTGCTGGAAAAAAAAGACATCATGGTTCTGGATATTGCAAAAAACGGCCGGGAGGCCGTGGAAAAAGCCATTTCCCTTGAGCCGGATATTATGATGATGGATATCTCCATGCCTGATCTCAACGGTGTGGAAGCCACCGCCAGAATCCGCCAGGAGGTTCCCCATACCCGGGTGATCGCATTGTCAATGCATTCGGGTAAAAGCATTATCGACCAGATGTTCGCTGCAGGTGCCGCCGGTTATATTTTAAAGGAATCGGCCTTTGAAGAGATTTATGATGCCATCCAAAGCGTCATTCGGGGAAATTATTACCTGACCCCTTCCATTGCCAGGATGTATGTTGACGACCAGGTCATCCGGGGAGGGAACTGGGAAGAGTTGCCCAGGTTTACTAAAATTTCCAAAAAAGAGCGGGAGATTCTCCAGTTGGTGGCTGAAGGGGAAAAAACCAGGGATATTGCCGAAAAGCTGGGGGTGAGCATAAAAACAGTGGAGACCCACAGACGGAATATAATGAAAAAATTGAATATCTTTTCAGTTGCCGGTTTGACCAAATATGCCATCCAGGAAGGCATCATTTCCCTGGATTAACGGGGATGGACTTTAGTTTTTGAGAGTAGGGCAGAAAAGGAATGGAATATATTTCGATTAAGGATGAATCCAGTGACGCGGTAGAGGCCCTGGCCAACGGGATTGCCCATGATGTCAATAATCTGCTGGCCGCCATCAAGGGACATGCCTCTTTAATGATGAGCAGTGTCAATCCTTCGGATCCTCTGTACGGGCATATTACTGAAATCCTCTCGTGCATTGACAAGGGCTCTGAAATCGCCAACCAGCTTCTGGGGTTTGCCCAGGTCGATGCCTTTTACAGCACCCGTATTGATGTCAACCGCCTGGTGCGCTCCGCCGTTGAAAACCTGGACCTCAAGGGGAAGCGGATTATTCTGGATGTGGAACTGGATGCCAGGTCTTTGGTCATCAACGGGGATCCGGACAAAATCAACCAGGTGGTATCGGCGGTGGTGGAAAACGCCCTCCAGGCCATGCCCAACGGGGGCAAGCTGTCTGTTATCACCGAATCCGCCGCCATTTTAAACGGCACGGCAGAGGCCTATGGGGTGGAGACCGGCTATTTTTGCAAGATTACCATCACAGATACCGGCATCGGCATGGATAAGGAGACGCTGGAGAAAATATTCAAACCCTTCTATACGGCGAACCACAAGCAGTTTACTGACAGAAAAGGCCTGGGGCTGACCTTTGCCAGGAAAATTGCCAAAAACCACAAAGGGGTCATTGACGTCTGGAGTTCCCCGGGGGTGGGCTCCTCTTTTTCCATTATACTCCCGCTGTCCGAGCCGGTTGAGTCCGACGATATTCCTTCGGCCCGGGAAAAAATGGCCATGGGAAATGAATCCGTCCTCCTGGTGGATGATGAGGAACGGATCCTCACCGTGGGCCGTGAAATCTGCAAGGCCCTGGGGTACAAGGTGATCACCGCGTGCTCCGGTCAGGAAGCCCTTGCCCTGTATGCTGATAAAAAAGATGAGATCAACCTGGTGGTGCTGGACATGATCATGCCCGGAATGAACGGACTTGAGACCTTTATGGCCCTGAAAAAGATGAACCCCGATATCAAGGTGCTGCTGTCAACGGGTTACGCCATTGACGACAAGGCCCAGGAAATGCTTAAGCAGGGCTGCAAAGGCTATATCCTCAAGCCCTATTCCGTGATTGATTTTTCCCATAAAATCCGTGAAATTCTTGAACAATAACTTTGATGGAATGGAATGATACATTTTGACAATGACGCCCCTGTGAAATTGAAAGGGGCAGGCGGCGGGTTGTGGATCACCATTGACCCCTCCCACCCTGAATCGGTTCTCCTTGCTGAAATTGAACGGTTGATCAAGAAATTGAAACATCTGGCCATCAATGCCGATGTCACTCTGGACGTTGGTGATGCCAGGGGGCAGGAAGACCTGGTCCGGCGCATAAAAAACTATCTTGAAGAAAAATTTGAACTGGGGCGGATTTCGACTTCTCCGAAAAAACGCTCCATCCCCACGGAACGGATCCGGCAAAGGGATCTTTCCAAGGGCTGGAACCACCATAAAAGCGATGTGCTCATGCTCAGGGGGCGGGTCCGTTCGGGCCAGAAAATCAAAGCGGGCAAGCATCTGGTTATTACCGGGGATGTCAATCCCGGTGCAGAGCTCACGGCCGGCGGTGACATCATCGTTTTGGGGCGGCTCTGCGGCAAGGTACACGCCGGATACCCCAACCGGGAAGATGCCATCATATTTGCCCTGGCCTTTGATGCCAGCCATGTGAAAATCGGGCCGGTGTCGGCGGCGGGCAGTGATGAACTCTCCGGGGGAAGAGGCCCTGAGTATGCCTCCCTTGATGGGCGCTCCATCGTGGTAAAGGACTATATGAAGGCGGGGCCGTTCCGGCGGATGCCCTGGCCAGAAGCCATCTGATGGCAGAAAAATATGATACAGATAAATAAAAATAACCAAATATATTGAGGTGTGAATTGGAAGGTAAAATCATTGTCGTAACATCGGGAAAGGGCGGCGTCGGTAAAACAACGGCAACCTCATCCATTGGTGCGGCCCTGGCCCTTGAAGGGAACCGGGTGGCCATCGTGGACATGGATATCGGCCTGAGAAACCTGGATGTGGTCATGGGGCTGGAAAACCGGATCGTATTCAATATCGTGGATGTGGTCCAGGGCCGGTGCAAAATTGAACAGGCTGCCATCCGGGACCGGCGCATCGAAAACCTTTTTCTTATTCCCGCCTCCCAGAGCGACAATAAAGACGTGCTGACCCCTGCGGGGGTGGAGCGGGTGGCCAAAGAGCTGCGTAAAAAATTCGATTATATCATCATGGATTCTCCGGCCGGCATTGAACGGGGATTTGAAAATTCCATCGTGGGCGCCAACGAGGCATTGGTGGTCTGTACTCCGGATGTTTCTGCGGTAAGGGATGCGGACCGGGTCATCGGCCTGCTCTATTCCCGTTCCCTGGAGCCCCGCCTCGTTGTCAACCGCATCGAACCGGCCCGGGTGGAGCGCGGGGAAATGCTCAGCCACGAGGATGTGCTGGAGGTGCTGTCCATCGAACTGGCAGGCCTGGTGCCCATGGATGAGAAGGTGCTGATTTCCTCCAATACCGGCACCCCCCTGGTCCTCCAGAATGATTCCAAGGCCGGCAAGGCCTTCCGCCGCATCGCCCGGCGGCTCAACGGCGAATCCGACATTCCCATTGAGGTGCCCACACATAAGACCAGCATGTGGAACAAAATCAGCAAAACATTCGGGCTAAAATAAGGAGAATTGCACATGCTAAGCGGATTGTTAAAACGGTTTACAGGACAGAAAAAAAGCAGCGAAGCTGCCAAAAAAAGGCTCCAATTCTCTCTTATCTACGACAAACTGGAAGTGAACGACACCACATTGGTCGATCTTCAGACCGATATTGTAAATGTGATTTCAAAGTATTTTGAAATTGACAAGGACGCCCTGGAATTGAAGGTGAAGCGGGACGATGATGTCTCCGCACTGGTATTCAATACCCCCATTCTCCATGTAAAAAGGAAAAAAGCCTAGAGCAGACTTTTTACCCAGGATCGCGAAAAAATAAAAGCGTCCGCCTCCCCGGCAGGGGGAGACGGACGCTTTTTTAGTTTTGACGCAATGTGGAAATTATTCCACGGGTCTTGAGACCTTGATGGCCAGTTCCTGGAGCTGTTTGGGGCCTGCCGGAGACGGCGCCTCGGTAAGTACACAGGTGGCCTTCTGGGTTTTGGGGAAGGCAATGACGTTCCTGATGGAATCTTCCTTGCACAGCAGCATCACCAGGCGGTCCAGGCCGAAGGCCAGTCCGCCGTGGGGGGGCGCCCCTGATTCCAGGGCTTCCAGGAGGAATCCGAATTTTTCCTTGGCCTCTTCCTCGCCGATCCCCAAACAGTTGAGGATCTTGGCCTGGAGTTCGGTGTCGTGGATACGGATGGAGCCGCCGCCGATCTCAATGCCGTTGAGCACCAGGTCGTAGGCCCGTGAGTTGACCTCCAGGGGAGCGGTTTCCAGTTTGTCCAGGTCTGATTCCAGGGGCGCTGTGAATGGATGGTGCAGGGCCTGGTAACGCTTTTCCCCCTCGTCGTATTCAAACATGGGGAAGTGGGTGACCCAGGTGAACTTGTATTCGTTTTCATCGATAAGTCCCAGGCGGCGGCCCAGTTCGTTACGCAGCTGGCCCAGGGCCTCGTTGGTAATCTTGGGCTGGTCGGCCACGAAGAATACAATATCCCCGGGTTCCAGATCCAGGCGTTCCCTCAGTTCCTCCTTTTCCGCGTCGGAGAAGAATTTGGCAATGGGGGACTGCCACTGGTCTTCCTTGATTTTGATCCAGGCCAGGCCCTTGGCCTTGTACACGGCGGCGAACTCGGTGAGTTCGTCGATCTGTTTCCTGGTGAAGTCGGCACAGCCCTTGGCATTGATGGCCTTGACCAGGCCGCCGTTTTTAACCACCGAGGCGAATACCTTGAAATCGGCGTGCTCCACGATGTCAGAGACATTGCAGAGTTCCAGGCCGAATCTCAGGTCGGGCCGGTCCAGGCCGAACCGTTCCATGGCCTCGGCATAGGTGAGGCTGGGGAAGGGCTCGGTGAGATCCATGTCCAAGACATTTTTGAAAATGGTTTTTATCAGCCCTTCGGCAATATCCATGACCTGGGTTTCATCCACAAAGGACATTTCCATATCGATCTGGGTGAATTCCGGCTGGCGGTCGGCCCTCAAGTCCTCGTCCCTGAAGCATTTGACCACCTGGTAATAGCGGTCGAACCCTGCAATCATGAGCAGCTGCTTGAAGAGCTGGGGAGACTGGGGCAGGGCATAGAATTCGCCCTGGTTCACCCTGGAGGGCACCAGGTAGTCCCTTGCCCCTTCCGGGGTGCTTTTGGTGAGAAAGGGGGTTTCAATATCGATGAATCCGTTGCCGTCCAGGTAATTCCGGATGGCCATGGTGGCTTTGTGCCGGGCCAGGATATTGTTTTTCAGCTGGTTGCGGCGCAGGTCCAGGTAGCGGTACTGGAGCCGGATGCTTTCCGAGGCCTCCACCCGGTCTTCAATCTGGAAGGCCGGGGTCTTGGCCCGGGAGAAAATCCGCAGTTCGTCAACCATGATCTCGATGGCGCCGGTTTCCATATTGGGGTTGACCATGTCATCGGGCCTTGCGGCCACACGGCCCCGGATGCCCAGGACATATTCGTTCCTGATTTCCTGGGCTTTGGCATGGACCGCCTCGGATACCAGGGGGTTAAACACGATCTGGGTGATGCCATTCCGGTCCCGCAGATCCACAAAAATAACCCCGCCGTGGTCCCGGCGGTGCTGAACCCATCCCATGAGTACCACTTCCTGTCCCACATGGGCGGCCCCAAGTTCGATGCAGGAGTGTGTCCGTTTCATATCTCCAAGTAAATCAGTCACAATTCTTTCCTTAAATAATTAATTATTGTCTTTTATTTTTTTAACAGGGCCAAAAGCTCAGGCACCAGGTTGTCCAGGAGGATGTCGGTCTGCTCCTTGGTTTCCATATTCCGAAGGATGGCTTTATTTTCTTCCAGTTCGTTGTCCCCGGCAATGAGTACATGGGATGCCCCCGCCTTATTGGCCCGTTTCATAAGGGCCTTCATGCTTTTTCCCCTGAAATCCGTATCCGTGCGCAGCCCCGATTTATTCAGCTCGCAGGACCAGTGGAAACTCTTTTCCAGGGCCGCTTCTCCCAGGGGAACGATGAACAGGTCCGGCCCTTTATTTTCGATGCCCTGGCCCAATTGCTCCATGACCTCCACCAGCCGGTCGAAGCCGATGGCAAAACCGATGGCCGGGGTGGCGGGCCCTCCCAGCTCCTCCACCAGGCGGTCATAGCGCCCCCCGCCGGCAACGGCAGACTGGGCGCCCAGGGCGGTGGTCTGGATTTCCCAGGCCGTTCTGGTGTAATAGTCCAGCCCCCGGACCAGGGTTTTATCGACCTTGAAATCCACCCCTTGTTTTTCCAGTGAGGCCTTTACCTTGGCAAAATGGTCGTCGCAGTCCGGGCAGAGATGGTCCACGGTGGCCGGCGCCCCCTCCAGGGCCTCTCTGCAGGTTTCCGACTTGCAGTCCAGGATCCGCAGGGGATTTTTTTCGATCCTGCGGCGGCAGTTTTCGCAGAGCGCCTCTTTTCTTTCCCCCAGAAAATCCAGCAGGGCCTGCTGGAATGCCGGGCGGCAATCCGGACACCCCAGGCTGTTAATGTGTGCTGACAGCCCCGTCAATCCCAGGCGTTTGAATAATTCGTTGAGCAGGAATATCAATTCGCTGTCAACATAGGGGGACGCAATGCCGAACACCTCGGCGTCGATCTGGTAGAACTGGCGGTATCTGCCCTTCTGGGGGCGTTCCCGCCTGAACATGGGGCCGACGAGAAAAAATTTCCGGACCGGATCCGACGCATACATCTTATGCTGGATATAGGACCGGCAGATGGAGGCGGTGGCTTCGGGCCTCAGGGTCAGCTTGTCCCCTTTCCGGTCTTCAAAGGTGTACATTTCCTTTTCAACGATGTCGGTGGTCTCTCCGATACTCCTGGCAAAAAGTCCGGTTTTTTCCAGCACCGGAATCCGGATTTCATTGTATCCGAAGGCGCTGAACAGGGCGGCGGCCTCCTGTTCCACCCGCTGCCACAGGGCGATGTTTTCCGGCAATATATCTCTAAACCCGCGTATGGTCTGCATTTTGTCCATTTTTAATCTTTTTAAATTTATAGTTTGCTGCAAAATATACAAACGACATATATAGATTAAAATCAGTGTCTTAGTCAATATCTAATCCCGCCGTGTTCGAGATTATAGGTTGCGGGATTAATTTTTGGTTATTTTTGAGAAATTAAGTATATAAAATAAAATTTTTTTGGTAGAATGCAATTTTTCCGGCCAGAATGTCTTTAATTCACAGCTGGCCATGTATTCCGGTACCAAACCAAGGTGTTAAATCAGGTGCATCATGAGTGATAAACCCAATTACCAATCCCTTGAACAGCAGATTAAACGACTGGAGCAGACCGTCGCCAGAGTCCGGCGGGCCGAAGCGGTCAACAAAACACTTTTCCATATCGCCAGCGCCCTGAATACCAGTGCGACGCTCCAGGACCTTTACCGTTCCATCCACAGGCACCTCTCTTCCCTGATGGATATGACCAATTTTTTTATTGCGGTCTATTACAAGGATAAGAACGCCATCCAGTATGTCTTCCGAAGGGATGAGGCAGCGGATTTTTCTCCCAAGTGGATTTACAATTTCAGTGAAAACCCCTCCCTCACCGGAGATGTTATTTTAAGCCGGGCCCCCCTGCTCCTGGATGAAGGCCAGCTCGATGAACTGGGGGCAAAAGGTAGGGTTCTGGGCCGGCTGCCCAAAAACTGGCTGGGCGTCCCCCTGATGATCCATGGGGATATCCTGGGGGTCATGGCCGTGAAGAGCTATACCAATCCCATCAAGTACAACCAGGATCACGTGGAACTGCTCAGCTTTGTTTCGGAAACCATTGCCGTGGCCATTGAAAAAAAACGGGCTGAAAATGAGCTCAAACAGGCCCGGAAAAAACTGATCCGCTCCCAGAAACTGGAGGCCATCGGCACCCTGGCCGGGGGCATTGCCCATGACTTTAACAACACCCTGTCCATCACCCTGGGCAATATCAACCTGGCCCAGATGATCGCCAATTCAGATCCCATTAAAGAATACCTGGCCGATGCCGAGCAATCGGTACTCCAGGCAAAGGAATTGGCATCCAAGTTTGTGGTTTTCTCCAAGGGCGGCGGTATTCATGTTAAGTCCCATATTGAGGTCCAGGGCTTCATCAAAACGATTCTGGGGGAGTTGAAAAAGGAAAAGGGCATCGACTGTCGTCTAAAAATTCGGGACCTGCCGCCGGTGATGGAGGCGGACCAGGACCAGCTCCGGGAGGCGGTGAAAAATATTGTTATCAATGGGGCTGAAGCCTGTGGCATGGCCGGGCAGATCCGGGTGGCGGCCGGTATTCATCCGGACAAGCACGGAATGATCATGATCTCCGTTACCGACCACGGCCGGGGCATTTCCGATGAAAATATCGAAAAGGTTTTCGATCCTTATTTTTCCACCAAACCCATGGGCAATAACAAGGGTACGGGCTTGGGGCTTTCAATTGCCTGGGCCATCGTGAAAAACCACCAGGGAACCATTGCCGTTGAATCCAGCCCGGGACAGGGCACCCGGGTGGACATCATTCTGCCGGTATTCCAGAAGGAAAGCCCTGGAACCAAATCCGCTGTTGCCGCCGCAGACAAGCCCCCGCTCCCCAGGCCCGCCGCCCGGAAGCCCCTGGTGCTCTTTATGGATGACGATGTGATGATCCTTGAAATCACCAAAAAGATTCTTGAGCGCCTGGGGTACGAGCCCGTGCTGGCCAGGAACGGGGAAGAGGCCGTTGAAAAATACCAGTCCTGCCTGGTGGCCGGCAAAATCATCGGCAAGGTGATCCTGGACCTGGAGGTCAAGCGGGGCATGGGCGGGGTGGAAACCATGGAAAGGCTTTTGGCCCTGAACCCGGGCATCAAAGGCATTGTCGCCTCTGGCTATTCAGAGGACCCGGCCATGGAGGAGTATGCCGGTTTCGGATTTTCCGCGGCCCTGTCCAAACCCTTTTCCATTGAGACCCTGAAACGGGCCCTTAAAGATTTATAACACCGGAGTCTTAAAAAACTAAGGGGCAGAAAGCCGTCTGCCGGCCTCTGCCCCTTATCTGCCCCCGGCAATAAAGCTGGGGTGTCTATTTCCTCACTTTAACCGAATTGGCATGGGCATCCAGCCCCTCGGTCATGGCCAGTTTGATCACATCGTCGGCCTCTTCCTTAAAGGCGGTTTCAGAGTAATGGATCAGGCTGGTTTTCTTTGTAAAATGCTCCACGCTCAGGGCGGAGGAGAACCGGGCCGTTCCCGCCGTGGGCAGGACATGGTTGGGGCCGGCAATATAATCGCCCATGGGCTCCGGCGTGTAGGGGCCCACAAAGAGGGCGCCGGCGTTCCTGATCCGGTCGATATAGTCAAAGGGGGCATCCACGATGATCTCAAGGTGCTCCGGCGCCAGGCGGTTGGAGAGTTCGATGCCGGTTTCGATGTCCGGCACCACCATGATGGCCCCGAAATTATTAATGGCCTCTCTAGCAATTTCTTTTCTGGACAGCTTGGCCATCTGGGCCTCAAGGGCCGGCACCACCCGGTCGGCAAGTTCCCTTGAATCCGTCACCAGGATGGCCGAGGCCAGCAGGTCATGCTCGGCCTGGGAGAGCAGGTCGGCTGCCACGCATTCGGGATTGGCCCCCTTGTCCGCAATGATGAGGATTTCGCTGGGGCCGGCGATCATATCAATGCCCACGGTGCCTGAAACGATTTTTTTGGCCAGGGTCACATAGATATTGCCCGGGCCCACAATCACATCCACCCGGGGCACCTGTTCGGTCCCGTAGGCAAGCGCCCCGATGGCCCAGGCCGACCCGGCCTTGAATACTGAATTTATGCCCACGGCCCTGGCCGCCGCCAGGATATGGGGGTTGATCTTTCCATCGGCCATGGGCGGGGTCATGAGGCTGATGGAATCAACCCCGGCCACCTTGGCCGGAATCCCGCCCATGAGAACGGAGGAAACCAGGGGGGTTTTGCCGCCCTTGGCCCCCGGTGCATATATCCCTGCCGCCTCCACCGGTTTGACCATCTGTCCCACCATCACTCCGTTTCTGGGGGTATCGATCCAGGAGTTTTCCCGCTGGCGGGAGTGAAAGGCGGTGAGCTGTTCCACAGACCGGTCCAGGGCCCGGAGAAACTCCGGCTCCATCTGGGCCAGGGCTTCTTCAAATTCTTCTTCGGTCACCTTGAGGTTGTCCAGGGTCACGGCAGGAGAGTCAAATTTATTGGTATACTCAATCAGCGCCTCGTCCCCCCTGGCCTTCACATCATCCAGATAAGCCTGGACATTGTCATGGTCTTCTTTGGAAAACCCAAGTCCTCTGTCAATGGTATCCTGAACTCTTTTTTCCGCTTCCTGTGACGGGTAATCAAATATTTTCATGGCAAATCTTCTTATCTTGTCCTGTTTATGATGGTGTCCCCGGGTCTCTTCCCCGAAAATAAGCAAACTTTACATATAACAGAATCTGGAGCGGAAGGCAAAACATTGAAAACTAAATTTTTTAATTATAAAAAAGCGGTGACTGATATTCGAATGAATTTGGATCGGGCAACAAAAGAGTCGCCCGGATCGGATGAATAGGATATAACCCAAGGATAATTGTCATCGAATATACCCAGGAATAACGATACGATGTCAGGTCCCAAAGCTGAACCGTCTGAAAATAGAGAATTTGTGCATCAGGGCAGTGTCTGGCATAAGCCCAGGATTATGGTGTTGCTGCTGGCCGTGAGCATCGCCGGGCTGGGCGCCCTCTTCTTCTCCGTCTACTCCCAGGTCTCCGACCGTATCCGCATGGACCGGCAGATCCTTATGACGGAGACTGCCGGACTGCTTACGGCCCGGATTGACGAGTGGCTGGATAAGAATGTCCGGGCGCTCAGGGCCGCATCCCGGCAGTCCGGGATTATTTCAATGGATCCGGCGGCCCAGTCCGGGATACTCAATGCCGTCCAGCGGGAGTATCCATGGATCTACCTGGTCTTTACCCTGGATGAAGAGGGCAAAAACATTGCCCGCAGCGACGGGGGCCGTCTCAAGGATTATTCCGACCGGGAGTATTTCCGCCGTCTGAAGGAGGGGGCCCCCCTTTCCTGGCAGACCCTGGTAGGCAAGACCTCCAAGCGGCCTGCATTGGTGCTGGCCCTACCCATCGTGAAGGCGGGGCGGTTTGCCGGTGTGATTGCTGCGGCCATGACCCGGGATGCCATTTCCGGGTCGGTGACGGCACGGCAGATGGGAAATTCCGGCTATGCCTTTCTTTTGGATGACCAGGCCAAGGTCATTGCCCATCCCGATCCCCAGGCGGTGATATCGGAAAAGACCTTCGACCGGCACAGGCTCCTTGAATTGAAAGATTCCGATGGCCTGCTGGCCTATGAGGATGAGGTCGGTACCCCTAAAATAGGGGTGGTCCGTGAAAACCGGCTGGGCTGGCACTTGATCCTGGAACAGGATTGTAAAGAGGCGTTCAGGGAACTCTACCGCTTTCAGCGGTTCATGGTTCTGGTTTTCGGGCTGATGGTGGTCATGGTCCTGGTCATTGCATGGCTGTTTGCCCGGCTTTCGGTGTCGCCGGTTCTCAGGATGATTTCCGCGGGCCAGCGCCGGGAGGAGGACCTGGAAAATCAACTCCAGAAAGTCCGGAAGATGGAAGCGCTGGGCACCTTTGCCGGCGGGATCGCCCATGATTTCAACAATATTCTGGGGGCCATCACCACCTGCAGTGAACTGGCCATTGAGGATGTGGATGAAACCAATCCGGCCCATGAAGACCTCAAGCATATCCTCAAAGCCGCCATCCGGGGTAAAAAGCTGGTCAAGCAGATTCTGGAATACAGCCGGAGCCGGAATACCCGGCACAAACCCGTGAAGCTCCACCGCATCATTCTGGAATGCCTGGACCTGTTCAAGTCCTTTAAACCCGCCGAGATTGAGGTGAAACTCAATATTGCCTCCAAGCTGGACTTTATCCTGGCCGACCCCACCCAGCTTCACCAGGTGATCATGAATTTATTGCTCAACGCCGAGCATGCCATGGCCGGCCGGGCAGGCATCCTGTCCATTGAACTGACACGTGAAGATGAGGCGCCGGACAGGGAAGGCAGGGCCGTGGAACTGCCCCAGGGACCCTATCTTCACCTGGCCGTCTCCGATACGGGCTGCGGCATGGACGAGCATGTGCTGGAGCGGATGTTCGACCCCTTTTATACTACCCATATGAATACCGGGGGAACAGGTCTCGGGCTTGCCATGAGCGATGCCATCATCCGAAGGCATAAGGGGCTGATAACTGCGGAAAGCCGGATTTCAAAGGGGAGCACCTTTCATATTTATCTGCCCTGCATCGGCCATGATGATGTGCTGGAGGAAGAGGACAAGGACGAACCTGTGGCTGCCGGCGGAGATGAAAAGATTCTTTTTGTTGATGATGATGAACACATGGTCTACTCTTCGTCCCGGATGCTCCGGCGCCTGGGATACCGGGTGACAACGGCGGAAAATGCAATGAAGGCCCTGGCCCTGTTCAAGGAAAATCCCGGCCGCTTCGATCTGGTGATCACCGACCGGGTGATGCCCGGGCGGAACGGGGTGGAGCTGGCCCACGATATCCGGCAGATCCGTCCGGATATTCCCATTATTTTGTGTTCGGGCTTTTTTAATAAAAAGGATGATGAATTCCTGGATACGGATTACGATATTGACGGGCTGATTGACGAGACCGTATCCAAGCCATTTGAAATCAAACCCATGAGTATGCTGATCCGTGAGGTGCTGGACAGGAGGACCAATGAATAAAGAGGCTGCCGGACAGGTACTGGTCATAGATGACGATCCGGATTTCTGCTATGCCGTCAACCGGATTCTGGGCCGCCTGGGACATGGATCCACCACCGTGGATACCCTGGCATCCGCCCGGCAGGCCGTTGTCTCGGCAGATTTCAGCCTGGTACTTCTGGATGTGGGGCTGCCGGACGGATCCGGCCTGGACCTGCTGCCGGAACTCAAGGGACTGCCGGCGGATCCCGAGGTGGTCATCATCACCGGGGCAGGGGATGCACGGGGGGCAGAACTGGCCATACTAAACGGGGCATGGAGCTATATTGAAAAAACCGCCTCGGCAAAGGAGATTTCCCTGGCGGTGTCCCGGGCCCTCCAGTACCGGGAGGAGCGCCTGAAAGCCCGGCGCCCGGACCTGGTCACCAGCCTGAAACGGGAACAGATAATCGGCAGCAGCCCCAGGATGAAACAGGCCCTGGATGAGGTGGCAAAAGCGTCGGCCTGCGATGCCGGGCTCCTCATCACCGGGGAGACGGGCACGGGAAAAGAACTCTTTGCCCGGGCCGTTCATATGAATTCCAGGCGGCGGGACCACGAGCTTGTGGTGGTGGACTGCGCCGCCCTGCCCGAAACCCTGGGGGAGAATCTGCTCTTCGGCCATAAAAAAGGGGTGTACACCGGAGCGGACGCCAGCCGGGACGGCCTGATCAAGGCCGCCCACCAGGGCAGCCTTTTTCTGGACGAGGTGGGGGAACTTCCCCTGGGCCTTCAGAAAATCCTGCTCCGGGTGCTCCAGGAAAAACGGTTCCGGCCATTGGGGCAGGACCGGGAGGTGTTCAGCGATTTCAGGCTCATTGCCGCCACCAACCGGGATCTCGGCAAAATGGCGGAAGAGGGCAGGTTCAGAAAGGACCTGCTGTTCAGGATAAAGTCCCTTCACATTGAGCTGCCACCCCTCAGTGACCGGGGCGGAGATATCAAGCGCCTGGCCCGGCATTACCTGGACCGTTATTGCGATGCCCAGGCCGTGGATTCCAAAGGGATGTCTTCGGATTTTACCGAGGTGGTCTCCGCCTACAGCTGGCCCGGCAATGTCCGGGAACTGGCCCATGCCATGGAGCATGTGGTCATCGCCGCCATGACCTCACCCATTGTTTTTTCATCCCACCTGCCCGCATCCCTGAGGGCGGCCGTGGCCAAGGCGGGATTTACCGCCGCCGTAGCCGGAGAGGCAGGTCAGGAAGAGGGGTACGGCCCTGGCCCCATGCCCTCCTTATCAGAATACCGGGACCGGATGGTGGCGCTTTACGAAGAGAAATACCTCAGGGACCTGTTGAACCGGTCGGCAGATATCAAATCCGCCTGCCGCGTCTCCGGCCTCTCCCGGTCCAGGCTCTACGCCCTGCTCAAAAAATACGGGATTTCCGCAAAATAAAAAGGGTACCATGGCGGGGGATCGTCGTTCTCTGTTTAACCATGGCACCCCTTTAAATAATCCGGCAGTGTCGCCCGGACTGGCGGTTATTTGCTTGCCAGAAGCGCCCAGTCGGGAATTACATTGGGATCAATGGCGAAAACCGCTGTGCCCAGGGCCAGGAACAGGCCGGTTATCACAACGATCCCGATGAAGTTGATGAAAATGCCCGCCTTGACCATTTCGTATATTTTTACCCTTCCCGAGCCGAAAATGATGGCGTTTGGCGGTGTGGCCACGGGCATCATAAAGGCGCAGGAGGCCGAGAGTGTAGCCGGGATCAACAGCATGAGCGGGTTGGTCTTCATGGCCACTGCAATGGAAGAGAGAATGGGCAGAATCATCTGGGTGGTGGCCGTGTTGGAGGTCAGTTCCGTCAAAAAGGTCAGGGTGGTGCAGATGCCGGAGATCATAAAGATATTATTGGCACCTTCCAGGATCCCCAGCTTTGAGCCGATGAAAGCCGAGAGGCCTGAAGCCTGAAATCCCTTGGCCAGGGCAAATCCGCCCCCGAAGAGCAGGATGATGCCCCAGGGCAGTTTTGAAAAGACGCAGGCGTCCAGGATGGCCGCTGATTTTGCATGGTCTGACCGGGTGGGCAGGATAAAGAGCAGCGACGCCATGGTCACGGCCACGGTGCCGTCGTCAATGAGCTTGGGAAAAGGCATCAGTCCTGCCCAGCCCGGTACAACCATGAACCCCAGATTCAGGTCTTTTCTGAAAATCCAGAGCAGGGCGGTCAAAAGGAAAATCACCAGTACAGATTTTTCTTCGGGCGACAGCGGCCCCAGGTTCTTATATTCTTTTTCCACAATGGTATGGTCCACGGTAAGGTGGGCCGGAACCCTGAAAAATACCCGGGTCAGCAAGAACCATATGGTGACCAGCATGGCCGCCGAAAGGGGCAGGGCCATCATCATCCATACCCCGAATGAAATGGGGGCGGCGGTTGGGAAGGTCTGTTCAAATGTCCTGACAAGGACCAGGTTGGGGGGGGTGCCCACCAGGGTGGCCGCCCCGCCCATGGATGCAGCATAGGCGATGCCCAGCAGCAGACAGAGGGTGAAGTGGTGGGTGGCTTTTTCGTCGAACTGCTCCTCCATTTTGAGGATGATGGACATGGCAATAGGCAGCATCATCACGGCTGTGGCCGTATTGGAGATCCACATGGATAAAAAGGCTGAGGCGGCCATGAAGCCGAATACCAGCCGGGAGGGGCCGCCGCCGATGGTTTTAACCGTAAACAGTGCAATCCGCTTGTGCAGTTTCCATTTTTCCATGGCCAGGGCGATGAGAAAACCGCCCATAAACAGAAATATCGTGGAGTTGAAATAGACGCCGGCAGCGGCTTTGCCTTTCATTATACCCAACAGGGGAAACAGTATCACCGGGATCAGCGCCGTTGCCGCCAGGGGCACGGCTTCTGTCACCCAGAATACCGCCATGAGCGTTGCCACCGCCGCCATCCGCCCCACCATGGGGTTGGCCGGATCAATGTTGATCATCATCACAAGAAAAAAGAGAACCGGGCCCAGGATCAGTCCGGTGCGTTGTAACAAACTTCTCTGGTTCATTGCATTTGCCATACTTTTTTCTCCCTCTATGATTTTTATGTTTATCCTGGAAAGGAGGATTGCAATGGCCGTGCCTATAAAATCTGTATGGGTATTTGTATTAATTTCAATTAGATATATAAAATTGGCTCCCGCCTAAGAGTGGCGGCATGTCCTGCAGTGAAGGACAACGTCCTGCCGGACAGGACAAAAAAGGGGCAGATGTCCCATATTATGGCGTGACGAGTTAAGGTGACGGACAACGCATTAAAAAATAGGATTGAGAGGAAAAGTGGGCGAATCCGTGAACTGATTTCATTCGTCCATGACATATTGGCGATTTTTATTGAACGCCAGGAACCTGAAATACCCGAGATTAAATGCAGCCATTGCGGACATGATTTGAAATTCATTCGATTTGTAAAGCCAGAGTTTCGAAGCCGATCCGAATAAAGACACAGAGCCGATTACAAGATATCAGTCATTTTTCATAAACAGCCTTATCACTGAATTGATGGGGCATGTTACAGTATCCGTGCGCCAAATGGAGGATATTTTGTATCTTTATCCCGGGCTTTAATTGCCAAGAACGACGTGACTTTTGACTTTGGCCTTAGGCAGTGGGCTCTTTTTTTTAACTTCCGTTACATCCGGCCTTAACACATCCTACAAAATGATAACCTTTTCCCCAATAGATCCGCGGCTTCTTGAACCATAGGATTAGCGCCGAGCCTCGTGCCTCGGCACGGTCTCGAATCCTCTATTTGTTATATTTCAATACCTTCGCTTTTAAATCTATCTTGTATCCGCTTTTGAATTTTAGGGCCTAATGATTGGCCTAATTGTTGCCCTGCCTGCATACCCTCTTTTGTTATTGCAGGTAACTCACGTAAAAGCTTTTTACCTAATGGCGTCTCATAGAAGGCTATTAGCTTTTTCAATTCGTCCTCGGAGAACCTTTGGCCATATATTGGATACATCATCTCTGTTAATGCATCGCTATTTTCAAACATTTCAGCGATAACTTGCTTGATTTCTTGCTCCACTATTTCAAAAGCTCTTGGGTCAAGATCTGGTTTTGCCCTCTTCAAAGTCCTGGTAAAACTCTCTATGAACAAATTGCTAAATTGTTGTCCTGTGTCTGCGGCAGACTGCCCCATTTGTTCTAACAATTTATCAATTAATAATTTTTTCCCAGAACTCAAATCTTCCGCGGCAGCTGTTTGAAAACTAACAAGAATGAGAAAACACAAAAATAACTGTTTCATTTAGTTCTCCTATAATATAACGCCTGAGTTGAGGGGCCGGGCGTTTTAACCCGAAACCTCAGATAAAAGTTTTCAGTTTCCTAAACCGCACACATTCGAAAAGGTGCGCAGTACGCCCGGTCCCATTCCAGCGATTGGTTGTGCATCGTGTTAATCATTGCCGTCTGTATTCTATTCAGCCGAGTGTTCAATGTTTTCATCTAACCAGTACTTGCTGATCATAAAAGTCATAAGTACAGCCGGAATAATATAATAAGAAAGATTAACAATGATAACCAATATTGGGGTTTGAACCTGAATGATAACGGCAGCAGCAAATTCAAAAAGAAATAGTAGGACAACAAAAACTTTAAAATTCCAAATACCCTTAATACCAGTTTTAAATGAATCAATAACTTCATTGTTGAAATATTTCAGGCTTGCAATTGCTGCATAGATTGAAATTTTATACAGTGAAAAGGCAAAAACAGAAATAATGCTAAAAATAATCATCACCGAGCCAGATGAGGCTATAAATTCGTTGAATTTTTCCGCAAACAGGACATTAACTATGATCATAGGCCCTTTGAAAATCATTAAGATCGCTCCAAAGAAAACGATAAGTATTAAAAAATCTGATCTGTTTTTATCCTTTCCAAAGAAAATGTCCTTATAAGGATTTTCAACTTTCTGGCCTTTCAGGATTTTACCCATTGTTAAGAAATATCCGTTATATAAATCCAGACCTAATAAGTACAAAAAGGCATTTAGCAAAAATGAATTGTAGATGAAAATTGGAATACAACCTAAGATTGAAATAATACTCAAGAAGAAAAATGATAATTTCCATTCGTTCTTAATCAAGTTCAGTCCAGTTGAGAACATTTTAATCCTTTCGTTTGCAGATTATAGGTTTGGGTACAAGATGCACAACGTCTGAGTCAGAGGTTGCTTGAAGCGCAGCGAAAAGCAATCCTTTGCACTCAGTTGTTATACGATTTTTTTACCATTCATCTCTTTCCTGATACGCCTTGCTATCGGGGAAATAATAAACGGCAACAAAAGCAAAATACAAAAATTAATTAAATGGATAACTATCCAAAGCCACATTCCCATTGTTTCAAACCTCAAAAAATCGAGAGCTGGGATTGATAAGCTCTGCAATAAAAATTTCGAGGGAGTAATGAATATCCAAAACAACAGAATTAGAAATGTGCCAACTATCGTTCCAGCACCAACCCATAATTCAAAAAAAACAAGAAAATGCCAAATAAACGCTACAATACAATAAATTTTAACACTAAGAGGTATGTTTGTTAATATTTTCCGAATATCTTTCATGTGTATTTAGAAGTATAACATTAATTATGTTGCTGCGCGTTTTTAGAAGATTTTGGCCCAAAATCCGATTTTTATACTGATGAGTGAAAAAAACGGATTTATCAGTGAAACGCTTTACCAAACTGCGTTTGCCTTAATTTAAGATCTGTCAGCCAAGCAACAATTTGTTGCTATTTTAATGGATATACCGCATCCACATAATTTACAAAAATCAGATATCAGGTTTGAATTACCCAATCAAGATTATTGGAGAATAAACGTACCCTGAAAATTTTGGCAAGACCTTTTTCTGAAAACTGTCCCTAAAGTTTGAAATCGAGTGCCTCGGACCCGGCCTTGAACGGGGAGGGCTCGCAGACTAAATCTCCGCGGGTCGTCCTGACCCGCGAAGAAGCGAGCGGACTACCGGATTTGTCGTCCTGGCATCCGGCAGCCCTTACGCCGCCGGCGAGCCCTCCCCGCCCAAGACCTGGACACCGAGGTTTGCATAAGTGCTTGTCTAAATTTGGGGCCGATGTGAACTTGTATATGGGGAAAAATGAAAGCGAACTGGCCGGGCATAAATTAACCGTCGTGGTAATTTGCCTGGGTGGCTAGGCGGCGGTGCGGGTGGGATGCTTGAACGGCGTGAGGCCAGCTGACTGCCAGGACGGCAAAGGCGGCTGGCCGTTCGCTGCATTTCCGGTCAGGACGACCGGAAATGCTTTAGAGAAAGCACCCACCCGTGCCGCCGCCGGGTTCTTTCCCTCAAAAAATGATTCAGCCGTTTCCTCCCGGTCGTTGAGGTGCCTTGACATGAACTGGGCTATGGCTTTAATTATGGAGATAAACAATCAAGCAAAGGAGAATCGTCATGCGTTTTTTGTGTAAATCCTGCGGCCTTGAAAAGGATATCCCGGACCAATATGCCGGGAAGACGGTGAAATGCCCCAGTTGCAAGGCGGCTGTTAAGATTCCCGAAGCGGAACCGGGCAAAGGCAGCAAATACTCCATCGCCGAATTTGTGGCCAGGACATCCCAGAAGGATAAGGACCAGGGGCTCTTTGAGCTTGAGAGTAACAGCATGCTGGAGATTAATCTGGACGGCAGTGTGTGGACAAAGCTGGGGGCCATGATTGCCTATACCGGCGATATCAAATTTACCCGGGAGGGCATACTGGAGCACGGCCTGGGAAAAATGTTCAAAAAGGCGGTAAGCGGCGAAGGGGCGAGTCTGACCAAGGCCGAGGGCAAGGGAGCCCTTTATCTGGCCGATGCAGGGAAAAAAGTTTCAGTCCTGAACCTTGAAAACGAAACCATCTGTGTCAACGGAAATGATCTTCTGGCATTTGAACCTTCCATCGACTGGGATATTACCATGATGAAAAAGGTGGCCGGCATGCTGGCAGGCGGACTGTTCAATGTAAAATTAAGCGGCCGGGGCATGATTGCCATCACCACCCATCATGACCCTTTGACCCTGAAAGTGGTTCCGGGAAAACCGGTGGTCACCGATCCCAATGCCACCGTGGCCTGGTCCGGCAATCTGCAGCCGGAACTCAAAACCGATATCTCCTTAAAAACATTTTTGGGACGGGGCAGCGGCGAATCCATTCAGATGTCGTTCAGCGGCAGCGGTTTTGTGGTGGTGCAGCCCTTTGAGGAGGTATATCTGCAGTCCAGTTAACATAAGGACCCTTCGGTGGGGGGATAAAGATAAAAAAGGGGCGGAAGATATCTTCCGCCCCTCGCTAATTTATGGCCTGAACCGGATTAGAAGTCCAGTGTTTTCTGGAGATCTTCCTCGGTGAAATCCCAGGTGGTGTTGTGGGGCGGAAGTTCATCATTCAGGAACATTTCAGGCAGCTGGTCGTCCACGGGGGTGAAACCGGCTCTTTTGTTGAACTCTTTTTCGTTCCTGAGGATATCCTTGCCCAGCTCGATGATATCGTCCGGGGTCAGCTCAAGGCCGTACTGGGCGTTGAGCATGGCGGCGATGGTGGGCAGGGCGTCTTCGTTGTCCAGAACGGCAAAGGCCACAAAGAGGCAGAGACCTGCGGCATCAATGGCGGCCGTGGCCACCTGCAGCCCCTGGGAAAGTTCCATGTTGCCCTCTTTTTTCAGGGGATCAACGGAACCGCCCACGGCCAGGATGTTGGCGGTAACGCCGTAGCCGGCGGTGTGATCGGCGCCCATGGGGGTGGTGGCATAGGTCACACCAACACCCTTGCAGGCACGGGGATCGTAGGCGGGCAGGGCCTGTTTTTTGACCACGGGCACCCGGTCCACACCCAGGGCATCGCCGGTGAAGGCGGCGCCGTTGCCGATGATCTTGCCTTCGGTTCCAAACTCGCCGACTTTTGAGAGCAGGTCGATGGCAGCCTTGCCGTCGCCCCAGGGAATCATTCCACCTTCCATGGCAATACCCAGGGTGACGCCCATTTCAATGGTATCCAGGCCGAAGTCGTCACAGAGGCGGTCCATCATGGCGATGTCGTCCAGGTCCTTCACCAGGCAGTGGGCGCCGAAGGCCCAGATGGTTTCATACTCGAACCCGGAGGTCAGGTATTTGTTGTCCTTGCCGTGGTAAACATTGGAGCATTTGATCACGCAGCCGGGGTGGCAGCCTTCGGTGGTGATACCGCCGCGTTTTTCAATGGTTTCGGCCATGGCTTCCCCGGAAATTGCCTGGGCATGCTCAAACCGGCCGTTTCTGAAGTTTTTGGTGGGCAGGGTGCCGGCTTCGTTGATGACGTTGACCAGAACGGCAGTACCCAGGGCGGGCAGGCCTTCCCCTGTTACCGGATGGTTGTGGAGCATTTCCACCCAGCGTTTGTTGGCTTTTTTAAATGCGTCCGGGTCTTTGATTTCCACCCGTCCGGCGCCCTTGTCATCCACCACGATGGCCTTGATTTTCTTGGAGCCCATGACGGCGCCCAGACCCCCGCGGCCGTGGGCACGGCCCGGGCGGCCGTTCATGTCGGCCTGGTTGATGGAGGCGCCTTTGAGGCACTGTTCTCCGGCCTGACCGATGGAGAGGACGCCGGTCTTGCCGTATTTATCCCAGAGGGCTTCCATGACATCATAGTTGCCCTTTTTCACCAGGTCTCCGGCGGGGAGGATTTCCACCCCGTCCTTATTGATGACGATCATGGAGTATTCATCATCCTGGGGTTTGTCTTCAAGGACGATGGCGGTGATGCCCAGCTTGGCCAGTTTCTGGGAAACCAGGCCGCCGGCGTTACTCTCTTTGATTCCGCCGGTGAGCGGCGATTTGGCACCGGCGGAAAGGCGTCCAGAGTCGGCGGCCGGAGAGCCGGCCATGATACCCGGTGCAAAGATCAGTTTATTGTTTTTACCCAGTGGGTGGCAGGTAGCAGGCACTTCATCCAGGATCATCTTGGATGTCAGGGCGCGCCCGCCCAAGGCCGCATAGGCCTCGGGTGTTTCTTCAAAGACAAAGGTCTTTTCCCTGGTATTAATTCTCAAAAGTTTCCCCATTTTATCCTCCTTGGCAAAAGTTGATGAACAGTTGGTTAAACTGTCGGGGTAAATTAACGATATTTTCTTGGCTTGGCAGGAGCCATTTTGACCAGGCGGGGCTCGAATGTTGCCAATGTCTCAACAAGACCCTTTTGCCGGGACATCACCTGGTCAATATTTTTATATGCCATTGGTATCTCGTCAAGTCCAGCAGAAATTAAGGTGACACGGGCTTTTGTCAAGATTTTCTGCAGGTCCTTGCGGGTGAACCGTTTGAATGCGGCGGTGCGGCTCATGGCCCGGCCGGCCCCGTGGGCCGCCGAATTAATGGCATCTTCATTGCCCTTTCCTTTAATGATATAAGCAGGATCGGCCATGGAACCGGGGATGATGCCCATCACCCCTCTGGCCGCCGGCACCGCACCCTTGCGGTGGACAATGACCTTTTGCATCCCGATTTTTTCCTTGAAGGCAAAATTGTGATGGTTCTCCACAGTGGCCACGGGGGACTCGCCAAAGGCGGCAAAAATGGCCCCGTGGATGATTTCGTGGTTGGCCGCCGAATATTTGCCCATGAGGGTCATGGCCCTGAAATATTCTTCACCCTCCTGGCTGCCCATGGTAAGCCAGGCCAAATGTTTCAGGGCTTTCGGCAGTTTGGGGCAGCGGCTCCGGGCCAGGGTGGAATAGTGCCTGGCAATGGCGGCGCCGGTTCCCCGGCTGCCGGAATGGGTGATCAGGGCGATGTAATCCCCGGCGTCCAGACCCAGGGCAGGGGAGGAGAGGGCCAGCCGGCCGAATTCAGCAAAATGGTTGCCGGCCCCGCTGGTGCCCAGCTGTTTCCAGGCCTTGTTCTTCAGCCCGGCCACCGTGGAGCAGAACTGCCAGTCTTCATCCATCACCGGATGGTTTTTGGGCCGTTTGAAGAATTGTCCGTATCCGAACCGGGTTTCGTTTTCCAGGGCCTTTTTCAGCGCTCCCCTGAGCCCCTCAAATTCATTAAAAGAAATGGGCAGCACGGACATCTTGACCCGGCAGGCAATGTCCACCCCCACGGCATAGGGGATGACGGCATTGTCCGTTGCCAGGACCCCGCCGATGGGCAGGCCGTACCCCTTGTGGGCATCGGGCATGAGCGCCCCTTTCACGGTCACCGGCAGGGACATGGCATTGTCCATCTGCTCCAGGGCGGCCGGATCGAGGTCGTCGCCGAAAACGGCATATTTTTTAGGATGGCCCATGGCCTCCCCTTTCCGGAATGGATGATAAATAAGGTATAAGCGTGCAGCAGAAATTAAAGGCGGCCCATGTCCGAGAGTTCCGCAAGTCCGTCTGGATCTTCAATCAGAATATCCTTTGTCTGGACTTTTATCAACCCGGCCTCCCCCATTTTCTTAAAGATTCTGGAGACGGTTTCCGGGGTGGTGCCGATGAGGTTGGCCAGCTGGGCCTTGGAGATGGGGAGGGTGACTTGACCGGGCAGATCTCCCGATTCAGGGGCCTCTTCTTTTGCCAGGGTGAGGATATATGCGGCCAGCCGGGCCGGCACTTCCTTGAGGCTGAGGTTTTCGATCTGGACGGTGAATGCCCGCAGCCGCCTGGAGAGGTCGGCCAGCATGGTCATGGCCAGGGCAGGGGACTCGGTGATCAGTTCCACAAAGGCATCCCTGGGCAGAAAGACGATCTTTGAGGGGGAAAGCGCCATGGACGAGGCGGGAAAGCTTTTGCCTTCGAAGACCGGGACCTCGCCGAAGGTGTGGCCGGGGCCGTATATGTGAAGGATCTGCTCCTTTCCCTCAAAGGAGAGTTTAAAGACCTTTATTTTTCCGGTTCCCACGATATAGAATCCATCCCCCCTCTCCCCTTCCTGGAAAATGATCTCCCCCCGGCCGAAGGTCAGTTCCCTTGCCCGGTCCGAGATGGTTCTCAACTGGTCTTCGGACAAGCCGGAGAAAAGCGGTATGGATTTTAATATTTTAATGGTAGAATATCCTCTGCCTGTTCAGTGAGTTCGCTTCTATTCCGCCCAAAAGAATAAAAAAGTGTTCATCTTGATCCAGATCAAGGTTTTGTGTCCATTTCTATAGTAGGTTCAAATCAGGATGTAAAGATGAAGCCTGATTTTTAGGATAAATTGTCCGTCAACATTAATATAAGGAGAGAAATCACAATGTTTTGTTTTCAATGTCAGGAAACGGCAAAAAACCAGGGATGCACGGTTAAGGGCGTATGCGGGAAAGAAAACTCCACCGCCAACCTGCAGGACCTTTTGATTTTCAACCTTAAGGGCATTGCAGTGATTGCTGAGCAGTCAAAGGCTGCGGGGATATCCGTCCCCGCCTCTGTCCCTCTGTTTATCAGCCATGCATTGTTCACCACCATCACCAATGCCAATTTCAACGATGATAATCTGGTGGAATGGATCAACCGGGCCCAGGCAATAAAAAAAGAGCTGGCCGCTGCTGCCGGCGATAAACTGGGCGATGATCTCCATGACAGCGCCACCTGGTTCTCCGACGATGCCGCAACCTTCCAGGCCAAGGCTGAAACCGTGGGGGTTCTGGCCACGGAAAATGAAGATGTCCGCTCCCTTCGCGAACTGCTGGTCCTCGGTCTCAAGGGCGTGGCCGCCTATGCCGACCATGCCGCCGTCCTGGGGGTGGAAAAACAGGAGATCTGGGATTTCATGATCCAGGGCCTGGCCTCCACCACCAAGGACCTCAGCGTGGACGAGATGGTGGGCCTGGTTCTTAAATGCGGGGAAATCGCCGTGACCACCATGGCCGCCCTGAACGAAGCCAACACCACGGCCTACGGCCACCCCGAACTCTCCGAGGTCAACATCGGCGTGGGCACAAATCCTGGAATACTCATCTCCGGCCATGATCTTAAAGATATGGAAGAGCTTTTAAAACAGACCCAGGGCACCGGGGTGGACGTCTACACCCACGGAGAGATGCTGCCGGCCAACTACTACCCGGCCTTTAAAAAATACAGCCACCTCAAAGGCAATTACGGCGGATCCTGGTGGCACCAGAACGAAGAGTTCGAGTCCTTTAACGGCCCCGTTCTTTTGACCACCAACTGCCTGGTCCCCCTGAAAAAGAAAAACACTTACCTGGACAGGCTGTACACCACGGGCGTCCCCTCTTACCCCGGCGCCGTCCACATTGGGGACCGGTCCGACGGCGGGGCCAAGGATTTCTCCGCCCTTGTGGAACGGGCCAAATCCTGTGCCGCCCCAACGGAAATCGAAACCGGCAAGATTGTGGGCGGCTTTGCCCACAACCAGGTCCTGGCCCTGGCCGACAAGGTGGTGGAGGCCGTAAAGGCCGGCGCCATCAAACGTTTCGTGGTCATGGCCGGCTGTGACGGCCGCCAGAAGGGCCGGGCCTACTTCACCGAAGTCGCCGAAAAACTGCCCCAGGACGCCGTTATCCTTACTGCGGGCTGTGCCAAGTACAGATACAACAAACTGAATCTGGGGGATATCGGCGGTATTCCCAGGGTACTGGACGCCGGCCAGTGCAACGACTGCTACTCCCTGGCCGTCATCGCCCTGAAACTCAAAGAGGTATTCGGCCTGGAGGACATCAACGAGCTGCCGCTGTCCTTTGACATCGGCTGGTATGAGCAGAAGGCCGTGGCCGTTCTCCTGGCCCTGCTTCACCTGGGCGTCAAGGGCATCCGCCTGGGGCCCACCCTGCCGGCCTTTGTTTCCCCCACCGTGCTGAAGGTGCTGGTGGAAAATTTTGACATCAAACCCATTACCGAACCCGATGCCGACGTGGCCGCCATCATGGCAGGCAGATAATTAACCGGGGCCGGGCAGATTCCCCCTGCCCGGCCCGACAACCTGGAATAATAAGCAGATAGGAGGGCGATACCATGAAATGCCCGGGACAGGATACCCAATACTGGAATGCCGATGCCATATTTGAGACCCAATGCCCTGAATGCGGCCACCCCATGGAATTTTTTAAGGACGATGCCACCCGGCGCTGTCCGGGCTGCAGGAAAAAAATCGTTAATCCAAAGATGGATTTCGGCTGCGCCGCCTATTGCCAATTTGCCGAACAATGCCTGGGCACCCTTCCCGAAGAATTTGTAGCCCAGCGGGAAGACCTGCTCAAGGACCGGGTGGCCGTGGAAATGAAACGGTACTTCGGCAGGGATTTCAAACGGATCGGCCATGCCTCAAAGGTGGCCCGATACGCCGAACAACTGGGTAAACAGGAAAAGGCCAACTTGGCCGTTGTGCTCTGCGCCGCCTACCTCCACGACATCGGCATCAAGAATGCCGAGGAAAAATACAACTCTTCCGCCGCCAAATACCAGGAGATTGAAGGCCCGCCCGTGGCAAAGGCCCTGCTGGAAAAGCTGGGGGCCAAGCCGCCACTCATTGAGGAGGTCTGCGATATTGTCGGCCACCACCACAGCCCCCGGGAAAATGACACCCTTAATTTCAAGGTGCTCTACGACGCCGACATGCTGGTCAACATGGGCGAGTGCGAAAAAAAGAACGGAGTGGACCCGGAATCATTTTCAAAAAAGATCGACCGCCTTTACCTGACCCCGTCAGGACGGGCCCTGGCAAAAGAGGTCTTGATCAGGGCCGAAGAATAAAGTAAACAACAGGACCTTGCCGGGTTGCGCCGGCCGGGTGTCTGAAGGAGATATACCATGAAAGTAATGCGTAAAATCATTGAAATAGACGAAGAAAAATGCGACGGCTGCGGCAATTGTGTTCCCTCCTGTGCCGAAGGCGCCATCCGGATTATTGATGGCAAGGCCAAGGTGGTGGCGGACAAGTACTGCGACGGCCTGGGCGCCTGTCTGGGGGACTGCCCCCAGGGGGCATTGGCCCTGGTAGAGCGGGAGGCGGACGAATTTGACGAGGAAGCCGTGGAAGAGATGCTTAAGGCCCAGGGGGCTGAAGAAAAATCCGCTCCTGTCGGCGGCTGCCCCTCCGCCGCAATAAAAACCTTTCCCATGGCCGGCCCCGGTTTGGCCGGGGGAAAGGAAATCGCCTCCGGCGGACCTTCCGCCCTTGGGCACTGGCCCGTACAGATCCGTTTGGTGCCTGCCGGTGCGCCTTTCCTGCGGGGGGCGGACCTGCTCATCGCCGCCGACTGCGTGCCTGTGGCCTATCCTTCCTTCCACGCCGACTTCCTCAAGGGTAAGGCGGTGATGATCGGCTGCCCCAAGTTTGACGATGCCCAGGCATACGTGGACAAACTGGCGGATGTCTTTGCCGAGTCCGGCATAAAATCCGTCACGACAGTAGTGATGGAGGTACCCTGCTGTTCGGGCATGGCCGGGATCATTAAAAAGGCCCTGGAAAAATCCGGAATGGATATTCCTTTTAAAGAAGTGACAGTGTCGGCCAGGGGGGAAATCCTCTCTTGATCTGGGAAAAAGAGGCCGATGCCGCCATCAAAAAGGTTCCCTTCTTTATCCGGAAAAAAGTCCGCAAACGGGTGGAAACCTTTGTCGCGGACAAGGGCGGGGGCAAGGTCACCCTGGGGGATGTCCAGGCCCTGAAGAAAAAGTTTCTCTCCAAGGAGGGGATGGAAAGCGAAATCAAGGGCCATGATGTCTCCGCCTGCTTCGGCGGGGCGGGCTGCCCCAACTCCGTGGCCCCGTCCACGGCCCAACTGGTCAAAGATATCCACGCCCTGATGGAGAATGCCCAGATCCTGGATTTCCTGAAATCAGAGGTCAAGGGCGGCCTCAAGTTTCACCACGAATTCAGGGTTTCCATCTCCGACTGCCCCAATGCCTGCTCCCGTCCCCAGATTACGGACATCGGCATCATCGGCGCAGCCCTCCCCGGCATCACAGGGGCCCCCTGTTCCCAATGCGAAGTTTGCGTGGAGACTTGCCCTGAGCAGGCCATTGTCCTGGAGGATACGGGGCCAAAAATAAATATGGACGCCTGCCTGGCCTGCGGCAAATGCATGGGCGCCTGCCCCACCGGCACCCTGGATACCGGCAGCACCGGCTACCGGGTGCTTCTGGGCGGCCGCCTGGGCCGCCATCCCCGACTGGGGCTGGAGGTGGCGGGTATTCTTACCCATGAAGCGGTGCTGGACCTGGTCCGGCGCTGTATTGAATTTTACAAAGCCAATTCCAGGGGCGGAAAACGCTTTTCACATCTTCTGGCGTCCCTTTCCCAGATCCTTTAGCTTTTCTGAAGCACCTCGTCGGCCCAGTACATGGCCGCGATCATATTGGGAAAGCCCGTGGTGGAGAGGGCCAGGAGCACGGCGTGCTTGATCTCTTCCTTGGTGGCGCCCGAATCCAGGGCCTTTCTGGTATGGGACATCACCCCGCCCCTGGAGTTGGCACCTACGGCTATGCCCAGCTTTACCAGGTTCTGACTTTTTTCGTCCAATGGGCCGGATTCCCTTATCAGGGTGCCCATTTCCTTGTACGCCTTAAAAATTTCTGGATAGTCTGAAGAAAAAGTTTTGTATTTTTCCGGAAGATACATGGGACCTCCTTTGTCAATTAAAGGTGTTGGTTCTGTCGTTACCCATCTTTTAGGTTCGATTTATTACCCTACTATCAAACTCCATGCGGAAAAAAAGGCGATATTTTTCCGTATGGATTTGAGTGCGGAAAAAAAGCTGATATATTGCCCTATGAAATTATCAAGGGAATGAAATCGAGTATATAATGAATTTAAAGGAATTTAAAGCAGGGCAGTATAAACAGCAATATCAGTATAAAAGTTTTTCTCCGAAAAGAATTAACAGAACCTGGATTTGGGATGATCCCGCCATCAATGTACTTTTGGAGGATGCCAATAGGATTTTAGAGCTTTTTTATCAAAAACCCTTATTAAATGTGAAAGAAATCGAAAAATTCCTGTCAATGACGCTCAGAACAATACGCAATGTGTTAAAAACCCTGGAAGCAGAGCCGTTCATCGTTGAATACACCGGTAACAAACGGAATAGAAAATATGTATTTGACAGATATTTTAAGTTGTTTTGACGGGTGCCCTGTTTAACATCACATTTTCATTCTTTGGTTGCAATGTCAGACATTAGTTGAAATAAAGCACTAGGAAATCGGTTAATGCTTATTGATTTTTTATGCTTGAGTAATCGGAGGCCCCATGCTTGAAATCAAAACCTTAGATGACATCTCAGCCCTGAGCGAAACCTATGAGATCGAGTGCAAGCTGGCCGCAGGCAAAGACGGTAAAGGGGAGCTGCCCAAGGATTTTTGGCCTACCTACAGCGCCTTTGCCAATTCCTACGGCGGGGATGTGATTCTCGGGTTAAAGGAAACCAAAACTGGGTTCAAGGTCAAAGGGATCACTAGGCCGCAGAAGGTAACCGATGATTTGTGGAGCCTGTTGAATGATCCTAAAAAAGTCAGTGTCTGTCTGCTGGGGCAAAAAGATGTACGGCTGCTGGAAATAGACGGCAAGACCTTGATTCAGATCTCTGTGCCCCGGGC
Organism: Desulfobacter sp.; assembly: GCA_028768525.1. NCBI lineage: Bacteria > Pseudomonadati > Thermodesulfobacteriota > Desulfobacteria > Desulfobacterales > Desulfobacteraceae > Desulfobacter > Desulfobacter sp. Next base: position 3,004,380 of record CP054837.1, on the reverse strand, counting down.
CGCCAGAAAACAAAAGCCGGTATTCATCAATAACAACCCCTTGACCGGCACCTACAAAAGGGGGGAGACTGGAGATCTGATCTGCAGGGAAGAGACCGTCAGGCGGATGATGGCTGAACAGGTCGAGGACGGCAGGGATGCTGAGTTGTTAAAAGGGTTCGGCATTGAAGATATTGATCTGGACAGTTTCAATGCCTACCGGCAGTTGTATATGAACCTGCAGCCGGATCATCCCTGGAACCAGTTGGAGCCGGTGGCTTTTTTGAAGAACATCGGCGGGTGGAGAAAGGACAGGGAATCCGGGATCGGTGCGCTGACACGGGCCGGACTTCTCATGTTCGGTCAACTGCCTGCTATCCAAGAGGCATTCCCCAATTACATGCTGGATTATCAGGAGCGGCCAGATGCCAAAGCCGATACCCGGTGGATTGACCGGCTGACCCTGGACGGCTCCTGGTCCGGGAATCTTTTTGATTTTTACAGAAAAGTCATTACCAAACTGACCGCCGACCTGAAAGTCCCTTTTAAACTTGAAAAAGATCTTCGCAGGGATGATACCCTGGTTCATCAGTCTCTGCGTGAAGCTCTTGTCAACAGCCTTGTCCATGCGGACTATACGGAAAGGGCCTCTGTACTGATTGTCAAACGGCCGGATATGTTCGGATTCAGGAATCCGGGGCTGATGCGAATCCCCAAAGAGATCGCCGTCCAGGGCGGTGACAGTGATTGCCGAAACCGCCGGATTCACCAGATGTTTCGTTATATCGGGCTTGGGGAGCAGGCCGGCAGCGGTATTCCTAAAATTTACCAGGGATGGGACAGCCAGCATTGGCGCAGCCCGGTGCTGTATGAAAAAGAGCAGCCCTTTGAACAAACCCTTCTTGAACTCCGGATGCTGGATCTATTTCCGGAAAAAGTTGTTAATGAATTGAGGCAGTCCATCGGAGATGAATTTGATCATCTCCCGGAGCTGGAAAAACTTATACTGGCATCGGCAGCCACGGAGGAGGTGATCAGCCACCGTCGGATGACTGAAATTTCAACGGACCATGCCCATGATCTGACCCTGGCATTTCAAAGGCTGATGAAAGAAGGCCTCCTTGAATCCACGGGCCGGGGGCGGGGTACGGTATATTATCTTCGGGGCCGGGAATTTCCCAGTGCCGACCAGATATTTTCGGACAGTTCCGTTATGACCCTAGCAGATAAGGACGCTAGGGTCATAAGCTTGGGTCATAACGGCGGGAGCTTGGGTCATAACGAGCGTGATCAAACCGGCTGCCTGATTATCAAGGAACTTGGAAAACCCTTGATAGACGACCTTGAGAGGGTTTCGGACGACATTGCAGACAGGCTTATGACCCTAGCGCAAAAAGCCCGGAATAAAAAACGGGTGAATAAAAAAGATATGGCCGACATCGTTTTAACCGTCTGTGAGTCATATTATTTGACCCAGCAGGTGTTGTGCAGGCTGGTGAACCGCGAATCAAAAGCGTTCAGGAAAAATACCATCAAACCCCTGCTTGATAAAGGGAAGTTGGCCCTGGCCTTCCCTCAGACTCCTACACATTCAAAGCAGGCATACACGACAATAGATCCTGTTCCGGGGTATTCAGAAGGTGAGCATGATTAATGGTGCAAGAGAATCTTGCACAATCCGGAGAAATGATCAATTAATCACCATGGCATTTGACTACCACACATTAAAATCCCTAAGAAAGAACCACCCGGCCTGGCGGCTGCTGGTGGCCGACCATGCTCCCCTGATTGCCTCCTTTCTCCATCGGGCCTTTATTGTGCCCAACCATCGTTCCTTAAGCCGTGCGGAATTGGCCTCGGCCCTGGAGGATTTTCTTTTTGTCCTCAGGGAGAACGAAGGGGAGGATGCTTTTCCCCGGACGGCGGAAGCCTATCTAGATGATTGGGCCTCGGACGATAAGGGCTGGCTTCGCAAATTCTATCCCAAAGCATCCGACGAGGTCCATTACGATCTCATGCCCTGGGTGGAAAAGGCTCTGTTCTGGCTGGAGGGCCTGGTAAGCCGGGCCTTTATCGGCACAGAATCCAGGCTGATGACCATATTCGAGCTGTTGCGGCAGATGGTCCGGGGCTCGGAAGAGGATGCCGAGAATCGGATCGCCGCCCTTGAGCAGGAGAAGGCCCGGATAGAGGCCGAGCTTGAGCGGGCCAGGGCAGGGCAGATGGATGTTCTGGGGGATACGGCCCTGAAGGATCGGTTCTTCCAGGTCCAGAAAACCGCCAGGGAGCTGCTCAGCGATTTTCGGGAAGTAGAGTATAATTTCCGCCGGCTGGACCGTAAGACCCGGGAGCAGATCGCCCTGTGGGAGGGCAGCAAGGGGGATCTGTTGGAGGATTTTTTCGGGGAACGGGATGTTATCGCCGAGTCCGACCAGGGCAAAAGCTTCAATTCATTCTGGGATCTGCTCATGTCACCGGCCCGGCAGGAAGAGTTGTCCGGCCTGCTCCACCGGGTGTTCGAGCTGGATGCGGTGCAGGAACTGGCCCCGGACCTGCGCCTAAAAAGGGTCCACTACGACTGGCTGGAGGCCGGGGAGCATACCCAGCGCACCGTGGCCAAGCTTTCGGGCCAGCTGCGGCGGTACCTGGACGACCAGGCCTTTCTTGAGAATAAACGTATCATGCAGGTGATACAGAGCATTGAAACCCAAGGGGTGAGGGTAAAGGATGAGCCCCCGGGCAATGATTTCATATCCATTGACCTTCCCGCCCCGTCGGTTTCCCTGCCCATGGAACGGCCCATGTACACCTTTCCGATCAAGCCGGTGATCAATGAAACCGTATCCCTGGGCGACGGGTCGGATATTCCCTCGGAGATGCTTACCGCCGGGGTCTTTGTGGATAAGCTCAAACTTAAAGGGGTGATCCGGTCACACCTTCAGTCCCGGGACCAGGTCAGCCTGGGTGATATCCTTGAAGACCATCCCCTGGAAAAGGGGCTGGCGGAGCTGGTGGCATATCTGAGTATTGCCGGAGAGGATGAAAAAGCGGTGTTTGATGAAAACGAGACCCAGCATGCCCTCTGGACCGACAGCCGGGGCAGGTCACTGCGGGCGGAATTTAATAAAGTGATTTTCAACAGGTAGAGCTATGGAAGAGAGTACTGATTATCCGGTGAACATATCAAAGCCCCTTATCGGCCTGATGAAGGGGGTGGTTTTCCGGGAAAAGGATGAAGCCCTCTGGCGGGACCTGGAAGAGGGGCAGATGGCCGTGAGGGATTATGTACAGGTCCTGGGCCTGGAGCTGATGCTGGACGATTCCGAAGGCTATGCCTGGCTGAGGACCCGGGAGCCGGCCGAGGGGGAGGAGCCTCTGCCCAGGCTTGTGGGGAAACGGAAACTCTCCTACCCCGTGAGTTTGATCATCGCCTTGCTGCGTAAAAAATTGGCTGAAAATGATGCCTCGGGGGAGGAGACTCGGCTCATCCTTTCCGTGGAGGAGATCGCCGACATGGTCAAGGTCTTTTTCCCGGAAGGAAGCAACGAGGCCAGAATGCTGGATCGAATCAACGCCCACCTGAACAAGATTGGGGAGTTGGGGTTTATCCGCCGCCTCAAGGGCCAGAAGGATAAGATTGAGGTGGTTCGCATCCTCAAGGCCTTTGTGGATGCCCAATGGCTCCATGAGTTTGACAGGCGGCTGGAAGAATACCGCGGCTCCGGTATGGACAGGGAGGAGACAAAGGGGGGCGGCAACCATGAAGGCTGACAAAATGGAGCAGGGGCTCCTTGATTTCTCCCCGGACGACACCCTGGCCGGTTTCCGCCTTGAGTCCCTTGAGGTGTTGAATTGGGGCACCTTCCACCAAAAGGTATGGCGCCTGGATCTTGCGGGCCGTAACGGCCTGCTCACCGGAGACATCGGTTCGGGCAAGTCCACCCTGGTGGACGCCGTGACCACCTTGCTGGTTCCGGCAAACAGGATAGCCTATAATAAGGCGGCCGGCGCCGACACCCGTGAGCGCAGCCTCAGGTCCTATGTCCGGGGGTATTACAAGTCCGAGCGCAGCGACATGGGCCATGCCGCCAGATCCGTTGCCCTGAGGGACCAGAACAGCTATTCGGTGATCCTGGGCCGGTTCAAAAACAGGGGTTATCTCCAGGAGGTTACCCTGGCCCAGGTGTTCTGGACAAAGGAGGCCAAGGGACAGCCCGAGCGGTTTTACATTGTGGCGGACCGCAGCCTCTCCGTGATGGAGGATTTCAGCAATTTCGGGCCGGATATCGGAACCCTGAAAAAACGATTGAAAAAAATATCCGGTGTGGATGTTTTTGACTCCTTTCCCAAATACGGGGCCGCCTTCAGGCGTCGGTTCGGCATCGAAAACGACCAGGCCCTCGCCCTCTTCCACCAGACCGTTTCCATGAAATCCGTGGGCAATCTCACCGCCTTTGTCCGGGAGCACATGCTGGAACCCTTTGACCTCACCTCCCGCATTGATGATCTGCTCCACCATTTTGACGACCTGAACCGGGCCCATGAAGCCGTATTAAAGGCAAGAAAACAGATTGAGCGGCTGACCCCCCTGGTGGGGGACTGTGAAAGGCACAGGGCCCAGCGGGGGGAATTGAAAATGTTCAGGGCCTGCCGGGAGGCCCTGGTCCCTTATTTTGCCTGGCATAAAAAGGTGTTGTATGAAAAGCGGATCTTAAGGCTTACCCAGGAGCAGGACCGCCTGGAGCGGCGGGCCGCAGCCATGGAAATAGATCAGCGGGAGCGGCGCGCCCGCCGTGAGGAACTTAAGCAGGACATCGCCGATAACGGTGGTGATCAGCTGGAACGGCTCCGAACCGAGATCGGCAGGCGGACGGGAGAAAAGGATAAACGGCGGGAACAGGCCCGGCGCTATGCCGACCTGGCCCGGGCCCTGGACCTGTCTCCGGTGGAGACCGCAGAAGAGTTTGAAGCCAATATCCGCCGCACCCGGGATCTGAGCCAGACCCTGGCCGTGGAGGAGGCGGATATCCAGAATCTGCGCACCGATGCCGAGGTGGAGTTCAGGGATCTCAATACCGTCCACGGGGAATTGGAACAGGAACTGGCCTCCCTCTCCGGCCGGAAAACCAATATCCACATCCGTCAGATCCGGATCCGGGAGCGGCTCTGCGCCCACCTGGGCCTGGATGAAAAAGAGCTGCCCTTTGCCGGGGAGCTGATCCAGGTCCGGGAGGATGAAAAGGAGTGGGAAGGGGCCGCGGAAAGGCTGCTTCATAATTTCGGCCTCTCCCTGCTGGTGCCGGAAAGGCTTTATCCGGATGTGGCCGCCTGGGTGGATGCCACCCATCTTAAGGGCCGGCTGGTTTATTACCTGGTCCGCACGGATAAAAAACCTGGGATATATGACCTCCATCCCCTCTCCCTGGTGAAAAAATTGAACCTGAAATCGGAATCCCCCTTCTATTCCTGGCTGGAAAAAGAGTTGGCCCGGCGGTTTAATTATGCCTGTTGCGAGGATATGGATCTTTTCCGAAAAGAGCGGACGGCCGTGACCCGGGCTGGCCAGGTAAAATCCCGGGGCAACCGCCATGAAAAGGATGACCGCAGGGATATCTGGGACAGGTCCCACTATATCCTGGGGTGGAGCAATGAGGCAAAAGTCAAAACCCTGACCGCCCGCCGCAGGGATCTTGAGAAAATGATCCAGGAGGCCGCAGACACCATTGCCCATCTCAAGACCCGCCACGGGGCCTTGGGGGAAAGGATTAAAAATCTTGCCAGGCTGGAAGAGTATAGGGCCTTTACCGATCTGGACTGGCAGTCGGTTTCCAGGGAGATCGCCCGGCTGGAAGATGAGAAAAAACGGCTGGAAGAGACCTCGGATATCCTTAAGACCCTGGGCCGCCGCCTGGAGCGCCTTGAAGAGGAAATCGCCGGAGCCGAGCAGGACTTAAAAGATATTTATAATGACCGGGCTAAAAATGAAGCCCGCCGTGAACAGGCGGATTTGGGGCTGAAAAATTGTGAAAGGGAGATGGAACCGGCCAGGGCAATGGGGAAAGAGTTGTGGGATGAAATGTTCGACACCCTTGAAACCTTGCGCAGCCGGCGCCTTGACAAGCATACCCTGACCGTTGAATCCTGCGACGGGCGGCAGCAGGACCTGCGCCTGGTCATCCAGGGGGAGATCAAGATTCTGGACAAGCGGATCCGGCGGCTGGAGGAAAAGATCGTCAGGACCATGACCGACTACCGCAGGGATTTTCCCCTGGAAACCCGGGAGGTGGATGATGCCGTGGCCTCGGGGCCGGAATATGCCGTCATGCTGGAACAGCTTGAGAGCGACAACCTGCCCCGGTTTGAGTCCCGGTTCAAGGCATTGCTCAATGAAAACACCATCCGGGAGGTGGCCAATTTTCAGTCCCAGCTGCTGAGGGAGAGGGAGACCATCCGGGAGCGTATCGACAGGATCAACCGTTCCCTTTCCGATATCGAATATAACCCCGGACGGTATATCCTGCTGGAGGCAGAGCCGAACAGCGATACGGAGATCCGTGATTTCCGGGACCAGCTCAAGGCCTGCACCGAAGGGGCCCTGACCGGTTCGGAAGATAACCATTATTCCGAAAAAAAGTTCCTTTTGGTCCGGAATCTGATCCGGCGGTTCCGGGGGCGGGAGGGCTTTTCGGACATTGACAGGCGGTGGACCCGCAAAGTCACCGATGTCCGAAACTGGTTCGTTTTTGCGGCATCGGAGCGGTGGCGCCAGGATCACAGCGAATATGAGCACTACACCGATTCCGGGGGAAAATCCGGTGGGCAGAAGGAGAAACTGGCCTATACGGTGCTGGCGGCCAGCCTGGCCTACCAGTTCGGCCTGGAATGGGGGGCGGTGCGTTCCCGGACCTTCAGGTTTGTGGCCATAGACGAGGCCTTCGGCAGGGGCTCCGACGAATCCACCCGGTACAGTCTGGAATTGTTCAAAAAGCTCAACCTACAGCTGCTCATTGTTACCCCATTGCAGAAGATCCATATTATAGAGCCTTATGTCTCCTCGGTGGGGTTGGTGTACAGCCGGGACGGACAGGAGGCCAGATTGAGGAACATGAGTGTGGAGGAGTACCGGAGCTCGGCCGGCAATGAGGGCGGGGAATGATGACCGCCTGGACTCGCCATGGGGATATAAAGTCCCGTCTTAAAAAAAAATGGGACCAGGGGCACTTTCTTGGCCTCTCTGTGCAGCCTGAAGGGTTTTCCCCCCTTCGCATCCCTATAAAAGGACCGACGGCCAAGGAATTGACCCATGAATTCGAGGCGGCCCGCAATTGGGTGGCCGGCATCAGGTCCCACCCCGGGGCGGAAACCGCTACAGGTTTTGATGTTGAATGGAAACAAGTCAACCATAGAACCCTGGGAAAAAATAAAATTCCCAGGGCCCTGGTGTTTAATACCGTTGAGGCCCTGGCCGCCTACCTTGACAAAAAGGGGCAGCTGGCCCGGTACCAAAAACTGTTTCAATATATAAGCGCTCGGTTTCCGGAGTTGTCCGGCCTGTTGATAAAAAGGCCCATGGATATTCTGGCCCATGATCGGGATTGGGACAGGCTTTTGGCCGTGGCCCAATGGGTGAGGAACAACCCCCGCCCCGGTATCTATCTCCGCCAGCTCGAGATTCCGGGGGTGGACACCAAATTCATGGAAGCCCGGAAAGCGTGGCTGGCCCGGATGCTGGATGAATTGCTGCCCCCGGAGGCCATTGAGATGGATGCCACGGGAAAGGCCGGATTTGAACGCCGTTTCGGTTTCAGGCCCAAGCCGGCCCGGATACGATTCCGCATCCTTGATCTGACTCTTTCGAATCTGGGGCTGTCGGACCTGGAAATACCTGCGGCGGATTTTTACGGTCTCTCCATTGAACCGGATATCGTCTTTATTGTGGAAAACGAGATCACCGGCCTTTCCTTTCCCACTTTTCCGGGGGCTGTGGTGATCATCGGACTGGGATACGGTTTGTCTGTTTTATCCAAAACCCCTTGGATGCAGGGGGTACCCATATGGTATTGGGGAGACCTGGATACCCACGGCTTTGCCATGCTGGACCAGGGCCGTCATCATTTTCCCGGAACCCGTTCCTTTCTCATGGACGAGGCCACACTCCTTTCCCATAAACTTCTCTGGGGGAAGGAATCCTCGCCCACAAACCGGGAGCTGCCCCTGCTGGCCCCGGATGAAGCAGGGGTATATGACGGCCTGCGCCGGAACCGCCACGCCCCCCGGCTGAGGCTGGAGCAGGAACGTATCTCATATTCATTTATCCGCCGGGCAATGGCACATATTCAAAAGGGAGAAAAATGATGAACCGACTGGATGACCAGTTCAAAATAAAGGAAATGGCCGTCAGGAACAGGCTGGTACTGGCCCCCCTGACCACGGGCTACGGAACGGAACAGGGAGAGGTGACCCCCGGGATTTTAGCGTTTTATAAGGCCCGGTCCCTTCAGATGGGCATTGTGATTGTGGAGGCCACTGCGGTCAGCCCGGAAGGGCGGATCGTGCCGGGCAGCCTGGGGCTATGGGAGGACAGCCAGGTGCCCGGGATGGGGGATTTGGCCCGGACCATCCAGGGTGAAGGCGCAAAGGCAGTGATCCAGCTCAACCATGCCGGGGCCAAGGCCTGGCCCCTTGAACTGCCGGGCAATGGGGTCTCCCCGTCGGGGATTGCCTGCCGGCCGGGAATTGCCCCCTTCGAGGCGGGGCCCCAGGATATGGACCGCCTGGTGACCGCCTTTGTCCATGCGGCTGTCCGGGCGCAAACGGCCGGATTTGACGGGGTGGAGATCCATGGGGCCCACCTTTATCTGCTCAGCCAGTTTCTCTCCCCCCTGACCAATCTGAGAAAAGATAAATACGGGGGCGGAGTGGAGGGGCGGGCCGCCCTGCCCCTGCGGGTGGTAACGGCGGTCCGGGACGCAGTGGGTGCGGACTTCCCCATTTTTTTCCGTCTTAATGCGGTGGAGCGTGTGGAGGGGGGGCAGCCTACCTATGATGCGCTGGCCGCGGGACGGCTGCTGGCCGGGGCCGGTGTGGATGTGCTGGACCTTTCCCTTGCCGTGGGCGGCACCTGGAAGGAGGAAGATGGCCGTCGGGTATTGATGACCACATCCGCCTATGACAAGGACCAGGCCACGGGAGACGTAACGGCATTGGCCGGTGGGATCCGGTCTGCATGCGGCCTGCCCGTCATTGCCGTGGGGCGGCTGAATTCCCGGATAGATGGGGAGGCTGCACTGGCGGACGGGGCGGACATGGTGGCCATCGGCCGGCAGATGATCTGTGATCCGGAAGCCGGGGCAAAGATACTGGCCGGTGAAACGGCCGACATCCTTGAATGTGAAGCCTGTATGGCCTGTTTCGCCTCCCTGGGCAAAGGGAAACTCAAGTGCAAGGTCAACAGAAATCTGCCGGATTAGGGGGAGTCTTCCATGCCCAGAGCATCTTTGGACCAGGCACAGATTGCCGAGACCCGGGAGCGGATCCTGGAAACCGCCGCCGACATCATCAATGAGCAGGGATTCCAGAATCTGTCCATGCGCAAGATCGGGGCCCGGGTGGGGATGACGGCGGCCAATCTGTACAATTATTACGCCAGCAAGGATGAGATCAATATCGCCATCCGCCTGAGGGCAGGGGCGATTCTCTACCGGGAACTGCTGGCGGGGTATGAGGGGGGACAGGATATGCCCGAGAAGATATGGCGGATGATGAAGGCCTATATCCGCTACGGACTGACCCGGCCGGATTATTATGCCATCATGTTCGACATGCCCGTTCCCAAGTATGCCGATTATGCGGGCACCCCTCTGGAGGAAATGGCCCGAAAAGAGAAGGAATCCAGCGAACGGAGCGTGGCCCTGCTATACCGGTGCGCCCGGGAACTGCGGGAAGATGGGTTCGGAGTTCCCGATGATCCAAACCTCTTCATGACCATTGTATGGGGGCAGCTCCACGGCCTGGTCTCCCTTTACAATAATAACTCCCTCTCGGAGATCGTGGATGATCCCGGGGCGACCATTGAAAAGGCAGCCAAGCAGGCCTACTCTCTCTTTTTCAAATAAACAGACGGTGCCCCGGTTCTAGGTAACCAGGGCCTGGATGCGCTGCATGAAATCGTTGAGCTTGGCCGCGTATTCCGGGGACCCCTCCACCTCAACGTATCCCCGGGCAACGGACTCCACAAATTCCACTTCATTGAGGAAGACGGGCAGGGCGTTTTCCGCCCCTTTGAATTTCATGTGGACAAAGGGGAGTTTGCGTTGGTAATAACCCCGGCCGGCCTTTGATTTTCCTGCCTTTATGCGCAGGTAGGCGGCAATGCCCTCGGGTTCGCATGAGAGCTGGTAGATCCGGTCCGGCTGCATCCCGGTCCATTTTTTCATCTCGGGCTCTCCGGCCTTGTTGTACTGGGACAGCGCCGTGGTGATCATGTAAATCACCATCTTGACCTTGAGGCGGATCTTGTCCGGTGCCGTGGGCCGTTTGTCCGGCATGAGGATGGTGAGGCCTAAAAGCAGGCGGATGAACTTGAGAAGCAGCAGGGGGCGAAGCAGTCCCTTGATGCGGGGCAGGGCAATGCCGCCGGTGAGAAAGCGGTTCATGGCGGCAGGAGAGGAGAAGCTCATCCGGATGTCCGGATTGTCCAGGATCCCCTCTATCCATTCCAGTTCGCCGTCTGTTGCCCGCAATCCTGCCCCAACCGGTCCCTCTTCAGTCCGGGCCTGGATCTGGAAACTTGCGTTTATGCCTTTAAAGGAGGAGCGTATTGCCGGAACATCCTCGAATACCACCTTGGCCACAGGGAGTACGGCCCGGAGCAGCAGCCGTGATGCCATCATCTCTTTATTTGTCGGGGCCATTGGATTATACCTCGTCTTCCCAGTCTTCGTCTTCTTCAAAGTCCCGTCCCATGATCTCCCTGACCTTGTCCACCATGGCGTTGGCGTCCAGGCCGTAATGGGCGTAGAGATCTTCGGGATAGCCCACAACGGCAAAGCAGTCGGGGATGCCCACCTTTTCAAAGGCGCAGCCCTTGCCCGAGGCCGCAATGACGTCGGCCACGGCCGAGCCCAGGCCGCCCAGGACGTTATGGTCCTCAAAGGTGATGATGCGCCGGGTCTCCATCACCGCTTTGAGGACGGCGGCTTCGTCCAGGGGCTTGATGGTGTGCATGTTCAGCACCCGGACACTGAGGCCGTCGGTCTCCTTGAGTATCCTTGCGGCCTCGGCGGCCTGGAGCACGGTGACCCCTGCGGCAATGATGGTGAGATCCGTGCCCCCGGCGATTTCCACGGCTTTTCCGATTTTAAATCCGTAATTTTCATCGCGGTAATAGGGGGGCTCAAACCCCCGGCCGATACGGATGTACACCGGGCCGGGGTGGTCGATGCAGGCCTTGACCGCATTGGCGGTCTCCACCCCGTCGGCGGGAACGATGACGGTCATGTTGGGAAAGGCCCGGGTGATGGCGATGTCTTCGGTGCAGTGGTGGGTGGAACCCGCCGGCCCGAAGCTGGTCCCCCCGTGGGTGGCGATGATTTTGACGTTGAGGTTCTGGTAGCAGATATCGGTGCGGACCTGTTCCCCGGCCCGCATGGTGACGAAGGCGGCCATGGTGGAGACAAAGGGGAGCATGCCCGAAGCGGCCAGGCCCGCTGCCATGCCGAAGAGGTTCTGCTCGGCAATGCCGGCGTTGAAGAACCGGTGGGGAAATTTTTTGCCGAAATTCCCGATCTTGGTGGAGTTGGCCAGGTCGGCGGAGAGCCCCACGATTTCAGGGTGGCGGTCTCCCAGGTCGCAGAGGACCTGCCCGTAGATTTCGGCCTGGCTCAGGGTGTCTGAATCATAAACGGTCCAGGTGGTGCCGGTGACTTCTCTGGTCATCTTTTTCTCCTTATCAGCTGTTGGCGTCCACGCTCTCTTTGGCCTGGCGGGCCAGTTCCGAGTTCATGCTGCCGTAATGCCATTTCACCTCGTTTTCCATGAAATCCACCCCGCGGCCCTTGACGGTGTTGCAGAGGATGAGCACCGGAGCCCTGCCCGCCTCTCCTGAGTCCTGATTACGGTCCAGGGCAAAGTCCAGGGCCTCGGCCAATTGGATGAAATCATGGCCGTCCACTTCTTTGACCGTGAAACCGAAGGCCGTCCACTTGTCCGCAAAGGGCTCCACCCCCATGATCTCTTCGGTGGGGCCGTCGATCATGAGGCGGTTCCGGTCCACAAAGGTAACCAGGTTGGTGATTTTGTAATGGGCCGCCGCCATGGCCGCCTCCCACACCGACCCTTCGTTGCACTCCCCGTCCCCCAGGATGCAGTAGGTCATCCAGCTTTTATTCTGAAGCCGGGCACCCAGGGCAAGGCCCACGGCCATGGAAAGCCCGTGGCCCAGGGAGCCGGTGGAGACATCCACCCCGTCCACCTTAAGGCTGTCCAGGTGCATGCCGAACCTGGATTTGAACTGGTTGAAAGTGGCCAGGTCCGCTTTGGGAAAATATCCCTTGTCCGCCAGCACCGGGGCGGTGCCCACCCCGGCATGGCCCTTGGAGACCACCACCCGGTCCCGGTCCGCCCAGTCCGGCTGTTCCGGCCTGATATCGAGGTATTTATAGTAAAGAAGGGTCATGATCTCCACCATGCTCAGGGCCCCGCCGATGTGGGCACCGCCTGCGGCCATGGTGGTGTCGATGATATCCTTTCGCAGCTGCCTGGCCTTCTCTTTAAGATTCTGGACTTCCTGATCTGTAACGGGCATGGGATCTCCTTATTTTATATGGTCTGCTTGATCAATTCGGGCATCCTTTCTAAACGGCAGGGTGAGTTTCATCCAGGCGGAAACCAGGGAGTGGTAGAGGAGCAGGCCCAGGTTCCGCAGGTCAAATACCGGGCTTTTGATATTGAGCCGGATGAGCAGCAGGAACATGAGGTCCTTTACCTTTACGGGGCAGCCCTTGATACGGATGATTTTTTTTGCCTCCAGCCGCCCGTCCACCCCGGCGCAGCTGCCGATGAGAAAGACCGGCTCCTCCGGGTGGATGACGTCGCCCCTGTAATGGCCCATGACCAGGGCGGCTTTTCTGGCGCCCTTCAGGGTGCCCGGGGACCGTTTTTCCGCCGTGCCCAGGGCCCCCTTTATGGAACAGGTGCACCCCCCGTAGCAGAGGTTGCCCGAGGTTTTGTTCTCGCCTTCGTAAAAGGTCAGGGGGGTGTCCAGGCGGCTCAGGTCCTGGAAGGGGGAGTCCACATCCTTGATCCGCTCCCTCAGGGTTTCAATGGAAATATCTCCCGAAACCTCTATTTCTTCAAAGTCGAGGCTGCCGTACCCCCTGTCCCGGGCTTCAACCAGGTGGCGGACCTGTTCCGGGGCATACCCCAGGATTTTTGCCGCCACCATGTCGCAGGCCAGGGGATCGTCGGAGATGAGCACGGCCCCAAGATGGACGGGGTAGGGGCTTGATTCAAAGCCCCTGCCGATGGTGACGGCGTCGGAAACGATGAGGTCGGGGGCGCCTACCTCCAGCATGTCCACGATCTTTTGGTGGAGCCGGTCGTCGTGGAAGAGAAAGCGTTCCCTGTGGGTGAGGATGCCGATGTTCAGCTTGAGGGCATTGGTGATTTCCGTGACAATGTGGAATTTGAGTTTGGGCATCCAGATTTTGAAATCCGCCTCATAGAGGGATTTGGCCACTTCCATGGTCTTGTGGCATCTCCCCTTTTCCAGCGCGACTTTTTTTGTCTCCTCTTCGTTGAAGTCCACCAGGGGCACCTTTAACCGGCGGGCAAGCTGCTGGATGCCGGACTCGGCAAAAAAGAGGCGGGAGGGCATGCCGATGCCTCCGGACTCCCCGATGGTGATCCGGTTTTGCTCCGGCCCAGGCCCCGGATGACCGGCCTGGTGACGGTCTGATGCCTCCCTCAAGGTCCGGACCATGGCTTCGATCATGGGCGGGGCGGTGTAACTGTGGTGGATATACCCCTTGTTGGCCGTGACAATATTGGGTTTGATCAGGATGCGGCCCCTGGGGCGCAGGCCCAGTTCTTCCATGCCTTCCCTGATGATGGCTTGCAGTTTTTGACTGTCGTATTCATCGCATTGCCGGATGATCACCCGGCGGCTATTGGATGGCGCCGTCATTGTATTTCTCCCGAGGCCCGGCGGATCAGGATGTCCGAGACCATCCGGCTGATTGCCCCGTTGGTGATCCTGTGGAGAAAATAGAGGAACCGGGTCAGCCGTCCGGGGATGGCAAAATAGGTTTTCCGTTCAATGGCTTTGACAATTTCTCCTGCCGTGAATTCCGGGGTGAGCAGGCCGGCCATTTTTTTCATGGCCCGGCCCTGGACCGGGAGTGTCTTTGCCTCGGCATCGTTCATGGGGGTGTTCACATCCGGGGGGAAGACAATGGTGACGGCCATGCCATTGGGCTTGAGCTCGTAGCGGAGGCTTTCGGCAAATCCCATGAGGGCTGCCTTGGAGGCGGCATAGGCCGTATACCCGTACATGCCGAAAAGGGCGGCGGCGGAAGAGAGAATCACCACATGGCCCTTGACGGTTTTCATGGGGCCGGCCAGGGCGTGGGCAAGATTCCGGACCCCGTTGACATTCACGTCCATGACCCGGTTGAACATGGTATGGTCGATATTTTCAAAATGGTCGGCCGCCGTGTTGATGCCGGCACTGAGGATGAGAATATCCGGCGGCCCTGTTTTTTCCACGGCCGCGGCCATCTCTTCATAGACCCGGTTCTGGTCCGTTACATCCAGGCTCAGGGTGTGAAACTGCTGATCCGGGGTCCGGCGGCTGGTTTCAAGGGCCTGTTTTGCCCGTTCAAGGGGAGGGGTTTGCCTTGCCATGAGCAGGATATCTGCGCCCAGGCCGGCCAGGTGTTTGGCCGTGGCAAGGCCGATACCGCTTGACCCTCCGGTGATGTAGACTGTTTTTCCTGAAAAGGTGTTCATTGTCGGTATCCGTATTGAAAGATATAATTAACACTTGTTCAATAAACACGGATATTAACACCTGTCAAGTGGTTTTTCTGAATAAAACGGCCGGGTTGCCCGGCCGCGGATCAGGCTTTCTTTTCCGGCTGGATCAGTTCAGAGGCCTCCCGGAGCAACGCGAGGTCAACCTCCCTCTGGACACCGCAGGCCAGGGCCGATTCCAGGTCGGAGATCAGCTGGACCCTGCCCCCGGCCTGCCGCCATTTTTCGGATAATTTGTTCAGGACCCTTGCGGGGCTTTTTCCTTTTTTGACGGCTGTGCCCAGCTTTTCGCCCAGCTCTTTGAGGGGGCCGTCTGCAGCCAGGGCCGTAAAGGTAGCGGTCCAGGGGATGGAACCTGCGGTGAAGGTCTCCGGGGATGCCCCCATGGCCAGTGTGAGTGCCCTTGCCTCTTTGGCCGCCTGGGCGAAGAGTCTGCCCATGAGCAGTCCTTTTTTACCTTCGGTGCAGGCCAGCATGATGTTGACGCAGAGGGCGTAGATCCGGGCCAGGATATCGGCGGCCTGTACCCCGATGGGATCTGTTGAGATCAGGGGCGTCTGGTCCGGGCCGAAGATCAGGGCAGCCATTTCCTGGGAGGAGCGGCCCGGGCCGGCAATGATGCCGGAGAGGGCCTGGGTTTCGATGAGGTCGTCGGTTTCCAAAGGTCCGGCCAGGGTGAGGACATCCATGTCCGTCCGCTCATATTCCACCAGAAGGTTCTGGACCATATGGAAGGGCAGAAGGGGGGTGTCGGGCATGAAGCCCCGGGTGGCAATGATGATTTTAAGGTGCTGTTCCGAGACGGCGATGATTTCCCTCATCTGTGCCTCAAAGACCTCGGGTTTTACCGCGACGATGACCTCGCTGGCCTTTCTGAAGGCCGACGGCAGGTCATAGGTGACAAATACATTTTTCTCCAGGGGCTTGTCCTTGAAATGTCCCGGGCCCAGCCGCTCCTTTCCCATGTGGCGGACCAGTTTTTTCCTGGGGTCATAGATGGTGATGCTGGCATTGCCATAGGCCTTGTTTTCAAGCAGCCGGCCGGCCACCAGGTTGGCCAGGACAAAGCCCCAGTTGCCGGCCCCCACCACCACGATGTTCTGGTCTGCCGTGGGGGAATAGAGGCGGCGGTCTCCATGGGTGGCGTAGTAGCTCAGGCCGATGTCGTTGATGACGGAGGGGAGCTTTAAACTGTCCTTTGTCCACCGGCTGAGGACTTCCCTGTTGCGCAGGGTTTTTATCCCGTCTGCCATGACGGTGTCTTCGGAATTTTCCTTGATAAAATCCTCAAAGTCAGGGTCCTGGGTAAAGGTCTGCCTGTGGTAGATTTTAATGGTTTTGATTTCATCCCGGAGGGTCTTTTCGATCTCTTTTGAATCGGTCTTTTTTGCCCGGGTGATGGTCCGGGCCGCCAGCTGGGAGGCCATGACTTTTTTGGTTCTGGCAATCTGGGTGATGGCATCCAGGGCCACAAATTCGTCAAAGTCCGTTCCCCTTTTGTCCTTCTGCCAGTCTGCGTTCAGCTCGCTTAGACGTTTGGGCTCGGGAAAGGAGACATAGCACCGGGAGTAGATATTTTCCATGGCATGGTACCAGAATGTGGCCGGGTGGATGGGAAGATTCATCAGGGCCTTGAAGCGCTTCATCCCGTTGATCCAGGTCTTGCCGCTTTTGCCGGAACACATCATCAGATCTTCGGGAACCACGGAATAGGATAGGGCAACGGGCTGAACAACCATATCCTGGCCTTCATCCAGATCGATGGCCCCGCGTACGGCCACCAGCCGTTTGGGGTACCGAAGGCTGCCGTCCCTGGACCTTGCCCCGCCCCGCCAGGCTTCCAGGAAAATACCCTGCTGGGCCCCGCAGCGGCTCAGGGCGCTGCAGTAATTGTACAGGGCCGCCATCTGGTGGCGGGAGGCACCCTTGCGCAGGACCACATAGGAACCGGTCATGAGCACCTTGGCAATACTGCCGATGGCCATCATGTTCTGCCCTGCGGCAAACACCGGCAGCCCCAGACCCAGGTCCTGCATGAGACTGTCGAAGATGAATTCATCCAGGTGGGAGTTGTGGTTGATGAGATAGAGAACCCCCAGCCCCTCTTCCCTGTACTGCCTTAATTTATCAATGTGTTTAAGATCCCGGCCGTCCGGCGAGGTAAAGGGAAGGTCAAGGTTGGCATGGTCGAAGAGATGGTCGAAGACCACCCGGAAGGCCGCGGCGGTGTGGATGTGGAGGTCCCGGTCGTACTGGATTTCAATTTCCCGGATAAGATCGGCGATTTCGTTCCGTTCAACGGTTTGATGCTCTCCCAGGAGCTGGGCCATGGTCAGGTCCACGGCCCGCTCGCTGATCTCTTCCGCATTGGCCCAGTCCGTTGGCAGAGACTGGTATTTTTCCAGGTGGGGGCGTCCGGCAGGGCTCTCGGCGATGCGGTGGATCAGCCGTATGAAATCTACTTTATTGACGGCGCCTGCGGTCAGGCGCATGGCTGCTTTTTTTATCTTTTTTATCATGGGTCTACCTTCTATTTTGCTTTGCCGGGCGTCGCCCGTCAGGTCCCAGTTGCATAAATGGGGACTAATCGATCAAAACCAGCCCGGCCACCATGCCCATGGGCTTTTTTTCGGGATCGGTGCCGCTGGTGATGATTTTCATTTTCCAGCCCACGGCTTTGGACAATTTTAAAAAATTGATTCCCACGGCGGACATGGACTGTCTGGCCCGGTCCGGGTTTCGGCAGTCTCCGTTCCCATGGAGAACGCGGCAGTTGGGATGGTCGGCACAGAAGACCTCTTTGCAGGAGCCCCCGGCAAATCCCTTGGCCCGTTTATATCCTTTGGCCTTTGCCGTTTCTTCGAGCAGGGCGGCGGTTTCGTGTATCAGTCCTAAAAGATCCAGGCGCTCAATGCCGAGCAGGGCGGTGGTGGGTACGTCAAATTTAAATACCAGGGCGCGGGAATAGGTTTTAATCTGTTCCCGGAACCAGTCCGGGCCCTTGGCATGGGGAGGGCAGCTCATGGACAGGCCGTATCCGGTACAGCCCGGTTCCCTGCAGAAAGCGGCAAATTTGTCGTCCACGGGGATGATGTCGGGGGAGATGAACAGGGCATCGCTGACGCCCTTGGTGCGGGCCAGGTCCAGGATTTCGTCAAATTCCTTGGGTTCCATGTGATATCTTCCATGCAGTTATTGGTATTGCATCCCATTCAGGATGCCTGGTTTTAACAGATTATAGTGAGCCGGATCAAGTGATCATTTCAGTTCTGGGCGGGCAGCCAGGGATAAATATCTTGCCAATGGGGTGTCCTGGCTGGTACTAGGCAGGTGGCATGAATTATTATCTCATCCATATTCAATATCTGGGATTCAGGTTCCACGGATGGCAGCGGCAGCCCGGGGTGAAAACCGTGGAAGCCATGGTCTGCAAAACCCTTGAATTTGTTCTGGGCCATTCTGAGTTTAAGGTGCTGGGTACCAGCCGGACCGATGCCATGGTCTCCGCCGGTCATTCGGCCTTTGAATTATTTGTGGAGGATCTTCTGGATCCGGACGCCTTTCCTGATGAGCTGAACCATAATCTCCCTCCGGATATCCGTGCCCTGGAAATGGAGGCGGTCGGGAAGGAATTCAATATCCTCAACAGCCCCCGGACCAAGGAATATCTTTATTTTTTTTCCTGTGGGGAGAAGTTTCACCCCTTTTGCGCCCCCTTCATGGCCTGGATTCCCGGTGAACTGGACATCCCGCTGATGTCCGAAGGGGCGGCCCTGTTTGCGGGAAAACATAATTTTATCCGGTACTGCACCAAACCTTCCCCCGGAACTGATTATAAAAGAGAGATTATCCAGAGCCGGATTGAAGAGAATACAGCATTCTCCGCAGGCTTTTTTCCCGGCCAATCCTGGGTGTACAGGGTCTCTGCCACCGGTTTCATGCGCCACCAGGTGAGGCTGATGATGGGACAGCTCATCGCACTGGGCCGCAGGGAGGCCAGCCTTGAAGATCTCCGAGACTCACTTTCCGGCATTGACCGCAGTCCGTTGAAATCCATTGCCCCTGCCTCGGGGCTGATGCTAAACAAGGTGAGATTCCATGACCGATAAGCTGACCATCAAAGCCGGTAAAACCGCCCTTGCCCATATCCGGGAAAGGGGCCTGGCGCCTGAAGACATTACAGCGGTGCTCGGGGCGTCCGGTGCGGCCAAGTGGCTTTCCATATACGGGCTGGACCGTGCGGTGTTCTCACGGTGGCTGCACGGGATTACCCACCAAGTCTCCCTGCTGGGCTCCTCCATCGGTGCCTGGAAACTGGCTGCCGCAGCCCAGGAAGACCCCGGACGGGCCTTTGACCGCCTTAGGGATGCCTATATCAGTCAAACCTACAGGGGGCGGGTCACTCCGGAGAAAATCACCGATGAATCCCTTAAAATCCTGAACCGCTTTATTCCCCGTGAAACGATTCCCGGGATTCTTTCCCATCCCTATATAAAGCTGGGCTTTTTATCGGTACGGTGCCGGGGGCTGATGGCAGAGGATAATACCCCGGCTCTGGGAGCGGGGATTCTTGCCGGCTATCTTTTGAATCTGGCCACCCGCAGGACCCAGGCAATGTTTTTTAACCGCGTCCTGTTCCGGGTGCCCGGGGCAGGGGCGACTCCTTTTAATATCAATGGATTCGGGGCAGAGCAGGTGGCTCTGGATATGGAGAATTTTTACAGGGCGCTGCTGTCCAGCGGTTCCATTCCCGTGGTCATGGACGGCATCCGGGATATCCCTGGCGCCAGGGCCGGGGTCTATCGGGACGGCGGCATTCTGGATTACCACCCCCTCTTTTCCTTGAAACACCATGAACCTGGATTTATCCTCTACCCCCATTTCTATCCCCATATTATCCCGGGCTGGTTTGACAAAACCATGAAACGGCGCAGGGCCGTGGGGGAAATGGCTGACCGGGTCATCCTGGTCTCCCCCTCCCCTGATTTTGTTTCCCAACTGCCCTACGGCAGAATTCCGGACAGAAAAGACTTTTTAAGGTTCAGGGGCAATGACCGGGAGCGGTACAGGGCCTGGCATGCTGTTGCGGTAAAAAGCCTTGAACTGGGCGATGCCTTTCTGGATGCGGTGGCATCCGGCCGGATCAGGAAGATGGCCGCACCTTTATAATTGCGGCCGGCTTTCTTTGATCTCTTTGTAAGAAAAATTACTACACGAGAATCAGAAATCCTCTAATTGATTTGGTGACCCCGGCCTTGGTACTCTGGTATGCGGTACAAATGGTCAATTCATCTTTGTTAACACCAAAACAGGAGGATCGTATGAAAGCCAAACAATTATTGCTCATCGGGTTTATCGCTGTGCTTGCCATGGCATTTAGCCAGTCTGCCTTTGCCAAGGAAAGAATCGTCTTCGGCGGCGGCCCTGCCGGCGGCACCTTCCAGGTGGTTGCCAACGGCATCCAGGTGTACAAGCCCATGAAAGCCGTAAAAGAGTTCAGGGTTCAGGCCCAGTCATCCGGCGGTTCCACGGAAAACCTGAGAAAGACCAATGCCGGGCGCCAGCAGATGAGTGTTGTTTATTCAGGCCATGTTTATTTAGGCCGCAACGGTATGCTGGCAAACGATACCAAAAAATACGAAGATGTTCTGGCGGTTGCATGGCTCTACGGTGCCCCTGCCCAGTTGGTTACCCTGAAAGGGTCCGGCATCAACAGCGTAAAAGATTTGGTGGGCAAGAAAGTCGGTGTGGGCAATGCCGGCTCCGGCGCCTTTGCCAACTGCGAACTTTTTTTCAAGCACCTGGGGGTATGGGACAAGATTGAAAGAAACGCCATGGGCTACAACGATGCTGCCCAGGCCTTCGGCAACAAACAGCTGGATGCCTTCTGGCTGTTCACTGCCTTCCCCTCCGGCGCCGTGATCATGGCCGCACAGACCAATGACATCGCCCTGGTCAACCTGGATGCCGATGCCAAGGCGTCAGGCTTCTATGAAAAATATCCTTATTTTGCCAAGCTGACCGTCCCTGCCAACACCTATAAGGGTGTGGATTACGATTCCCCCTCCTTCCAGGATTCAGCCCTCTGGGTGGCCAACTCAAAGGTATCCAATGACGCCGTATACAAAATGCTTACCCTGATTTATTCCGACGAGGGCCTGGCCCATATGAAGGCCCAGAAGAAAACCTTCAAGCTCATGGCCATCAAAACAGGAACCCAGGGTGTAGTTACGCCCTTTCATCCCGGTGCCGAGAAATTCTGGAAAGAAAAGGGCATGCTTTAATCTTTTAAGCTGACCCGACCTGCTGGCAGGTGCGGCATCTCCGCACCTGCCCAATTTTAATTTAAACCACCTAAGGAAGGCAAACCGTGTATGAAAAACTAAATCGATTCGAGCAGATTGTTTTTGATGTATGCTCGGTCATCCTGGTCGTTTTTTACTCCTGGGCGGCTGTTGTGCAACCCATGGCCACCCAGTACCACAGGGGTGTTTATGTAATTATAACCTATGTGCTTGTCTTCCTTTTGTACAAATCCAAATCAACAATCGGGAGAGTCATAGATTATATTTTGATTGTCCTGTCCATTGCCTCGGTGGGATACTGGATCCTGCTTTTTGAGGCCATCAATTACCGGACCGGGGCGGAAACCACCGTGGATATGGTTTTTGCCATTATCGGGGTCCTGGTGGGCATTGAACTGGCCCGGCGGGTGGTGGGCAATGTTTTTGTCATCCTGGGCACCCTGATGCTGATCTACGGTGTCTATGGGTATCTGGCCCCGGATCTCGTCTCCCATGCAGGGGCGCCCTTTACAGAATTGTGCATCAGCATTTTCTACAAGAGTGACGGGGTCTTCGGCATCATGGCCAATGTCCTGGCCACCTATGTCATTCTTTTTGTCCTTTTTGGCGCCTACCTTGAGAAATGCGGGGCCCAGAAATTTTTTATCGACTGGCCCCTGGCGGCTGTGGGCCATAAAATCGGCGGACCGGCCAAGGTGTCGGTGATTGCCTCCGGGCTTTTCGGATCCATTTCAGGATCCGCCATCGCCAACACGGTGTCCACCGGGATGTTCACCATCCCCATGATGAAAAAAGCCGGGTTCAAACCCCATATTGCCGGCGGTATTGAACCGGCGGCTTCCATTGGCGGGATGTTCATGCCACCCATCATGGGGGCCGGGGGATTCATCATGGCGGAACTGACAGGGGTGCCGTATTCCCGGATCATGCTCATTGCCATTTTCCCTGCGCTCATGTATTTTTTTTCGGTTTTCTGCATGGTTCACTATGAAGCCAAGAAAGATAATATCGTGGGTGAAAAATCCGAACACTCCGCCGCCTATATCTTTAAAACAGAATGGTTTTATACCATCCCCTTGATCGCCATTACCATTCTTATGCTTACCGGCTACTCACCCGGTTATTCCGCCATCATCGGGCTTGTCACCTGTGTATATATCAGCTGGGTCAGGCGGGAGACCCCCATGGACCTGACCATGGCCTTTATCGTTACGGCGGTATTCCTGGTCTCGCTGGTGAATATTGCCATCGGCTCCGAGCAGGGCAAACTGCCTGAATGGGTGGGGCTGGCCGTCGGGCTGGCGGCTGCCGGTATCTTTTATGCAAAAAATCCGGGCCGGATCAAGCCGGGCTTAAGCCATTTTCTGGAAGCCGCCCGGTCCGGAACCGAAAACAGCCTGAAAATAGGCGCCACCGTCGGGGTCATCGGCATCATTATCGGCGTCCTGACCTTTTCCGGACTTGTGCTTACCTTTGCCGACATCATGATCGAACTGGCCGGCGGTTCCTTGCTGTTGACCATTTTGCTGGTTGCGCTGGCATCATTGGTTCTTGGCATGGGCGTGCCCGTGACAGCAGCCTATCTGATTACAGCGGTGGTGGCCGTCCCCGCCCTGACCCATCTCGGTGTCAATGAGATTGCCGCCCACATGATCGTTTACTGGCTGTCCCAGGACTCCAATATTACGCCCCCGGTCTGTATTGCCGCCTTTGCCGGCGCCACAATTGCCAAGGCCAATATGTGGCGTACCGCATTCAGTTCTTTCAAGTTTGCCAAGTTTCTCTATCTCGGCCCCCTTCTTTTCGGCTATGTCCCCGGGTTCTCCCTTGACGGCAGCTCCATGGACATCGTGAAAGCCTTCGTTGCCATCATCTTTGGCACCTGGGCATATTCATGGTTCCTCAGCGGGATCTGGATCCGGTATATTAAAACTGCATTCGGCGGCAAAACAGCGGTTTGATTTTCCGGTAAAATTATCCTGACTCAATTCAATTGGCCCCGACCGTGATAAACGGCCGGGGCTTTTTTGTGGCTTGGTGCTGTACCAGGGGTGTTGGTTCCCCCGGTCTCCATAAATCTTTGGTTGCCATATCAACCATTATGGTTATACTATTTGCTTGAAAATTTTGAACTTCCTTTTAATGACACGGAAATAAAACGCAAATGGACAATTTTAACCGCCTCATTGATTCATCCATCGGCTACCTTGTGGGCCGGACTTCCAGAGCCATTATCAAACGGCTGACCAAAAAATTTCAGGACGCGGGGTTTGATGTCAGTTATGAACAATGGAGCATTCTCATCCACCTCTACCGGAAGGACGGCCGTACCCAGCAGGAGCTTGCCCGTATTGCCGTAAAGGACAAGGCCGCCATTACCCGTCTTATCAATGTCCTTGAGAAAAAGAATATCGTGCTCAGGGTACCGGACCGCAACGACAGGCGGAGTAAATTGATCTATCTCACCCAGAAGGCAAAGGATTTTAAGGAGGAGTTGATGGGGCTGGTCGATGAGATGCTCCGGGAGGCTGAACAGGGGATTTCCTATGAGGAGATGGATCAGTGCCGGTCAACCCTGAATAAAATCTTCGCCAATTTCGAAGCCCTGAACCATTCGGTTTCCAAAAATTAGTGCACAAAATCCCCCACTAGTATTCAACCAGTTTGTTCTGAATTGCATACCTGGAGAGGTCTGCGTTGTTCCTCAGGTTCAGTTTTTTGAGCAGGCGGGCCCGGTAAGTATCCACGGTTTTGACTGAAATATTGTAGGCCGTTGCGATTTCCCTGTTGGTACTGCCTGTGGCAAGTTTTCTCAAGACCTGAAGCTCTCTCATGGACAGGGATTCGGTCAGGCTTTTGTTTTGATTTCCCCGGATCACCCTTAGGGCAAGGGCCTCTCCTGCTTTTTCCGTAAGATATCTGCCGCCTTCATTGATTTTTTTTACCGCCGCCACCAATTGTTCCGGTGCAGACTGTTTTGTAACGTATCCCATGGCCCCGGCCTCTATGGCGCGGATGACATATTGTTCTTCTTCGTGCATGGTTAAGATCAGCACAGGGATATCCGGGCAGTAGGCAGCCATGCGGCTCACCACCTCAAGCCCGTCCATGCCCGGCATTGAAATATCGATGACCGCCACATCCGGATTTTGGGACATGGCCTGGTCAAAGGCGGTTTCCCCGTCCGGGGCTTCGGCAATGACCTTGATTTCCTTATCATCTTCAAGCACTTTCCTGAGGCCTTCCCGCACAATGCTGTGGTCATCTGCAAGCAATACCTTGATCATACTCCTCCTTCCAGTCCGATTCTGCAGGAAACCACGGTTCCCTGTCCCGGGGCTGAACTGATGTCCAACCGGCCGCCGGCCAGATTCGCCCTTTCCTTCATGCTTTCCAGGCCGAATCCCTTAACATCGGTATTCATACTGGGGTCAAATCCGCATCCATCATCTTGGATCGTCAATATCATATCCCCCCCGTCGGTCCTCAGTTCCACCAATATGGTGGTGGCTGCCGAGTGGCGCAGGGCATTTGTCACGGCCTCCTGGCCTATTCTGTATAGGGCGGTTGCCAGGGTTTTGTCAATTTCCGGGATTTCATCATGGCGGAATACGCAGGAAACATTGGACCGCCTTTCAAAGTCAGAGACCAGTGATTCAAGGGCGTCTGCCAGCCCGAGGTCATCCAGAACCCTGGGTCTGAGGCGATAGGCCATATCCCTGACGTCCTGGATGGTGGTTTCAATGAGGCTGCTCATTTTTCCCGCCCGTTTCCCGGCTTTTTCGTCCACTGTGCCAAGGGTTTTCTCTGCCCATACGGCATCGATACGCAGTGCTGTGAGCACCTGGCCCAGGTGGTCGTGAAGCTCTCTGGCCACCAGTTCCTTTTCCCTCTCCTGGGAAGCAATGATGTTTTTGGAAAGCTGCCTCAGGTTTGCCTGGGCCGTTTCCAGCTGGGCGGTGCGCCGGCGGACCTGGCCTTCCAGATCATGGGAATATATAGACAATTGTTCCTTGGCCTTTTCAAGGTCCCTTTGCACCCGGTTCTTTTCGGAGACGTCCACGCTGACCGCCAGTGAACGGATGATATGCCCCTCAGCGTCCCGCACCCCGTAGCAGGAGAGCAGGGTGTCCATTTGATCTCCGGTTTTCTTAACATAGGTATAAGGAATGTCTTTGCAGAATCCGCTGCTGAAAAATCTGGGAAATATGGTATTCAGCGCATATCGCTTTGAACTTTGGGTGAAGAAGTCGGTCAGGTGGCGGCCCACCACCTCTTCCCTGCCATAGCCCATCACCTCCACCCAGTGGTCGGATACGTGGATTATCCTTCCTTCCGTATCTATGGAATGCAGCATTACAGGGGTTTTATGGTAGAATTGTCTGTACCGCCGTTCGGACATTTTCAGGTTTTCTTCTGCGGATTTCCGCCGGGCCAGTTCCCTGGCCGCCATCTGATAGAGAACGACAACCAGCAGGCCGGTAAGGGCAGAGGCCATCAGCACAATGGAACCAATGACCCGGATAAACGGGCGGGATACCTGTTCTATTATTTTTTTTTCATTTCTCAGTGAAATGACTTCCCATCCCGGGTAATTGGCTAACTCAATGTTTGACATAAAATAGATCCTGCCGGAGCCGTCAATGAGCCGCCCCGGTTCAATACGCCTGAACCCTGACCATTCCCACGGGCCGTTGCCGAACTGCCTTGAATTTTCAATGGTACTCACGGCCTCTTCCTCAAGGTCCCAGATTAGCTTGAATCTGTATTCAGGCACGTTGGACATGAAAATGACACCCATGGGGTCGGTAAAGAGCAGGATGCCGTCCATTTTCGGAAAGAGGGAGGATTCAAGAAATTCCACGGAGGATTTAACCACGGCCACGCCCTGCACGGTTTTGCCGTCTTTGCCGTAAACGGGGTGGCTGAAATAAACCCCCCGTTTGTTTGATGTGGACCCCAGGGCAAGATAGGTTGCAGGGGTCCCCTTCACCGCTTTCTGGAAATAGGGCCTGAAAGAAAAGTCATGGCCCACGAAACTGTCTGCAACATTTCGGTTGGATGAGCAGATGGTGACGCCCTCTTTATCAACGAGGTAGCTGACATCCAGGTCCATGGAGCGGGTGAACAGATCCAGGGTCTGGTTGGCGTCATAAATGGTTTTCAGATTCCTGCGGATAAAGACTTCTGTCAATTCCCGGGTGCCGGCCAGTGTTTTCACCGATTTGACATGCTCTGACAAATGGGTGGAAAACTGGCGGGTAAACAGGGCCAACCTTGAGTCGGCGTCGGACTCCGCCTGTTGAAATGCCGCCTCCCTATAGGAATAATAATAGAGCCCTCCGCCTGTGGAGGCGGACAAAAAGGCGAAAAGGGCCAATATGAATATAATCAGTTTCAGGCGCATGAGGGTCAGTATAGATCAAGGCGTATCTTTTTTTCAATGGCTATGGACCTTTATCCGCTGAATCTATACCATTTAAGGGAACCGGGGCGGTTGTTCCACATGAAACATTTCCACGGGCCGGGAGACCCGGAGGAGTATAAAATGCCAGATTCAAAACTACGGTGCTTCATTTCCCTGACACTTCCCAATGAAGTGATAAAGCGGCTTCGGGATATTCAGCAACAGTTCAAAGCCAGCGGCATCCGTGCGTCATGGCCTTCTCCCAAGGGGTTCCATGTGACGCTGGCCTTTCTCGGGGATCGCTCCCTGGCGGAGCTTCCCGGGATTCAGTCCGCCATGGCTGAAAGCGCCGCCAAAGTTCAAGGGTTCCGGCTCCGCCTTGGCCGGCCCGGCGTATTTCCCGGTGCAAGGAACCCCCGGGTGCTCTGGATGGGACTCGGCGGGGAGATTGACCGGCTTCAGAGGCTGCACACCCACCTGGCCTCCTCCCTGAGGGACAGCGGCCTTGGCCTAAAAAAACAGCGGTTTTCTCCGCATATCACCATCGGCCGCATCAAAGGCAGGGGGGGCGGACCGGCCCTAAAGGCTATTTTTTCAACATGCGGTGAATTCAAGGAAAGCGGTTTTCGGGTTGATGCCATCCATCTCTACGAAAGCCAACTTAACCCTTCGGGTGCTGTCCATACCCGGCTATACACCGCCCATTTGGGCGGGTGAGTTCATGAAGTGCGGGTGATTTTAATCCGGGCGGCCGATGATGGATCCCCGCTGCCGATCTCTTCCGCCTGGAAGCTTTCCAGGTTTTCTTCCAGGGTCTTCAGCGAATAAATTCCGCCCAGCACCGTTCCCTGCCAGGCTTCACCGCTGATTTTAATTTCCGTGCTAAAGGAATCGGATCTGGCCCGTTCAAGGGCCGCAAATAGGCGCCGCTCCAAAGTCATGATTTCAGCAGCCGTTTTTCTGGACTGGACTTTAATTTTTTTCTCCAGGCCGGCCGTTTTTTTGTCATGGACTTTTTTATTCTGGTTCAGCTCTTTGAGGGCGCCAATGGATGTTTCCATTCTTTTTTCAAAACTGGAAATCAGGGAGAGTATATTTCTGGATTGTTTTTTGTTGAGGCGGGATCTGTTCTTTTTGAATTCCATGACCAGGCTTTCTTTTTTCTGCCTGGCCCGGTCATGGAAAATTTTCAGTTCCACCATTTTCCTGAAAATTTTTTTTGAGGCATTTTTCTCGCCGGCCTGCTCTTCTTTCAGGTCCTCAAGCACCCTTGAAATGCTGTGGATTTCTTTAAGAACGGCGGCACCCAGGGAGACAATATGATGGTTACTGCCTGCAAATATGCTGCACTTGGCCGTCTTTGCACTTCCGGCTCCCGAGAGCCGCACCCCTTTTTTGGCATAAATCCGTGAAGATATGACCCGGCAGTCCGGGCTGTCTACCATGCCCGAGCATCGGATGTCCGAATCAAATATCTCATTTTCCACATATACACTGCCGTAGGTTTCTATCCTGCAATTGTGAAGGTATCTGGCATAAACATCGCCCTGGGCTTTTATAACCGCGTCGGTCATGCCCACCTTTGTCCTGACCTCTCCGACCGCTTCTATCACTCCGCCGCGGATTTCTCCGGCCCAGACATCTCCGGCGGTAACCGGATAGGCTCCGGTGATGGTTCCGGTGATGCTGAGATTGGCATAGGGCTCCAATGGACCGTATCTGAGGTCGGCATCTTCAAGGACATTGATGACGGGATGGATGTATAGCGTTCTTTCGGCAGAAAGGGCGGGCCGCCCTGTTTTCGACGCCACAATGGATGCCTTGTCCTTTGACGGGCGTGTGCCGCTGCCGCAACTGATGGTAAAATCCAGATCAGAAACTGCGGCGGTTTCCTGGTTATAAATATTGATTCTTTTTCCGGTGTTCCACGTGGAATCCTGGCGAACCAGGAGGTCGCCTTTCCGCTTTTCCCCCTTTTCCGTCAGGTTTAAATTAAACACCGATTCCAGATTCCGGGCGTCCTGCAAATCCTTGGAATAATCCAGCCGGGCCACCGGAAATCTTGGATGCTTTTCTACAAGCCAGCAGTTCAGCATTTCATCCGGATAAATGCCCCGGGTCATCCCCTCTGCCGCCAGTTCAGATTTTATCTGTTCAAGGGAAATTGCCGCCATCCGTTTGGGATTTAATTCGATCCAGGCCGTCATTCCGTCCGGCGCCGGCGTAATGGTGAGATCCGGAATCCTTTCTTTCTCGGGGATATCCTCAATCCTGCCCTGTTCTTCGAGGATCAGGTTTTTCTGGTCCGGGGTGAGCATTTTCATTGAGACCATGATGTCGCCCAGAATTTTTATGGCCCGGTTTTCTTCGAAGATTTCCTCCTGGGTTTCCCTGGCCCGCATCACATCATTCTCGGAGGCAAACCCCTTTTCGATCACCGCAGCGGAAAATTCCCTGTCCAGGCCTTTTACCCTGAGAAAATTTTTTTCAGCATCTGAAAGTGAAATTACTCCTTCCGGGTCGGGCCGGTCTGTCTCTTCTGCAAGTATTTCCCTGGATTTATTGTCCAGCAGGGTCTGCTCTTTGAGGATCTGTTTCTGCTGGGTGGCCGTGATCACACCGGATTCCACCAGGATATCGCCCATCAGCTTTTTGAGCCTTGATTTTTTAAACTCCTCTTTCTGGATATCCAGGGCCCGCTGGATATCAATCTGGGTGGCAAATCCCCTTTTGACGGCAATCTTGCCGAATGCTTCCCCGTGGCGGCGGATGATGTGATAATCCCGGATGAGGCGGAGCAGGCCGATCTGGTACGAGGTGGCCATTTTCTGCTCAATAAGCATTTCACCGTAGTCCGGTGTTTGTTTTTCCCTTTTGACAAGGGCGAACAATTTGGTCAGGTGGATATATTGATCTCTTGAGATGGTTCCGTATTTAAGGGCGAGTTCTGCCAGGGTCGGAATACGCTCTGAATTTTCCGCCATTGGTTTCCATTCCAGGGTTAGGGTGACTTTTTGGATTGAGTCAGGATAAAAAAAATCTTCCTTAAAGTAAAGGGCGGAAATCAGTATTTCCGCCCTCTCTTATCAGGATATGACGGCACCGCCGTTTCGTTGTCAGTAAAGGCTGGTGATGTCTACATGGGATTCAAAATGTTCTTTAAGCCGGGTGTAGTCCGCCTCTTTCTTGTCTGCAAGGCCCTGTTCCATGTGGAACTCCCCCGTGTCCACGCCGATGGTTTCAAGCCACTTTCTGCAGATGCCCGGGTGGTCAAAAAAACCGTGGATATAGGTACCGGCCACCCGTCCGTCATCGCGGACACAGCCATCGACATCATCGCAGGCCCGGGCGTTCCTTGCGGTTACCTGGACCAGGGGGGCGCCGCCGTGGCGCAGGGTCTCTCCCATATGGATCTCATATCCGGCGCCTGAGGGGCCCTGCCAGGTGAAATCCGAAATAGTGGTGGTTTTAGGCGATTTAAGACGTGTTTTTACCGGTAGCAGGCTCAGCCCTTCGGTATCGCCTGGAATGCCTTCTAATCCCTCAGGATCTTCTACGGTTTTTCCCAGCATCTGGTAGCCCCCGCAGATACCCAGGATATGGCCGCCGTTTTTTACATAGGCCGCCAGGGCGCCTTTGAAATTGTTGTTGGCCCACCGGAGGTCGGCCCGGGTATTTTTGGACCCCGGCAGAATGATCGCCTTGAACCGGGACAGATCCGCTGGCTTGTCGATAAACCGGACATCCAGTTCCTCCATGGCTGACAGGGCGTGGATATCTGTAAAATTGGCAATATGGGGCAGCCGGATAACGGCAATCGCAGGTTTATCCGGATGGACCGGCCCGTCATTGTTGCAGGCTTCGATCTCTACGGAATCTTCGGCATCAATCCTGAAATGGGTGTACCAGGGCAGCACCCCGAAGACCGGTTTTCCTGTCCGCTGCTCAATCCAGTCCACCCCCTCTTTAAACAGGGCGATATCTCCCCTGAACCGGTTGACAATAAACCCTTTGACCATGTTTCTGTATTTATCCGGAAGGCAGTCCAGGGTGCCGATGATCTGTGCAAATACGCCGCCTCTGTGGATATCGGCCGTGAGAATAACATCTGCACCGGCATATTCGGCCATGGCAAAGTTAA
Organism: Desulfobacter sp.; assembly: GCA_028768525.1. NCBI lineage: Bacteria > Pseudomonadati > Thermodesulfobacteriota > Desulfobacteria > Desulfobacterales > Desulfobacteraceae > Desulfobacter > Desulfobacter sp. Next base: position 2,973,515 of record CP054837.1, on the reverse strand, counting down.
CAATGTCATTGGGCATGAGGTTGACTTCCGCGCAGGAGCCGGCACCCTCCAGGACGATCCGGTCGTATCGTGAGGAGAGGCGGTCAAAGGCCGCCCCGGCCTCTTTTCTGTAAAACTCTTTATTTCTATGGTAATCCATTGCCGTATGGTTGCCGTGGACCAGGCCGTTCAGCACGACCTGGGACTGCTTTTCTCCGGTGGGTTTGAGCAAAATAGGATTCATATCCACATGGGGAGAAATCCTGGCGGCTTCGGCCTGGACAATTTGGGCGCGCCCCATTTCCAGTCCTTCCGGGGTGATGCCTGAATTATTTGACATGTTCTGGGCCTTGAAGGGGGCCACCTTCACCCCGCGGTCTGCGAGGCTTCTGCAGATGGCGGCGCCTACAATGCTCTTGCCCACATCGGACCCTGTACCAAATACCGCAATGTGATTTTTCATTTTTCAATGCCCGTTCGGGCTTTTACGCCCTGCTTAAAATAATGTTTGATCTCCTTCATTTCAGTGACTAGATCCGCCCTTTGAATAACGGTATCCATGGCCCCCCTGCCCGTAAGCACGAGTTCCACGTGGTCGGGCTTGATGTCCATGAGATGAAGGATTTCCTTTTCGGTGAGAAGGCCGCACATGCCGGCAACATTCGCCTCTTCGGCAATCACCAGGTCATAGTCGCCGGTTTCAAGTAGGCTGCATAACCGTCGGTATCCCAGGGCGCAGTGCTGTTTTTCTTCTTCTGAGGGTTTCCCTTTGACAAACTTCCCGGCGCCGTATTGTTCCACATTGATATTCTCCAATGCGGAAAGGGCCTTGATTTCCGAGTAGTCCCCCTGCTTCATGAATTGCACGATAAACACCTTGAGTCCTGCACCGGCCGCCCTGACAGCAAGACCGATGCTGGCCGTTGTTTTGCCTTTGCCGTTACCTGTATAAACCTGGATATATCCTTTCACACTGCACCTTCCTTGCCCGTATCAGTCCGTGTATTTTTTGGTGTATCCCCGGGGTGTGAACAAAAAGTCCATGTACCGCATAGAGGCACCGGAGCCGATGAAGAGTACGGTCTGCATCCCCACTTCGGCCTTCTCCATTTCAGCCAGGGTGGTGAACTCAATTTTTTGGTTCTCCCGCATGGCTCCGGTGACCACGGCAACAGGAGTGCTGCCTGCCCGGTGTTCCATGATCAGTTCCCGGGCCCGCCCCAACTGCCAGTCCCTTTTTTTGCTCTTGGGATTATAAAGAACAATGACAAAATCCGCCATGGCTGCACAGGTGATCCGTTTTTCTATGGTTTCCCACTGGGTGAGAAGGTCGCTCAAGGAGACAGCGGCAAAATCGTGGGTGAGCGGAGCCCCTGCCAAGGCGGCTCCGGCTGCCAGCGCCGGTATCCCGGGGACGACTTCGACCACAAGTGTCTTTGAATCGGTTCCCTGTTCCGATCTGCCAATGGGGATGTTCCGTTTCTCACAGAGTTCGAAAACCAGGCCGGCCATGGCGTAGATGCCAGGGTCCCCTCCCGAGATCAGTGCGCAGCTTTTCCCGGCCAGGGCCGTGTCAATGGCCTGTTCCACCCGGTCTATTTCCTTCATCATTCCGGTGGAAATCAGCTTTTTCCCATCCACCAGGTCCTGGATTAGGTCAATGTATGTGGTGTAGCCGGCAATGCAGTCGGCCTTTTCAATCACTTCTTTCGCCCTGCCGGACATGTGGTTTGAGTTTCCGGGGCCCGTGCCCACCACGTAAAGTTTCATTCCGCTAGGGCTGCCGCCAGGGTGACGTCCCTGGTTTTCTTCTTTGGCAGAATCAGCCTGCCCCGGTTTGCTCCCAGAATTGCTGCTGCTTCGCATACGCTCTTTACTCCTAAATATTTTTCCGCCATTTTTGACGGGTTTACAATGGTTTCCACACTGTTTAACTGGTCTTTATCATAGAACCGGATGGGGATATCCAGTTCTTCTGCCAGGGCCAGCATCCCTTCTTCATCCGCCTTCACCGATGTGGTGGCCAGCGCAGAGATGGATGTCATGCTCAGGTTCTCATTCTTGAAGGTGGCGGTAAGGAACTCAAGCATATCTGCCATGGGGGTGTTTCTATTGCAGCCCATTCCGATAACCAGGTTTTTAGGCCTGAGGACCAATGTTTCACGTGGAACTTTCATGGTGACCCAGGTGCAGATAATGTCGGGAACCTTTTGGGTTTTGGTCGTGATAAGGTGCGCCGGTATTTGCGGGGTGATGAGTTTAAGGGGGTCAACAATGGATACGGGTTCCCCCTTCAATAGTTTCATATTGGCAAATTTGATGGCACCGGGGGTTTCAATAGTGAGTCCGGCCTCCTTGGCGATCATGTCAATGGAGGGCAGTTTATTGAGGTCTGTTGCCGTGGTAATCACAGGGACCGCATTAATAAGGTCTGCAACGCGGCGGGCCAGTGCATTTGCCCCGCCAAGGTGGCCGGAGACCAGGCTGATGGCGTGCAGCCCTTTTTCATCCAGGACGACCACAGCCGGATCCCTCAGCTTGGAATCCAAAAGCGGTGCGATCATCCTTACGGCAATCCCGGTGGAAAAGATAAAAATATGGGCGCTGAACCTGTTAAATTCCGCTTTAAGGGTCGGCCTGAGGCTGGGAAAAAAATGAACGCCGGCATGTCCGTCCAGGGAGGGGTTGTCTATTTCCCTGTCAGGAACGAAAACAGAGGCGCCTTCCATTCTGCGGCACAGCCTGAGTCCAAGGCGGATGCCGTTGGGGGTGATGGCCCATATGGCAGGATCTGATGCCATTATCTATCTGCTTGCCTTGCGGTAGCCATGGGTGAATCCGGCATCGTAAAGCTTGGATTTGACCAGGTCCATATTCCCCTGGCAGGCTTCCACCACCTTGCCGACGATGATGAGGGCGTGGCGGGTGATGCCCTTGTCTCTGCAGGTTTCAGACAACCGGTTGATTCGGGTATAATAAATTTGTTCTTCCGGGTGGCTGACCTTGTAGGCGACGGCACATAGGCTGTCTGGCCCGTAATTGTCCGCCAGGATGGCCTGGACATCCTCCACAAGCCCGATGCTCAGATAGATGGCCATTGAACATTGGTGGGCAGCCAGCTTCTCGAGGGCTTCGGCTTCAGGCACCGGAGTGCGGCCGGACATCCGGGTCAGGATCAGGGTCTGGGTCACTTCGGGCAGGGTGTATTCCATGCCCATGGATGCGGATGCTGCAAAGGCGGCCGTTACCCCGGGAATAACGGTGTACGGAATGTCCAGGGCCTGGAGTTCCCTGATCTGTTCGAAGATGGCCCCGTACAGCGCAGGATCACCGGTGTGGAGGCGGACCACACGCTTGCCGGCCCTTGTTTTTTCCACCATGGTTTCAATGATATCCTCCAGTGTCATGCCGGCAGAGGATATAGTTTCAGTATTTTCACCCTTCCAGCAGAGGACGGCTTCGGGAACCAGGGAGCCCGCATAGACCACCAGGTCGGCCTGTTCAATGGCCTTCATGGATTTGATGGTCATCAGTTCTGGATCTCCGGGGCCGGCGCCTGCGAATATGATGGGGTGGATGGTGTCTGTCATTGTGTTCACCTTAAACTATAGTTTGGGTTTTCTGCCGGATATGATCCAGACAGGGTTGAGAGCATCCAGCCGGTTGCCGTAGGGCATGGACTTTGCCCGTGAAATCTGGACTTGAATCATCTCGGGGGTGAACCCCTTGTCCGTCAGGGTACGCATGGCGGTATCCATGCTTTCCATGACAACGGTGTTCACCACGATGATGCCCCCGGTTTTGATCCGGTTGCAGCAGCAGTCAAGTATATTGTCCAGCCCCTGTCCCCCGCCGCCGATGAATATCCGGTCCGGTGTCTTAAGGGTTTCATGCCCCTCCGGGAAATTCAGGTTAACAACCTTTACGTTGGGCTGTTCAAAATTTTTTACATTGTGGATGATGTCCGGCAACCGGGTTTTGTTCTTTTCCACGGCGTAAACTTGTCCCCAGGGAAGCTGAATGGCGGCCTCGATTCCAACTGAACCCGAACCGGAGCCGATATCCCAGAGCACATGGTCTTTTTGGGTGAGCCGGAGCCTGGACAGCGAAAGGGCCCTGATCTCGGATTTGGTAATTAATCCCCTGGAGTGCCGGAAGAAATCATCGGGCATTCCCGTATATGTTTCATGTGAAACAATTTTAGCGGCGGCCTGGTCAGGGGCCAGCGGGGCCCGGATAAGAATAACGATATTGGGATGGGAAAAGGTGCCGGCCGCCAGCAGCCGGTAATCGGTGAACCAGGTTATCTTTTCTTTGTCGGGGTGGCCGAGATTTTCCAATACACATACCCGGAACCCATCCAATCCATTGGCCATCAATTGTTTGCCGATAAATACAGGATCTTTTGAGGGCCCGGTCAAAAAGGCGACCTTATTTTCACAGGCCAGGGAAGGGAAGCCAAATTCATGGCCGGTCCGGCTGTGGAGGCTGACGAGCTTTGCGTCGTGCCAGGGCTGGCAGATGGCGGCAAAGGCAGCGCCCACCGCGGTGATATTGGGATGAATCCTGAGCCGTTCCATGGGAATGGATCTGGCCAGTGTTGCCCCGATGCCGTGGAACAGGGGGTCTCCCGAGGCCAGAACGACTATTTTCTTGGCATCCATCTGGTCCTTGATTCGGCCGATGACCGCTGGAATATCCCCTTTTATGGCTAATGTCTCGCCGGTGCATTCTGAAAACAGGGCAAGGTGACGTTCACCGCCGACAAGAAGGTCGGCTTCACGGATACGCCGCAGATGGGATGCGGTCAGATCTGACTTACCCTGGCCAATGCCGATGACATGTACAATATTCATTTCAGGCCACCAAATAATAGATAAATCCGGTTAAAATCAGGCTGGCAATCCGAAATGCCTGCCCGGAAAGCAATAGCTGGAGCCCCATTTTTGGAGAAAAAATTCCCATATATCTGGGGATCTGATGCCGCAGGGCTCGGATGGGAAAGGCCAGTACATTCCCAAGAAGAAGCGCCAAAACGGTTTGTTTGACGGTGAGTACCCCGGCGTCCATAAGGGCCCCGGCAGCGGCAAAACCAGAGGTGAATTCGGCCGCAAAGCTTAAAATGACAATGGACAGGGACTCGACCGGTATGATTTCTGTGCTGATATGGCTGGACAAAGCCCTGTTCATGGCATCAAAAGCACCGTTCAGGTGAAGCAGGAAGACAATGGTGTAAATGGGGAGTACCCATATCATTATATTCACGATTCGGGCCGGCAGCCGTTTTTTGACTCTTTCCACTGCGGCCTTGAACCCTTTTTCTCCTTGCCCTGTTTTTGCTGCCATCCTTTCCCGGGTATTTCCGGCACCGGCGGGTTTGAGGCGGCCCAGATAAATGTGTCCGAACATCAGGAATAAAAAGGTGCGTAGCAGGGTGGCCAGAAAAGTCAAAAGAAAATACAAAGCCCCGGCCATACCTGTCAATGGCAGTACGATAAACATGGTGGTCGGCAAATGAAGGAAAAACGCCGGAAACTGGTTGATATAGTTTGAGAGAAAAAGCTGCAGTTTGGTTATTTTCTTTTCCTGGTAAAAGTCCAGGAGCATGGCGTTGGCCGCCGCGCCGGATAAAAATGCCGTTGTAAATGCCGCACTGCAGTGATGCCCCATTTTTGCAAATCTGAAAAAGGGGCGGGCAAGAACGGCCACCTCCCTTGTCCAGCCAAGCGCTTCGATGGCCTGGCCGGCAGCAAGCCCGATGCAGATGAACATGAGCAGGCGGCCCAGGGGAAGGAAAAGCCGCCGGCCGAGAATATCCAGGGTCACGGTGTCGAAGGCCGCTGTGCAGAACACCAGGACGCCCAGGGAGAATGCCAGGGAAAGCCCCAGCTTCTTCAGCTTTATTTTGGGCTGTTTTTTCATTTTGAGGCCAGAATCAAGGTCCAGTAATCAGGATCCCGGGTTTCGAGCTCTCCCAGGTCGTCAATGATGGATTCCTTGTCCCGTCCGCACTTGGATACGGCCACGCCGTTTTCATAGAGCCCGGTTTCTTTTAGGGCATTGTTCAGGTCTTTGATATTTTTATAGGCTTTGACAATGGCCACATTTTCAACCCCTTCAACCCTGCGGATCTGTTCACCGCCATAGGCACCGGAGGTGACCAGCAGGGATTCCTCCCCTTCCACTAGTATCCGGTTCAGCCGGGCGGCCGCCGCATGAAAAGAGGTGATGCCGGGGATGGTTTCAATATCGGCTTCCGGCATGATCCGTTTCATTTTTTTAAGGATATATCCAAAGGTGGAGTAAGTGATTGGGTCCCCCAGGGTGAGGAAGGCGACCGTTTTTCCCGCCTTGAGTTCGGTGGCAATTTCTTCTGCGTTGGCGATCCATGCCGCTTCGACTTCGTCTGAATGTTTTGTCATGGGGAAGCCCAGCTGCCGGGTAACGGCCGAGGCCGAGATATAAGGGGCGGCGATTTCAACTGCCAGGCTGTATGGGTTCTTGCTGGAGGCCGCCGTAAAAATGATGTCGGCCCGTTCGATGGCCTTAACCGCTTTTACAGTGATCAGTTCGGGGTCTCCGGGTCCGACACCGATGCCGAACAATTTTCCTGTGGATGTCATAGAATGTCCTTCTTAAATCTGTTGGGTGTAAATATGTCAGGGTAGAGCAGCCTGCCGATGGTCAGTATACCCTGGTAAAGCCGCGGTACCGGACGGGATACCGTACTTTCGTCGATTAAATAAACCTGGTTTTCCTTGACGGCTTTGATGATGTGGAATCCAGGTTCATTGATGATGTCGGATGTCCTGATGGGGTTCATGATCCCCTTCTGGGCCAGAAACACATCTATTTCACCGGCCCTGGACAATATCTTTTCCTTGCCGTAAACCGCCACATTGGTGTTGCGGGAGGCTTTTGCATCATTTGCCACATTTATGCCGCCTGCCGTTTCCAGGGCGAAAATGGGCATGGCGCCGGAGGTGAATGTCCGCATCCGCCTGTGAATGGCCTGGAAGTAGACCCTTTTTTTGGGGGAAATGGGCCCGGTAAGGGCCTGGATCTCCTTAATATTGGTTTTGAACCGGCGGACCAGGGTGGCGGACTCCTTTGTCCGGCCTGTGAGTTCGCCCAGCGCCATCCAATAATCGTAAACATCTTCGATGCTTGCCGGCTGGAATGAGATGACGGTGATGCCGTAGGCCCTGAGCTGGCGGACAAACTGGGGGTAGCCGTTTTCAATCATGGGGCGGATGAGTACCAGGTCCGGCTTTACCGCCAGGAATTTTTCAGGATCATCATGGTATGAGAACCGCTGTTTGGTCTCCACCGATGCCGGGTAGGTGTCGTTGACGGACACGCCGATGACCTGGGGCCCTGCCCCCAGGTAAAACAGGTTTTCCGTATGGGCACCGTACAGGGAAATAATCCGGGTAAAAGGGGTGTCAAATTCATGGTTGCGGCCGTTGTGGTCGGTGACGGATGATGCCGCGGACATCCCGGCCAGGCAAAGGAGTACGCCCACTGCAGCCAGGCCGGCCCAAAACCGGCGGAAACGGTTAGGAAACTTTGAAATAAGCCTGTTTGGACTGGGTGTAGTCATTGTAACTAACCTTTGCATTTACGTTGAATACGGTCTGGATATTTTCCCGGGTAAAGGTATCAGGGGTGCTCCCTTTGGCCAGGATCCGCCCCTGTTTTAAAAAAATCAGGCTGTCGGACCAGGCCGAGGCCAGGTTGAGGTCATGGAGCACGGCAATGACGGTTTTGCCGGCGGACCGGACCTGTTCCTTTAACAGGCCCAGCAGGTGAAGGGTATGGCTGATGTCCATATTGGAAAAGGCCTCGTCAAGAAGGAGGTAGGGGGTATCCTGGCAGAGCGCTCTGGCAAAGATGCACCGCTGTTTTTCCCCCCCGGACAGTTCGGTGATCTTCCTGTCCTTCATCCTTGAAATTCCGGTTTCTTCCATCACCCGGTCTGCCATCTCAATGTCTTTTTTCCCGGGATGGGCAAACCGGTCTATATAGGGGTGCCGGCCCATGAGCACCACCTCCCTGACACTAAAGGGGAAATTAACTGCATAGTCCTGAGATACCAGGGCGATGGATTTGGCCAGCTGGCGTTTTGGCAGGCCGCTTATCCTGTCGCTGCCGATTCTGATTTCACCCTTATCCGGCGGAATAAATCCGGAAATCGTATCCAGCAGGGTGGTTTTCCCGCTGCCGTTGGGCCCGAGGATGGAATGAAAGGCCCCGTCCCTGAATTCGCAGCACACCTCTTTCAGGATGGGGCGTTCTCCATAGGAAAAATTGATATTTTCGACAAAAATGCCCATTTATTTCATCCGGCTCCGTTTGAAGATCCAGCAGAATACAGGGCCGCCGGTAAGGGCCGTTAGGATGCCGATGGGGATTTCATTGGGCAGTACCGCCCGGGTAATGGTGTCGGCTCCCAGGAGCAAAACAGCCCCGGACAGCAGGGATACGGGCAGCAGTCTTCTATTGTCCGGACCCGTGATAAACCGGACCATATGGGGCACCAGAAGTCCGACGAATCCGATGATGCCTGAAATGGAAACACAGACGGCGGCCAGCATGGAGCCGGTAACCAACAGGATAATGGTCACCCTTTTGATATTTACGCCCAAACTAGCGGCGGACCGGTCGCCCAGGGAGATCAGATTCAAATCCCGGGCATAATAAAGGGAAACCACAAAGCCCAGCCCAAGGAAACCCAGTACCACCCAGAAGTTGGCCCAGGTCTTGGAGGCAAAGCTGCCCATGAGCCAGAAAATGATCACCGAAACCTGCTCATTGGCAATGAATTTAAGAAAACTGATGCCGGCGGAAAGGATGGCGGCCACGATAATGCCTGAGAGGATCAAGTTGTTGGAGGAAAGGCCCCCTGCCCGCTGCCTGGGGGACCAGGACAAAAAGAGGACAAAAAACAAGGTGGCACAGGCCCCGACAAAGGCCAGCAGAGGGATGGACACATAGGCGGCCGACAGGTTGAGCAGGATGGCCAGGCTGGCCCCAAAGGCCGCACCGGCTGAAACCCCCAGGGTATAGGGATCGGCCAGGGGATTGAGCAGAATGCCCTGGAACAATACCCCGGATACGGACAAGGCGGCCCCCACGGCCGCGCAGGTTAAAATCCTGGGCAACCTGACGTCGAAAATGACCGCGGCGTAGGTTTCGGCCATGGGAAGATTCGGCAGGCTGCCGTGGAAAATTCGTTCGGAGATCACGGACATCATGGCATCCAGGGGGATGGATAAAAAACCCATGGAGAGGGAGACCATGACCATGAGGCAGAGAATCAACAGGAATCCGCCGGCCAGAAAACCGGTTTTTCCCGATTCAAGAACAGGGGACCTCATTGCCGTCCCCTTTGCCCGTTACTGCATTGGAGGGTGGGAAACGGTTTTAATTTATGCAGGATAAAACGTGTCAAATGGCCTTCCGGGGCATAAAAATAAAAACCCGGACCAATTGCTTGATCCGGGAACCGTATTTTTCCACATCAATATGATCCGCACCTTCCGGGTGACTTGCATGGATCAGTACATCAGGCAGGTTTTCTGACTTTCGGATCTCTTTACTGTCCGCCCCTTCCCAATGCAGTGGTTCATCAGTGGTAATGGCGGAGGTCATCCCCGGTTACAGCGGCGGGCCCGTTCCTGATTCTCACAGGATTCCCTTTTAACTGCCGAAGCAGCACCTGACAATCCGGTAAAATACGCGGTTTTCAGCCCCATGTCAAGGAAAAGCCTTTTGTATCAATGGTTTTGCCTTTGAATTCAGGCGGTTGATCCGGGTAAAATTAATATTGACAAACTGCGCCAGGTTTTGTAGCAAACAGGTGTACGAACAGGGAATCCTGTGGAAATCAGGAGCGGTCCCGCCGCTGTGAATGGATAGGTTGCCCCGTAAACCACTGGCAGAACTTGTGCCGGGAAGGTGAGGCAGCCGGTGATGCCTAAGCCAGAAGACCTGACGTATGCGTTTTACCTGTGCCATCTCTGCGGAAGACAGGGATCCGGATTACGTGATTTGGATGCATCCTTCTGTTTTTGACGTGGACAGAAGGATGTTTTGTTTTCTAAAGAAAACAGGTAACCGGCGCTGCGTTGCCAGGCAGCGTCTGAGAACCGGGGGGCGGTTCTATGGGGGCCCTGATGATCACGGGATTGTCAGGGCCCCCTCGTTTTGGCGGCGTATCCGCCTTGCCTTTTACCTCTGTCCTCTGTATGATTCTGCCAAACCCTTAAAATGAAAGCATATCATGAAATTTGATACCTACCCCATAAATGCGGGCCTGAAAAAGAACCTGGCCCGCCAGGGACTGAAACGCCCCACAGATATCCAGTATAAGGCCATACCCTCCATTTTGAAAGGTGAGGATGTCCTGGCCATTGCCCAGACCGGAACGGGCAAAACAGTCGCATTTGCCGTCCCGGTAATCAACCGTGTCATTGAGGCCAAGGCCGCCGGTACCCAAAGAGGGATTTACTGCATCGTCATGGTGCCCACCAGGGAACTGGCCGTCCAGATCCACGAGGTGTTCACCGCCCTGTGCAGCCGGACCCGGGTAAGGCCCTTTGCCGTGTTCGGCGGTGTGGAACAGGATCCCCAGATACAAAAGCTGGGCCAGGGGATCGATGTCCTCATTGCCACCCCGGGCCGGATGTTCGATCTCATCAGCCAGAAAGCCATTGATGTGAGCCGGGTGAGAATGTTGGTGCTGGACGAGGCCGACCAGATGCTTGACCGGGGATTCATCCAGGATATCCAGTCCATCAAGCGCCATTTGAGGCAGCGTCACCAGACCCTGTTCTTTTCCGCCACCATTAATAAAGAGATCAAGAAGCTGGCCTTCTCCCAGGTGAAGTCCAACGCCATCCGGATCCAGATTTCCCCGGATGACCCGGTATCCAAAAATGTTTCCCATTATGTCTTTTTCGTGGAAATGGATGACAAACGGTTTTTTCTCCGGCGGTTTATCAGGGACCATGAGGGGGCAAAGGTCCTGGTTTTTGTCAGGACCACGGTGCGGGCTGAAAGGGTGGCAAAGGCCCTGGGCCGGAGCGGGATTTCCGCCCTGACCATTTACGGGCAGAAAGAACAGGCCCAGCGCCTGGAAGTCATGGAGGCGTTTAAGCGGGGAGAAGAGAACATTCTCATTGCCACGGATGTCTCGGCCCGGGGGATCGATATTCCCAATGTGGATTATGTGGTCAACTATGATCTGCCGGACCAGAAAGAGGTCTATGTCCACAGAGTCGGGCGGACCGGCCGGGGGCGGGAAAAGGGCTCTGCCGTATCATTCTGCAGTGAGGGGGAAAAGGCGCTGCTGGCGGATATCGAAGGGTTTCTCAATAAAGAAATAGAACAGGTCAAAATGGGCAGAGAGGAATACACCCTCACCGTAGATGTCCTTGACGGCCCGGAATCCATCCAGGACATGATCCAGGCCAACGAGGAATGGGAGAAGGGGCGGCGGAAGAAAAAATCAAAGGGAAAAAAGCGTAAATAGAGCGGTTATCCTCTCCCTATTGTACTAGGTCCACAGGTATAAAAAACAGCTGATGTACATGACGGTTACCGAGGTGGCCAGGGTCATGCGCAGGGCCGACAGCCTGAATGCCGCCTGGATGATTTTTACGTTTACGGCAAAGGCATAGAGGCAGAGGATTCCTGCGATCATCGCCAGGGGAGGCGTGGCAATGCCCGCCTGGAGAACGGCGGCAAAGGGGGCCAGGGGCCAGAGGGAAATGGCGGCGGCGCCGATGTGGAAATAGGCGCTCATAAAGTCGGCTTTCCCGCCCATGGCCTTGAGGAAGACCCAGATGAACAGGGCGGCGCCGGCGTGCATGAAAAAGGCCACGGGAATGCCTGCAATCACCACCTTGGCAAGATCTGCGGTACCGGCTGTGATTCCCTTTGTTCCGAGAATAATATTGCTAAACAGCGCTGCGGAGCCGCCGTAAATCAAGCCCAGCACCAGCACATTGACGATGCAGTAGAGCTGGAGCCGCTTGATATCCTTCTCGGTTTTCAAAGAAAAGGTGTGGCCGAAACTTAAAAGGCTTCCCATGGTGTTCAGGTAATTCATTTTTTCCGCCTTTATTTTTCCTGATGGTGAAAGTTGTTGCAGTGCCCGGGCCCATCCCGGGCACTGCGTGGGGGTCAGGTCATTCCCCATAGGAGAAAACAATTAATGTTTTCCGATCAACTTCATATTGTTACGTCCAGGGAACCAGTCCCCAGAAGAAGATGGCCATACAGACGGCTGCCGCGATGATGGGTACGGTAATGCCGTTGTAGCGGGTCTCTTCATAGTCCGTGCCCCAGCCGTGGATCCGGTCGATAACCCGTTTGTCGGCAAGGGTGGGGGCAAAGGATTTAAATACCGCCATCCGGTTGAAGGCGATGGACAGGACGATGAACATGGCAAAACTCAGGGGGATGGTCACCATACCGCCTGACATGCCCAGCTTGGCCACAAGGCCGCCGCCCACAACGATGGAGGGGATTACATGGGGAGAGATCACAATATAGAGGAAACCGCACAGGGTGGAAGACACAATCAGTGCCAGCTTATTGGCTTCTTTCCACCAGACGCCCAGGAGGATGGCCGGCGTCGCTGTGGTGGCCAAAAGACCGAAGGCCCAGAGGATGGAGGTGACCAGGAACTTAGGCGGTTTGAAGGCCATGAGGATGGCAAGCAGGCCGCCCATGGCAAGGGCTGCATATCCCCATCTCATCTTTTTTGAGGAGTCCATGTCAGGTGCGATAACTCCGAGAAGGTCGGAACCTACCAGGCCGGCAATGGCCATGAGGTTGCCGCCGATGGTGGAGAGACCGGCTGCAACGGCGCCGCCCATAACAAAGGCAGCCACCAGGGTCGGGTTGTAGAATACGTTGAGGATGAGCAGGGTCTGGTCGGCTTTTTCAATCACACGGCCGGTGGTGGCGGTGAAAAAGTTGCCGGTGAACCCAACCACGTAGGTGCCGGAGAAAAGCAGGCCCAGGAAGAGGGCGAACCAGACAACGGCCCAGCGGGCGCTTTTTACGGAAGATGAGGTAAATACCTTCATGGCCAGATGGGGAAGGGCCACAGGTCCCAGAGTGAACGCCGGGATCAGGGCGAAATACCATCTGAAATCGTATTTCATGTCAAAGAAGGAGGGGATGGCCTTGATCATTTCAGGCACCATGTCGCCGTAAGCCAGGGGCGGGAACCACCAGCCGGAGGAGCCCAGGGCCTTCATGATGGCGCCCATGGGAACGACCATGGCAACCGTCATGACCACCATCTGGAAGGCGGCGTTGTAGGTGGCGCCGTACATGCCGCCCACGGTGATGAAACCCACTGTTGCCAGGCCGGCAACGATGATGGCGGTGTTGTAGGGGACGCCGAAGAGCAGCTCAAAGGCCCGGCCGAGACCGATCATCTGGCCCAGGGCATACATGACCATGATGAGGATCATCCAGCATACGATGACCACGGTGGCAGGCTTTCCGTACCGCTGCCGGATAAATGTGGCCGGGGTAAAGGCCTTCATCCGCCTCAGGCTGGTGCCGTAGAGCAGGGTGAGCAGCGGGATGGAGATGGCCCATTGGATCCATAAATAGACAAAGGGCACCTGGAGTTTGAGGATCAGGGCGATAACCCCGAGGAAGGTGGCCAGGGAGGCCCATGTGGCGGCCATTCCCAGTCCGTTGGTTACGGGGCCGATGGAAAAACCGGCTGCGTAGAAATCTTCATCGGAAGCTGTTTTACGGGATGACATATATCCAACGGCGTAGAAAATGGCAAAAAGGATACCCACGACGCCGAGGCCGATCCATACATTACTTAGCGCATATTCTGCTGGCATGGTGCCTCCTTATTCTTTTACGGATTCGGAATCGGTTTCAGTTTCAGGGGGAAGGGAATTGACATACTCTTCCATCTCATCGTCAAATTTGTTGCATACCAGGGTCATGATCAGGCAGACCCCTGCAATGCCGAACCAGCCCAATAGGATGGGGACGATGTACTGGATGGGAAATCCCCAGAGGGTTCCCTGCTGAAGTACAGGAAACAGTACAAAAATGGATGCCGAGTGACCCATGAGCAGGAGGAGTACAGAGAATACAATGGTCAGGGTGATCTCCTTTTTGTAGAGCTTTTCTTTCATACGATAAACTCCCTTCATTAAAAGTGGATATCATTATGGCCCGGAGCGGAAACGGTCGGCCTCAATCTTCCTGCCTCCCCTGCCGCCCCGGACCCCTTGTCAGCCCTTGGCCTGTAAATTGTAAATCTGGAACGAACGCTATTTTGATGTAGTAAAGCCTGTGAATTAAGACAATCGGCTGAAATCCGATTTTAAATGTAGGTTGTCTTGTGGGGGTTTTTAGGGGATGGGCCTAGGCGGGGGTAGGTCGGCGGACCTACAGAATAGAATGCCCCAGGTTATTGGGTCTGGGTTGAAATCTGGCCGGTTTTTTCAAAATGCACGGCACAGCGGACCAGTTCATTGGCATGTTTAAGGTTGAGCTTTTCCTTGATCCGTTCCCTGTAGGTGCCGATGGTTTTGATGCTTAAAAAGAGGCGTTCGGCAATCTCCCGGGATGAAAATCCCCGGCCGATGAGCTTGAATACCTGCAGTTCCCTGTCCGTGAGTCGGTCCACCGGGCTTTTGTCCCTTGCCTTGGGGGTGTCGGACATGGACATGAGAATGTGCTCTTTTACCTTTTCGTTGAGGTAGATTTTTCCGTCCAGGACATGGTGGATGGCCGTGACCACGGATTCCATGGCCTCCTGCTTCATAATATACCCCTTGGCCCCGGCGGAGAGTGCCCGCTGGGCATAGAGGTATTCGTCGTGCATGGAGAGGACCAGCACCGGGATCTGCCTGTGGTGCTGTTTGACGTATTTGACCAGGTCGATGCCGTCGGACTGTTTCAGGGAGATATCGGCGATGATCAGGTCCGGCCCCATTTTTTCTATCTCTTCAATGGCCTGGTCCACATCCTTGGCCTGGCCAAATGCTTCCAAGTCGTCCTCCTGGTTGATGAGTTCGGCAAGGCCAAGTCTGAATATGGGGTGGTCTTCCACCAGAAGTATTTTCTTTTTGTCAGCCATAGTCCGTCAATTCTGAAAATTTTTTAATTTACCCTATCACCTTTATTTTTAGAATGCCAACTAAAAACTGCGTCAGGGATTACGCATTTAATCACGATAGAAAAAGGAGGTGCCGGTTGATCAGATTTTTATTGTTTTTTGATAACCCGGCCGCGGCACGGTGGAGCGATTCCGTTTTAGCCTCCCCGGTCGTCCTGACCGGGAAGGCAGTGAATGACCTGCCGCCTTCGCCGTCCTGGCAGCCGGCAGTTCATACACCACTCCATCGTTCCCCCGCACCACGGCCTAACCACCCAGATAAACCCAAACCAATTATCAGGTTTCCAAGGCAATACCTTCAGGTGTAGAACAAGATAATCTCAAATAATTTTGATTTATCCAGAATCAACTTTATCCGGTATTAAACTAATTCAGTTAAGCAATAGGTTATTGAGTTGCCCATGCTTTACATCTTTCAAAAGTATCACGGGTTCTCCAAACATTAAGGATAGGTTCACCCTCAATCATTTCCATTAATTCATTCGCCTTTTTTTTATCACCAGCCAGGACAGCAAATAAAGCAAAGTGATTGATATTCCATTGGTCTGGATACCTTAACAACACATCATCTATTGCTTTAATCATTTTTGTCCAGGAAATATCGGAATCTTTAAACAGCTTGGCCCCATATTGGTTACTATATGCACACCAGTATACCCTTGCGTACATCGAATCCGCTTCCTTTTGCTTGGTTATCTTTACTGCCTTTTGAGCAAATGTTTCTATGGCCTTTGAGTTTCCATGCCATTTTGGCAAAAAATACTCAAATGCAGTAAAATACACCTGATAATAATAAGGGAATTTTGCAATTGCTTCATCCAACAATGCTTCAAACGAAGATATTTCCCAACTTTCAAGATTTGCAATTTTCAACATACATTCATACCATCGAGGATCTTTAGATGCGATCGTTTTGTGTTCATACAAAAATTGCTTTGCTTTCCCTATATTGGTATAAAATGGTTTCCAATTTTCTTTTTTTACATCTTTTGCCCAAGAAGTTCCGCGATACATAGCCGCCCTACTCACTAATATTTCCGAATAGGCAATATATCCTGACGGACAATCCGGTCTGCTTTTAACCCATCTTAAAGCTTTTTTTTCAAAACTATCCCAGTATTTCTCGTCCTTGTTATTCTGGTTAGGTAGTGTGCCGATCCCAGCATTAAATAACGTTAATTTCCATAAACCACTAGAGGTCCTTTCTTCGGTATCCAGATATCTGGCTGACATTTCTGACAGTAGATCAAACTTTTCTTCTATAAATAAATTCGCTGTAGCCTTAATTATAATTGCCCTTTCTTCAAGTTCACCAGAAAAGGATAAAGATGGCAAAATCAGTAATGCAATTAAATAAATCCGTAGCTTCATATAAACTCCTACTCTTTTATTATAACGACATAAAGTATTTATTATCAGAACAATTCTCTTGAATATCCGATATTGACGGAAAAACTGGTCGATGTCTCCCTGTGCAAATTCAAATAGAGTGATAAAGCACCTCTTTTAGCGAAAAGCAAGAGTAAATTTTATGCCCTGTTAAATTTATTTCCTGAAGATAACAAAAAGCCATATTCTACATTACTATTCTTAGTTTTCCAGAAAGCCAATCGATGGAATACACGCATTTTCATATTGCTTATTGTAATTTTAAAATGGCAGGTCAATTTGTTTAAACCTCCCCGTTCAAGGCCGGCGTTTAGGTATTCCTATCCCTTCTTTTGTTCCGATGCTTAACTGCGTTATCCCCGAAAACGGCAGCGTTTGGGCGCCTGACTTCAATTGTCCGAATCCGTGAGCGCCCCCAGGGGCATGGTCAGTTTAATGCGGGTGCCGGTTTCCGGAGCCGAAGAAATCACAAGGGAGGCACCCACAATTTTAGCCCTGTAGTTCATGATACGCAGCCCCATGCCCTTTGCCCCGTTATTCGGGGCGATGCCGGAGCCGTTGTCCCCAATGCAGAATTCAAGCTGGTTCTCCCTGAGGGCCATGGTAATACGGATTTTATCGGCATGGCCGTGGCGGATGGCATTGCGCACCGCCTCCCCGGCGATGTGGTAGAGGTTGATTACGGCCATGTGGTTGGTCACCTTGATGCCTTCCTGGATATCGAGGCGGCAGTCCACATCGTGGATCATCCGGGTATTGGTGACCAGGTCCTCAAGGGCGGCCTCCAGCCCCTGGTTGAAGTAAACCGGGCAGAGCCCCCTGGCCAGCCGCCGGGTTTTGGCGATGGCTTCTTTTATCAGTTCGGTGATGTTGACCGACAACCGTTCCACCTCCGGAAGTTGGTCGCCGGCTTTGCGTTTGAGCACCTTGACCAGGCCTTCAATGCCGATGAGGTGGGGGCAGAGATCGTCGTGGAGATCGTTGCCGATGGCCTGGCGCTCCTTTTCGCCGGTCTCCATGATGGCCTTTTCCAGCCGCTTCACCTCGGAGATGTCCCTGTGGATGATCACCGAACCCAGGGGATCGCCGTTGCGGTTCCGGTAGACCGACCCCCGTGTGGTCACATCGATGAGCCGGCCGTCCTTGGCCTTGCGCTTGGTCTCAAGCCTGGGGATTATTTTTCCGTCAAGGATGGACCGGATCCCTTCCATGGTCTCTTTCCAGTGGGCCCTGGGAACAAAGTGGTCCATCTTGCTGCCCAAACTGTCTTCCAGGGTATAGCCGAAGACCTTGGTAAAGGCCGGGTTCATATAGGTGACCTTCCCGTTCATGTCGTAGACCACGATGGGATCGGGCACCGATTCCATCACGGACCGGTATTTTTCCTCGCTTTCGGTGAGGGCCTCCTGGACCTGCCGCCGTTCGTTGATTTCCGTATTCAATTCACGGTCGTAGGCGTCCAGCCGGTCCATGAAGGAATTATAATAAAATGCCAGCTGGCCCACCTCATCCCTGGAGGCCATGGAAACCCCTCGGTTTTTGAACCCCCCGGCAATGTCCTGTTTAAACCGTGTCATGAGGGAGTGCAGCGGCTTGGTAATGGTTTCGCTCAAAAAGGCCGTAATGGGGATGAATAGTACCAGGGCGGCCATGCCCACCAGCACAATGATCTGTTTGATGGCATAAAGGGGGGAGCGGATTTCATCCATATAGGAGGATGAGGCCACAATCCACTCATACTCGGGAATATAGTTGAAAAAGACCAGTTTTTCCCGGTACCGGATTTCGCCGGGGTTTTTCCATGAATATATGAGCTTTCCGTTTTTTTTCTCCAGCATCTCCCTGAAAAAATGCCCGGAAAACCGTTTGTCGGTAAATACGTTGACGCCTGTCAGTTCCGGATGGATGATGATATCCCCGTTTGTGTTTATGACATATGCATACCCGGTTTTCCCGAATGTCAGGCTTAAAATCCCTTCCTTGAAATCGTTGATTTCCACCAGCTTTAGGAATTCCTTCCGATAGGAGGATACCGTGATCATCCAGTTCCATGGCTTGAAATAATTCAGGTACAGGGCTTTTGGGCGTGGGGCCGGATCCCCGGGATTTTGCCATTCATATTCAATGTACCCGTTTTTAATGGCGATCATCTCCTGGACAAACTGGTGGTCAGAGATGTCCAGCCCCTCCAGTGATTTTTTAGGGTGACGGACAATACTGCCGTAACCGTCTAGAATACAGATATACCCGGTGGTACCGATACTCTGGCTTAGAATGATATCTGCGGCCCGGTCCATGGCCTCTGATTCACTTATTTTTCCCTGGCGGGACCTTTCGTAAAGGTGCTGGATAATCTCATAATTCTTTTCCGCGACGCCCCTGAGCCGGTTTTTTATGGATACGGAAACTGCTGTTTTTACAGAGTTGTAAATGGCTGATGTGGAATTTTTAAGCTCGCTTTCAATACTGCTTTCGACATTCTGCCGCACAATGGAATAGATGATAAGGCTGGATAGGCTCATGATCACCATAAAGCAGGATGAGTAGATAAATAAAAGTTTGTAGCGGATGGGAAAATTTTTGATCAGATCAAAGGGATTCATGCCGGCTCCTGTCTGATTTTATACAGTATAAAACAACGGGATTGCAGCGGGGCAGATGCCTTGCTGCCAGGAAACAGTTTCAGAAAGTCTTTAATTTGTCAATGGAATAAACGTCATAGAATTACCAATAGGCAGAATGGTGGGTATGGCGGTCTGAACCGCTAAGCTATTTGTTACGGTATTTTCTTTTTCCCAGGCCGGCCAGCCCGATCAAACTGAACCCGAAGACAAGCATGATTGAAGCAGGATTTGTATTTGATAAATTCAGAGGGCCTGAATCAAAAAAATAAACCGGAGTCGCAATGGAAATACCGGAAAATCCAATTATCATGGCTAACAGCAAGATGAAGTACTTCATGTTTTCGCTCCATATTTAAAAAAAGGGGCAGGCGTTTGATCTCTGGTTATCTGCATTAAGTTGTATTTTATATGGGCAGCAATAATAGTGCCAGTTATAGATATCCTTGACCGGCCCGGATCGAGCACTGGAAAAAGAATGCCATAGCAAAAAAATGTTATAAAAACTCGTAAAAATTACCGTTGATTTGTACAAAAAAGTGATACGAAATATCGCGGATAGGCATGGACCGCAGGAACTGCCTTCCCCATTCGTCGGGCAGTTCCTTGAATAGATATCGCAGAGGTTATTCCATAAAGGAGATATTATACTTTTTCCATATATCCAGGGCGATGCGCAGGGGTTTCATCATGGGCACCGTATAGGTGTGCAGCTTTTTATCCGCCATATAGGTCCGGCACCGGTCCACATATTCCGAAAACCCCCTGGGCGAGATAATCAACGGTTTGGTAAGCTCCTGTTTCAGCTCCACCAGGCGTTCGGGCAGGTATTCGGAGAGCAGGGGAACCTGGAGGTAAACGGCGGCGATAATGACATCGGTGTTGGGGTCCCGGTCCACGATGCGGATGGATTCCAGGAGACGGTCGTCCCGGCAGTTGCCGAAAAGGTCGATGGGATTGTTGCCGACGTTTTTAAGGATCTTGCCCTTTAGGGGCGCCTGTTCCGGTTTGAGGTCCTTGGCAATGAGATCCTGCATCTGCTGCCTGGTTTCTGGTGCGAATTCGGCCAATGCCATGCCCTCTTCCGTGACCTGGTCGGCCAAAAGGATGCCGGCCCCGCCGCCCACGCTGACCACGGCGATGCGGGTGCCGTCGGTTTTGGGCTGGCTGGTGAGAATGGAGAGAACATTGACAATGATTTTGGGATCTTCGGTGAGTTCTTCCACCAGGTAGAACCCGGCCTGGTCACAGCAGGCCTTGAAGGCCTCGTGGGATCCGGCCATGGAGGCCGTATGGGAGAGGGCTGCCTGGGCCCCGCCCCCCATGCCCCCCTTGATGATGAGCACCGGTTTTTTCTTGGCCACCTCTTTGCCGACGTTCATGAGCTTGAGGCCGTCGGCCACCCCTTCAAGGTAAATGGCGATGATTTTGATCCTGGGGTCATTGCCCATGTGGGAGAGAATTTCAGGAACCCCTGCGCTGGCGGCATTGCCGATGGATACCCATTTGCCCAGGTTCTGGTTGTCCGCCCCGAACATTTCAAGGAGCTCCAGGCCGATACCACCGCTCTGGGAGATCACCCCCACGCAGTTGGAGGGGGTGGGGGGAACCGAGCGCTGTACCGGGATGTAATTGGTATTCAGGCCGGAAAAATTGTCGATGACCCCCATGCAGTTGGGGCCGATAAAGGCCACCTTGTATGTTTCGCTGAGATGGGTCAGTTTCTCTTCCAGGTCGCTCCGGCCCATTTCCGCAAAACCGTCGGAAAAGATGATGGCACCTTTGCCCCCCAGCCTGCAGAAGTCCTCGAAAATGGCCACGGTCCGTTCAGAACTGACGGCAAATACGCAGACTTCCGGGACTTCGGGCAGGTCCTGGAGCGAGGGATAGCAGGTCAGGCCGTGGATGGTTTTCAGTTTGGGATGGACCGGATAAAGCTTTTTTATCCCCATGCAGTTTTTCAGGATGACTCCGCCCTGGGTGCCGGGCCGCGATGCGCCGATGACGGCCACGGATTCGGCGTTGAAAATGGCATCAACGCTTTTCTGTTTCCAGCCGGCCACCGCCTCGGAGAGGGGGCGTTCATGTTCCGGGTCCCGGATGAGCCTGGCGTCCACCACCGCATACCCTTTTTCATAAACAATCACGGGATTGAGGTCCAATTCGCTGATGTCCGGGTGCTGGGCCATGAGCCGCGATACATTGACGGCCAGGTCGATGACGGCGGCCTTGTCATAATTCTGGCCGCGGAAACCGTCAAGCACCCGCCCTGCCCTGGTGTTTTTCAGCATCCGTTCCACCTCACCGGCGGATAATACGCCGATACCCATGGCTGCATCTGAAAAAAGTTCCACAAAGATGCCGCCGATGCCGATCATGGTGATGGCGCCGAATCCCGGGTCCTGTTTGGCCCCCACCAGCAGCTCAAAGCCCTTGTCCACCATTTTCTGGACCAGGAGCCCTTCCCTGTCTCTTTCCGAGAAACCGCCCATTTTATTTTCCAGTTTCCGGCAGGCAGCCTCCACTTCCTCAGGGCTTTTCAGGTTGAGGAATACTGTGCCCTCATCTGATTTATGGATGATTTTTTTGGATACGGGTTTGACCACTGCCGGGTATCCCATCTCCCATGCCGCGCCCAGGGCATCGGAGATGGAATAGACCTCTTTTCCGGCGGACCGGATGTGGTATTGGCTGAGCAGTTCCGCACTTTCCTTGAAATTGAGCTGGTGGGCAGTCATGGTCGTATCCTTTCAGAGCGGTTGAGATGGAAAATTTAAGGAGTGATCTCCTCTTTGAGCATGCAGCAGGCGATTTTATGGCGGGGTCGGCCCTGGTCGTCATGGGCCAGGTTCCCCGGCTGGATCATTTTGTTCATGACGCAACCTTCGGGAATATCCAGGGCAAAGAGATCCTGCTCGTTGATTTTCGGCCGCTGGATCAGGCGGTTCTCCTGTATTTCAAAGGAATGGAGGGGAAAATCCTCGCAGATGGGGCATTGGTAGACCCGCCCGTTGGGGAAGATAAAGTGGTTGCGGGCCACATTGGCGGCACATTGAAACACCTCACCCGGTTCCAGGAATACCTTGGGGTAGGTGACAATGATGCCGTTTTCTGCAATCTCTTCGGCCACCGCCGGAATGGTGGTCATCCAGGTCTTTTTATCCACCTGGTGCCTGGCATCGGAATCCTTGGATTCCCCTCGGATGCCCACCACCTGGATGAAGAATCGGTCAAGGCCTAGGTTTTTCACCAGGCCGGGCATGCGGTCCAGTTCATGGATGTTTTTTTCAGACACCGTATAGATCATGGAGCAGGAAAATCCCCTGGATTTGCACTGCCCGATCCCCTCCATTACGGCATCCCAGCATCCCTGCCCCCGGATGGCGTCGTTGGTTTCCCTTGTGGCGCCGTCCAGGGAGAAGGAAATGAAATCCACATCATCCGGGCTGATTTTGTCCAGGATATTATGGAAGAGAAAGCCGTTGGTGTCGATGGTGATGGATTTGAACCCCATGGACTTTGCCGTTTTTATTGCCGGCGCCAGGTCCGGGTGGAGGGTGGGTTCTCCCCCCAGAAAGATCAGATTGGTCCGTGGGGCATCCTGGGCAAATATGTTCAGCCAGTTTTTAATGGTGGCTAAATCAAGGGTGATGTCCCCGTGCTGCGCCCGGTTGATGTAGCAATGGGCGCAGCGCAGGTTGCATTTTGTCAGAATGTGGAAGAAGAGGTTTGAACTCTCCTTTGAGAAGGCAACGGTCTGTTTGCGCATTTTATCCCATGCATTGTTTGGTGAAATTGGGGTCAAAGGGGACAGGATAGGAACCGTCAAAGCAGGCCTTGCAGAAGTTGCATTCCGGATTTTCCACGCCTGAAGCCTCCAGCATTCCTTCGATGGAAAGGTAATGCAGGGAGTCCAGTTCCAGGTATTCAGTCAGGTCGTCCAGGGGCATCCTGGAGGCGATGAGTTCCCCTTTGGAAGAGAAATCAATGCCGTAATAACAGGGGAATTTATGGGGGGGGCAGGAGATCCGCATGTGGATCTTTTTGGCCCCCAGTTCCCTCAGGGCCCGGACGCGGGTCTTGGCCGTGGTTCCCCGGATGATGGAATCCTCGATGATGATGATGTCCTTGCCTTTGATCAACTCCCGCACGGGGTTGAGCTTTACCCTTACGGCAAAATCCCTCATGCTCTGGGTGGGCTGGATAAAGCTGCGGCCCACATAGTGGTTCCGGATCATGCCCATTTCAAAGGGGATGCCCGATTCGGCGGCATAGCCGATGGCGGCATAATTGCCCGAGTCCGGAAAGGGCATGACCAGGTCGGCGTCCACGTGGGATTCCTGGGCCAGGCGCCGGCCGTGGGCCTTTCTCATTTCATAGACATTTTTGCCGTCAATGGTGGAATCGGGCCGGGCAAAATAGATGTATTCAAAGATGCACAGGGATTTGTTGGGCGCGGCTTTGGGGTGCATGAAACTGGTGATCCCGTCTTCGTTGATGATGACGATCTCCCCGGGTTCCAGTTCCCGGATGAACTCCGCCTGGATCAGGTCGAAGGCGCAGGTTTCCGACGCCAGAACATAGTGGCCGTTGAGCTTGCCCAGTGCCAGGGGGCGGAATCCGTTGGGGTCTTTCATGCCGATGATCTCTCCCTTGCAGGTGAGCAGGATCATGGAATAGGCGCCCTCGATTTTAGCGGCAGCCTTGATTACGGCGTTTTTGATATCCCCTTTCACCAGGTTTTTAATGAAGAGGTGGAGGAAGACTTCCGAATCCATGGTGGTCTGGAAAATGGATCCCTGTTCCTCCAGCTCCTCCCGGATGAGGTGGGCGTTGACCAGGTTCCCGTTGTGGGCCAGGGCGTAGGAACGGTGGCGGTGGTTGACCTCGAATGGCTGGGCATTGGCCAGGCAGGAGTCCCCTGTGGTGGAGTAGCGGACATGGCCGATGGCCGAGCCCCCTTCAATTCGCTCCAGGTCCGCCATGTCGAATATGTCCGGCACCAGGCCCATGCCCTTGTGGGAGAAGATCCTGTCGTTGATCCCTCTGTTAACGGAGATGCCGGCGCTTTCCTGGCCCCGGTGCTGGAGGGCGTAGAGCCCGAAATAGGTTATTTTTGCCGCTTCCGGGTGCTTGTAGAGGCCGAATACGCCGCATTCGTCCTTGGGCCGTTCACTGGGGGTGAGTAAATGATCGCTTGTATCCATGTTTAATTTTCCCGATCTTGAATTGATTGATTTCAATTATCCGATCTTATTCTCCTTATGGTAATGCTGGATGGGGTTGACGGAAAGGCTTTCCCGCTTCATGGCCTGGATGGCCGAGCAGATGGCCTTGGTGCCGTCGGTGGTGGTGGCATAGGGGATTTTGTACTTGATGGCCGCACGGCGGATTTCATACCCGTCCCGCTGGGTCTGGCTGGAAGCACCGGTGTTGAGGATGAGCTGGATCTCATTGTTTTTCACCGCATCCACAACATGGGGCCGTCCTGCCGACACTTTTTTGACCACATTGGCCGGTACGTCGTTTTCCGCCAGGAACTGGGCGGTTCCCCGGGTGGCCATGATGGTGAAGCCCATTTCATGGAAACTCCTGGCCACGGGCAGGGCGGCATCTTTGTCCTTGTCCTGGACGGAGATGAACACCGTGCCTTCCTTGGGCAGCCGTTGTCCTGCGGCGAACTGCGCCTTGGCCACGGCGGCGCCCAGGTCCTTGTCAATGCCCATGACCTCGCCTGTGGATTTCATTTCAGGGCCCAGAACGGGATCCACATTGGCAAACCGGTCAAAGGGCATGACCGCTTCTTTTACGCAGTAATATGGGGGAATCACCTCACGGGTCAGGCCCAGTTCCTTGAGGGTCTTGCCCAGCATGACCTTGGTGGCCAGCTTGGCCAGGGGCACGCCAATGGATTTGGAGACAAAGGGAATGGTCCGGGAGGCCCTGGGGTTGACCTCAATGATGTACACCGTATCGTTCATGATGCCGAACTGGATGTTCATCAGGCCTTTGACCTTCAGTTCCTTGGCAATGGCCCGGGCTGCTTCCGCCATTTCATCAATGTGGTGCTGGGCAATGGAGTAAGGGGGCAGGACGCAGGCGGAGTCGCCGGAGTGGATGCCGGCCTCCTCAATATGCTCCATCATGCCGCCGATGATGGTGTCTTCGCCGTCGGAGATGGCGTCCACATCAAGCTCAAAAGCCTCTTCCAGGAATTTATCAATGAGTACCGGCTTGTCCGGTGAGGCCTGGACCGCCAGGTCAAAATATTCTTCCAGGTCGGCTTCATCGTAGACGATCTTCATGGCCCGGCCGCCCAGGACAAATGAGGGCCTGACCATGACGGGGTATCCGATGTCCCGGGCCACGTTGCGCGCCTCTTTATAGGAATGGGCGATGCCGTTTTCCGGCTGGCGCAGGCCCAGCTTTTCCAGCATGGCCTGGAACAGGTCCCTGTCCTCTGCCCGGTCAATGCTTTCCGGGCTGGTGCCGATGATGGGGACGCCGGCCTTCTGAAGATCAGTGGCCAGGTTCAGGGGGGTCTGGCCGCCGAACTGGACAATGACGCCGAATGGTTTCTCTTTCTCCACGATGTGAAGGACATCCTCCCGGGTCAGGGGCTCGAAGTAGAGCTTGTCCGAGGTGTCATAGTCTGTGGATACGGTCTCCGGGTTGGAGTTGACCATGATGGATTCCACCCCCTCTTCCCTCAGGGCGAAGGAGGCGTGGACGCAGCAGTAGTCAAACTCAATGCCCTGGCCGATACGGTTGGGGCCGCCGCCAAGGATGATGACTTTCTTTTTATCTTCCACCCGGGCCTCGCACTCGGTTTCATAGGTGGAGTAATAGTAGGGCGTGGATGCCCTGAATTCTGCGGCACAGGTATCCACCAGCTTGTACACGGGGACGATGCCAAGGTCTTTTCGGTTCTGTTCGATCTGCTTGTCCGTGAGGCCGGAAAGCGCTGCCAGCTGCTTGTCTGAGAATCCGTATTTTTTGGCCTGCTCAAAAAGATCCCGGGGCAGGTGCTTGCCGGCCAGCTTCAGCTGCTTTTCCAGGTCCACGATCTGTTTGAACTGATAGAGGAACCAGGGATCAATGGCTGTCAGCTCATGGATCATGGTGATGGGCATGCCGTGTTCAATGGCGTATTTAATATAGAACAGCCGCTGGGAGTTGGGGGTGGAGAGCATGTATTCAAGGTCATTGCCGGCGACAGATCCGGGTTCGGGATCCTTGCCGTCGGCGCCAAAACCGGCCCTGCCGATTTCAAGGGAGCGCATGCCCTTCTGGAAGGCTTCCTTAAAGGTCCGGCCGATGGCCATGGTTTCGCCCACCGACTTCATGGCCGTGGTCAGAATGTCATCGGTTTCCGGGAATTTTTCAAAGGTCCATCTTGGGATTTTCAAGACGCAATAGTCGATGGAGGGCTCAAAGCAGGCCATGGTTTCGCCGGTGATGTCGTTGGGGATTTCGTCCAGGGTATAGCCCACGGCCAGTTTTGCCGCAATTTTGGCAATGGGAAATCCTGTGGCCTTGGAGGCCAGGGCCGATGAACGGGAGACCCTGGGGTTCATTTCAACAACAATGATATCCCCGTTTTCCGGGTTCACGGCAAACTGGACATTGGAGCCGCCGGTATCCACCCCGATTTCCCGGATAATGGCGATGGAGGCATCCCTCAGTTTCTGGTATTCCTTGTCCGACAGGGTCTGGGCCGGGGCCACGGTGATGGAATCTCCGGTGTGCACCCCCATGGCGTCGATGTTCTCAATGGAACAGATGATGACCACGTTGTCGGCATGGTCCCGCATCACCTCCAGCTCGTACTCCTTCCAGCCCAGGACCGATTCCTCCAGCATGACCTGGGTGATCAGGGAGGCGTCCAGGCCGGCCTTGGCCAGCTTGGCCAGTTCTTCGGAGTTATAGGCCACGCCGCCCCCGGTGCCGCCCAGGGTGAAACTGGGCCGTACGATGATGGGAAAGCCGATGCGCTTGGAGACTTCCTCCACCTCGTACATGGTGGTGGCAAACCCGCTTTTGGGAATCCGCAGGCCGATCTTATTCATGGCGTCCCGGAAAAGTTCCCGGTCTTCGGCCTTGTTGATGGCATCAATGGAGGCGCCGATGAGTTCGATGTTGTATTTTTCAAAGATGCCGGTTTTTGCCGCATCAATGGTGGTATTCAATGCGGTCTGGCCGCCCAGGGTGGGCAGAACGGCGTCGGGCCGCTCTTTTTCGATGATTTTGCACAGGGTTTCCGGTGTCACCGGCTCAATGTAGACCCGGTCCGCGGTTTCGGGGTCGGTCATGATGGTGGCGGGGTTGGAATTGATGAGCACCACCTCGAATCCCTCTTCCTTCAGGGCCTTACAGGCCTGGGTGCCGGAATAGTCAAACTCGCAGGCCTGGCTGATAATGATCGGACCTGCACCAATGATCAGGATTTTCTGGATATCGTTACGCTTTGGCATTTTCCATCACTTTTGCAAACTGGTTAAAAAGATAGGCCGCATCGTGGGGGCCGGGGGAGGCCTCGGGGTGGTACTGGACGGCAAAGGCCCGGATGGAATCGTTTTTTAATCCTTCCAGGGAATCTTCGTTCAAATTGATGTGGGTAAGGGCCGAGGCCTCTTTGTCCAGGCTGGTGAGGTCCACTGCAAACCCGTGGTTCTGGGAGGTGATTTCCACCTTTCCCGTATCCATGTTTTTCACGGGCTGGTTGCCGCCCCGGTGGCCGAATTTGATTTTCATGGTCTTTCCGCCCATGGCCAGGCCCAGAAGCTGCATCCCCAGGCAGATGCCGAAGATGGGGGCATGGCCCAGCAGTTCTTTAATGGTGGACACGGCATAGGTCAGGGGTTCGGGGTCCCCCGGGCCGTTGGAAAGGAAAATGCCGTCGGGCTTCAGGGCTTTGACGGTTTCAGCGGATGTGGTTGCCGGTACCACCAGGACCTCGCATCCGGCCTGTTCCAGGCACCGGATGATGTTGTACTTGATGCCGAAGTCCAGGGCCACCACAGAATATTTCTTGCCCCGGTGCCGCCAGATCAGCGGATCGTTGAGTTTGTCGATATCCACATAGTCGGGCTGGTTGTACTTCCAGAAGTAGGGCTTTTTGGTGGTGACATAGCCCACCAGGTCGGAGCCCTCCATGGAGGGGATGGCCTTGGCCTTGGCCACCAGGGAATCGGGATCCAGGTCTGTGGTGGAAATCACCGCCCGCATGGCCCCGGATTTTCTGATATGCCGGGTCAGGGCCCGGGTATCCAGGTCTTCAATGCCCAGAACATGGGATTTGATCAAGTAGTCTGCCAGGGTGCCCTTGGATCTAAAATTGCTCGGGAATTCCTGGTACTCTTTAATGATAAAGGCTGCCACCTGAATCCGGTCGGATTCGGTATCCTCGGGGCAGACCCCGTAATTGCCGATAAGGGGATAGGTCATGGTGACCATCTGGCCGTAGTAGGATGGGTCTGTCAGGATTTCCTGGTACCCGGTCATACTGGTGTTGAAGACCACTTCTCCGGATGCTTCCCCCGGTCCTGTAAAACTCTTGCAGGGGAAGGTTCTGCCATCTTCCAGGGCTAGTAATGCTTTCATAATGGATTTTTACCTGTCCGTGCTCTGGGTTGATATAAACGCGTTGTCTTTATACAAATCGAACCTGTCTTGATACCATAAAAAGGCCCTGATTTTCAAGCCCGGATTTGTTTCTGCCGCCGGATACAGGTATGGGAAAATACGGACAGATTCTCCGGCGAACGGTCCCAGCCCTTACCGATATTGATTGATTTGGAACTGAACTATGGGGTATATCATCCAAAGTTGCTATAATTTTGGAAAAATAAGGCCATGCCATGACCCCAACATCCCTGACACCTGTTATCCGTTCAACTTTTCCGGATCTTGCCCCGGACCTTGAAGCCCTTTTAATCCAAAGGCTTGAAGCCTTTTATGCCGCAGTGGACGCCCGCCATGCCGGGAAGCCGGTGTGGGGCAGTGCAGGATTCTTGAAGCTGATGCTTTTCAGCGAGTTTGCCGCAGAACAGATGGCCCGGGACCCGGAGATGGCGGCCTGCCTTGCTGAATCAGGGGACCTGGAACGGGCCTATTCTCCGGCTACCCTGGAGAGCAGGCTCAGGGGAAAACTCGGGGAAAAGAAGGAGCCGGCAGAGGTAAAAGAGATACTTTTCCGGTTTAAATTGTATGAACTCATCCGTATTGCCTGGCGGGACCTGAGCGGCGCCGCCGGCCTGGAAGAAACCATGGCGGATCTCTCCGGACTGGCCTCTGCCTGCATATCCGCGGGTATGGATTATTTATACACGGCCATGTGCCGTCGCCTGGGAACGCCCACGGATGCCCAGGGGAATTTCCAGCAGATCATTGTGCTGGGCATGGGCAAGCTCGGCGCCGGAGAGCTGAATTTTTCTTCAGATATCGACCTGATTTTTGCCTATCCCCAGGAGGGATATACCAACGGGGAGAGCCCCGTTTCAAATGATGAATTCTTTACAAAACTCTGCCGTGAATTTTTAAAACTCTTTAAGTCCGGGCCCGGCGCACATTTTTACCGGGTGGATACACGGCTGAGGCCCTTCGGCGACAGCGGGCCCCTGGTCATGAGTGCGGCGGCCTTTGAAGAGTACTACCAGTCCCAGGGCAGGGAGTGGGAACGCTACGCCATGATCAAGGCCCGGCCCGTGGCCGGAGACCTGGCCGCCGGGGAGGCGCTGCTCGGTGACTTGAAACCCTTTATTTACAGGCGGTACTTTGACTACGGGTCCTTTGATTCCTTCAGGGACATGAAGCACCGGATCACCCTCCAGGTGAAAAGCGCAAAGCTGAAAAACAATATCAAATTGGGGGCCGGGGGGATCCGTGAAATCGAGTTCTTCGGCCAGCTTTTCCAGCTCATCAGGGGCGGTGTGGAACCGGACCTGCAGGTCCGGCCCATCCTCAGGGTACTGGACCTGCTGCTTGATCAAAAATGTATCAATGCCAAAACCTGTGAGGAATTAAAGTCTGCCTATTGTTTCCTGAGGATGGTGGAAAACCGGCTCCAGGAATACCAGGACCGCCAGACCCATGATATTCCGGAAGATCCGGTTCAGCGACAGGTACTGGCCTTCTCTGCCGGGTTTGCATCGGTTGAGGCCTTCTATTCAGAACTCGGCCGGGTGCTGGGCCTTGTACACGGCCATTTCTCCCAGCTTCTGGTGGAAGAGGACCATGACGAGGGGGAAGACCGCAACAACCAGGACCTGAGCCGGATCTGGGAAAATATCAATGATCCCCAGTTTCTGGGCGATGCCATCTCCATTGCCGGCTACGAGGATCCCGGCCAGGTTTTAAGCCTGCTGCGCTCCCTGGCCGGCCACCCCAATACCCAGCGCCTCTCCCCGGGGGGGCGGAAAAAACTGGCCAGGCTGGTGCCCCGCCTGGTGAAAAAGGCCGGCCGGGCCTCGGATGCCCAGGCTGTACTCAACCGGCTTCTGGACCTGGTGGTTACCATTGAGCGCCGCACCACTTACCTTGGCCTGCTCATCGAAAACAAGGGGGCATTGGATACCCTTGTGGTACTGGCCCGGAAAAGCCCCTGGATCATCAATTTTCTGAGCCGCCACCCTGCCCTGCTGGACGAACTCATGCATCCGGCAACCCTGTACGCCCCGCCCAAGCGGGATGCCCTGGAAAAGGAGATGGCCCGGCGCATGGAACGGACCCCCAAGGGGGATGTTGAATTCCTGCTGGAGGAACTCAATATGTTCCGGCAGATCAACACCCTGAGGGTGGCGGCCGCCGATGTCAGCGGCAACTATCCGCTGATGAAAGTCAGCGACCATCTTACCTGGATTGCCGAAACCGTTCTGGTCCAGGTGCTGGCGTCGGCCCTGGATATTGTTACGGCCAAGTACGGACTTCCTGAAGGGATACCGGATTCAGGCATCAGCGGGTGCCGGTTTGCCGTTGTGGCCTACGGCAAGGTCGGGGGCCTGGAAATGGGGTACAAGTCAGACCTGGACCTGGTTTTTCTCTTTGATGCGGAGCCCGGCTATACCCAGGGCGGTGACCGGTCCATTGACACAGTCCGGTTCTACTCCAACCTGGGCCAGCGGGTGATCCACGCCCTGACCATGCATACCGCCGCCGGCACCCTTTACGGGGCGGACATGCGCCTGCGGCCCGGCGGCGATTCCGGGACCATTGTTTCCCATGTGGAGGCCTTTGAGGACTACCTGGAGAACCAGGCCTGGACCTGGGAGCACCAGGCCCTGATCCGGGCCCGCCCCGTGGCAGGAGATCCTGCCCTGTTCAAACGCTTTGAGAAAATCCGGCATAAGGTGCTTACCCGAAGTCGGGAGCCGGATACCCTGCAAAAAGAGGTGGGGGAGATGCGGGAAAGGATGCGGAAGCAGCGGCTTGAGTACGAACCGGGTGTTTTCGACTTGAAGCAGGGCCGTGGGGGGATTGTGGATATTGAATTTCTCGTGCAGTACCTGACCCTCCGCCACGCCCATGCCCATCCCGATGTGGCGGTATGGACCGACAATATCCGGCTTATGGAAGGGCTGAGTGTGGAGGGGCTGATTTCAGCCGGAGAGAGCCAGATGCTGCAGGAGGCCTATGTGGCCATGCGCCGGGTGATGCACCGGTTGACCTTGCAGGAAAGGCCGCTGACGGTTGACGATGGGCAGTTCAGGGAAACCACCGAAGCCGTGGCCGGGTATTACGATGCATACCTTCGCCGGGAGCAGGAAGCCTCAGGTTAAAGTCTATGTTTTTTTAGGTGCTTATGGTATGGTTCCGTGCTGAGATATGAACCCGTTTTCCAGGAAAGGGGCGCGTGGTGACCATAAAAGCAAAATTCGTTTTTGTTTTGCTCTTCTTTTTCGTATTTTTCGGGGCGGCGACCCTGGCGGTCAATACCTATATTTTCCTTCCCAGTTTCCAGTCCATCGAAGGTGACGAGGCAGTGAAAAATGCCAAACGGGTCAGCCGGGCAGTGGCCAGGGAAATTCATCATCTGGATTCCCTGCTCCACGACTGGTCGGCCTGGGATGAAACCTACACCTTCATCACATCAGGCGCCGGGGAGTATATAGAAACGAATCTGCCCTTAAGCACCTTTAAAGATAATGCGGTCAACCTGATTTATTTCATAGACACCAACAGAAAGGTTGTTTACGGCAGGGCCGTTGAACTGGATACCGGCCGGGATATTGTGCCCCGGCTTTTCCCCGGTCCGAGCTTCCCGGAAAATCATCCGGCACTCAATTATCGTACAGAGGGTATGGCGCTTTTCCGCTCCGGCCTGTCAGGCATTTATACCACCTCCCGCGGCCCCATGATCCTGGCCGCCCGTCCCATCCTGAACAATCATAACCAGGGGCCTGTGCGGGGGACGGCTGTGATGGGCCGCTTGATCACCCCTGCCCTGCTTGCCCTGCTCAGGGAGCAGACCC
This sequence comes from Desulfobacter sp., assembly GCA_028768525.1. Lineage (NCBI taxonomy): Bacteria > Pseudomonadati > Thermodesulfobacteriota > Desulfobacteria > Desulfobacterales > Desulfobacteraceae > Desulfobacter > Desulfobacter sp. The sequence goes on along the minus strand of CP054837.1, from coordinate 2,940,882 downwards.
AGGTGGATTTTGTCCTGCTCCCCCCCGGTTCGTCCGAGGCCCGGCCTGTTCTGGCGGACACCGGGGAACAGGCGTCCCGGCGGGTTGTAAGGGATAAAGAGGACCGCATGGTGTATGTGTATGAAGCCTATCCGGGCATTGAAGGCGATACCGCCTTTGTGATTAAATCCAGGATTCCGGACAAAATTTCTGCCAGGGGCAGGAACGCCATGGCCACTTCCCTTGCTTATATTCTCCTGGCCGGGGCCGGGGCTGTGGTGGTGGGCCTTCTTTTTTTGAAGCGGCAGGTCTTTATCCCCCTGAGGCGGCTTGTATCCAAAACCGGTCGGATGGGTCCTGGAACCGGAAAAAAAATGCCTGTGATCCCTTCAGAAAAAAATGAGATAAAGCTGCTGGAAACCACCTTGGACGATATGTTCCGGCGGCTGAACCGCCAGGCCGATGAATTGAAGATGACCAACCGGGAACTAAAAGAGGAAATTGAACGGCGCCAGTGGGAGGAAGAAGAAAAAATCCGGGTGCAGAATCTTGTGGCGGAGCAGAAAAAATACGCCCTGGTGGGCCAGATTGCTGGAAAAATGGCCCATGATTTCAACAATGTCCTTGCCGTGATCATGGGCAGTGCCGAACTGCTTATCGAAGATTTCGACAATATGGATGTTAAACGCACAATGCGGTTGATTTTCGACCAGTCCCAACGGGGGAAAAATCTGACAAAAAACCTGGTGGCCTTTGCCAAGGACCGTTCCCCCAAGCCTGAATTTTTCAACCTCAACGGGAAAATTGAGCAGGTGGTCCGCCTCATGGGAAAGGATGCGGACAAGGTGGTTTTCAGGTTTGAGGCGGAAGAGGCTCTTCCCGAATTGTTCGCAGATCCCGGGATGATTGAGCATGCCCTTGTCAATCTGGTTCAGAATGCACTCCACGCCGTTGAGTTGACCGGGGAGCCTGAAATCCGGATACGGACCTTTAATGACAGGGGCATGATTTGTGTCGAGGTGGCAGATAACGGCTGCGGCATCCCCGACGCCTACCTGGACCGCATTTACGATCCGTCCTTTACCTTGAAAGGAAGCAGGGACAAAATAGATGCTTACGGCCCGGATACAAAGGGCACGGGCTACGGCCTGGCCAATGTCAAAAAATATGTGGAACAGCACAGCGGCAATATCCGGGTTCGCTCCGGCGCCGACGGTGGCGCCACTTTTATCCTCTGTTTCCCGGCCATGGAAAAGGAACTCACCGAAGAGGAAAAAGAGGCATTGAACCACAGTGTGCTGCACACAGGAAAACGCATTCTAATTGTGGAAGACGAGAAAGAAATTTCGAGTATCCAGAAACAGATACTGAGCCGCCCCCCTTTCAACCACAGGGTGGATGTGGCACCGGACGGCCGCCGTGCCGAGGAATTGATTGGAAAAAATGCCTATGACGGTATCTGTTTGGATTATATCCTGACCGGCGGAATGAACGGGATGGATGTGTACCGCTTCATCAGGGAAAAGGACAAAACCGTTCCCGTACTGTTTGTCTCAGGGAATATTGAGTTTCTGGAGTCTTTGGCCGGATTGCAAAAAGAGGACCCGAAGGTTCTCCACCTGTCAAAACCCTGCCGGAATAAAATCTACGTGGATACGATAAACAGACTGCTGGATTTTGGAAGCCGTTGAAATCAGAGCGGTGATAAGTGTCAGGTTTCTTAAGGATTTTAAATTGTCTTTAAATTCCTTGGGTTTGCCAACGACTGCAGTAAAAAAGGGGATTTTATGAATGCGAAAATAAACAGGCCATAAAATCAAAAAGGGATTATGGATAAATTCCATAATCCCTTTATTTTTATGGTGGGCGATACTGGGATTGAACCAGTGACTTCTACCGTGTGAAGGTAGCACTCTCCCGCTGAGTTAATCGCCCCTGAGTGTGGTGCATTTTATAAATGATTCTCAGGCCAGAAGCAAGTGTTTTCTTGCACTGCGCAGGATTATTCTGCGCAGGGACATTGCTGCTTCCTGCCGTCTATCGGTCAGCGGAGAAAAGGTCTTTGTATTCCTCCCGCATATCCCGTTTCAGGATTTTACCCGTTGGGGTCTTGGGCAGGGCGTCCACAATCACCACTTTTTTGGGCACCTTGAAGGGGGCCAGGTGTTCGCGGCAAAGGTCGATGATCTCCTGGGCATCTATTGCTTCACCCTTCCGGGGGACCACCACGGCGGCCACGGCCTCCACCCATTTGGCATGGGCCAGGCCGATGACGGCGGTTTCCTCCACCCGCTTGTCCAGGTAGATGGCCTCTTCCACCTCCCTTGTGGAGACGTTTTCCCCGCCGGTTTTGATCATGTCTTTTTTCCGGTCCACCACGGAGATGTAACGGTCGGCATCCTCAATGCCGATATCTCCGGAGTGGAACCAGCCGCCGACCATGGCCTCTTCGGTCTTTTCAGGTTCTTTGAAGTACATGATCATGGCATGGGGGCCTCTGCCGCAGATTTCGCCGGGCTGCCCCGGGTCCGCGACCTGGGCCCCGGTTTCATCTTCCAGCCGGGATTCCATATTCAGCCCTGCCATGCCGGCGGAGCCCAGCTTGTCCATGGCATCCTCGGCCTTGAGGATGGTGTGGTAGGGAGCCAGTTCCGTCTGGCCGTAGTAGTTGTACACCCCTGCCCCGGGCAGCCGCTCAAGGATTTCCTTGAGTACTTCCACGGGCATGATGGAGGCCCCGTAATAACATTTTTTCAGGCAGGAAAGATCGTACTTGTCAAAGTCCGGGTGGCGGAGCAGGCCGATCCACACCGTGGGCGGGGCAAAGAACATATTGGCCCGGTATTGGTCGATGGTTTTCAGGATGGTGTCGATTTCAGGCGTAACCAGGATATTGGTGCCCCCCAGCCAGAAAACCGGATTCATGAATACGTCCCGCTGGGCGCAGTGGTAGATGGGCAGTGCATTGACGTTGATGTCGGAGGCCTCGTAGTTGCCGTCGATGATGGCGCCCATGTACTGGGCCATGAGGGCCTGGTTGGAAATGATGACCCCCTTGGGCAGGGATTCGGTGCCCGAAGTATAGGTCATCTGGCAGGGATCCTCAATGCGAAGGATGGCCTGGGGCTCGGTGTCCGGATAGGCCCGGTACCAGGTTTTAAAATCTTTGAACCGGTCCGAGGGCGGCGCCGTACCGGCCATGTCATCGGACCAGATAAAGGACTGAACCGTGCCCATGTCGTCAATCACCCCTTCAACTAAACTGTAAAGGGCGTCTTCCACAATGAAAACCCGGCTCTCTGAATGGTCGATGCAATAGGTGACGTCCTTTCCCTTGAGCAGGTAATTGATGGCCAGGTAGACCGCCCCGATTTTGCAGCACCCCAGCCAGGTCAGGACGTGATCCATGGTGTTATGGGCCAGTATGGCCACCCGGTCGTATTTCTTTACCCCCAGGTCCAGCAGGCCGTTGGCCACCCGGTTGGTCTCCTTTTCCAGTTCTGCGTAGGTCAGGGAGCGCTCTTTGAAGACCAGTGCGGTTTTGTCCGGGTGGTGGTAGGCGCTCCTGCGGATCATGTCGCCGATGACCCAGCGGTTGACCCGGTTGTACCGGTTCATGAGGAAATCAAGGTTTTCTTTGTTCAGGGTTGAAAAACGGGATTTTTCTTCCGACGAAAGTGATGACATGGTTCCTCCTTGCAGATAAGGGGTTGATGATGCATTGACGCAATCATGGAGAGTCAATTCACAAAGCATGCCGGGGCGGGCCGGAGCCGGCAGGACCTTGATTAACGCCGGACCGGTAACCGGGCGTGCCTAGGGGGATTTGTTGAAACGGGTCAAATCTGACCCGTTGGGTCAGGTTTGACCCGGTCGGTTGATACCCAGGTTCCTCATTTTCATGTACAGGGTTTTACGTCCGATGGATAACGCCTCGGCCGTGGTTTTCCTGTTCCACTGGTTTTGGTTCAGTATGTTGGTGATATAGGCTTTTTCAAACCGGTTTAATGCGGTTTTCAGGGATGCATCCCCACGGCCCGGGGAGGGCAGGGCCTGTGACGCTGCCGGCGTGCCGCTGCCCAGAATGTCGAGGTTGTCCAGGCTGATATACCGCTGGAGCGTATTTTCCAGTTCCCGCACATTACCGGGCCAGTCATGGGCCTGGAGGGACGCCATGAGGTGGCCGGGCAGGGCCGTTATCCCGGCCTGGTATTTTTCGAGGAAATGGCTGACCAGCAGGGGGATGTCTTCTTTTCGCTCCCTCAAGGGAGGGAGGTAGAGGGGCAGGATATGGATGCGGTAGAAAAAATCCTCCCGCATTTTTCCCGCCTTTACCAACTGGTTCAGATTCCGGTTGGTGGCGGCAACAATGCGGATGTCCGGGATTTTGACCTGCCGGCCTCCCACGGGCATGTACCCCGCGCCTTCAAGCACCCTGAGCAGTTTCACCTGGAAGTTAAGATCCATTTCTCCCAGCTCGTCCAGAAAAAGCGTGCCGTGGTGGGCCAGGTCCAGAAGGCCGGGGCGGTTTTTAAGCGCCCCGGTAAAGGCCCCCTGGCGGACGCCGAAAAATTCGCTTTCCATGAGGTTGGGGGGGATGGCACCGCAGTGGACCGGGATGAACGGTTTATCCGACCGGTCGCTCATGGTGTGGATGGCCTTGGCGGCCAGTTCTTTACCCGTTCCCGATTCCCCGTAAATAATGACGTTCACGTCTGCGGCAGCCGCCCGGAGGATGAGTTCGTAGACTTCCGCCATGGCCGGGCTTTTGCCCACGATGCCGCAGAACCGCGTGCCTTTGCCCAGTGCCCGTCTCAGTTTTTTATTTTCCCGGTGCAGCAGGGCCTCCCTGGCCCTCAGGATGGGGGATACATCGATAAAGGAACCCACACTTTTGTCCGTTCCCGGGATCATGGCCACCCTGGCAATGATCTGTTTGTGGCCGCCGCCGCTGTCCTTGAGGGTGAACTCATAGTCCCGTGGCGCGTGTTCGGGGGCGATCCGCCGGGTCCGGTGGTAACGGATCATTTTTTCCCTGTCCTCGGGAAAGGCCACGATCCGGGTCCAGGGCATTTTTCCTTCGATGTCGCCCCGGGCGTATCCGCTCATCCGGGAAAACTCATCGTTGGCCAGGGAGATGGTCATATCGGCCTCGGAGATAATGGTGCCGGCGCCGGCGTTGTCGAATACGGCCCGGTAGCGGTTGAGTTCCCTTTCCAGGGCACGGGCGGTTGCCTGCGGGGTCTGATGAACCAAGCTGCCTGACATTGTACACCTCCTTTTCCGAAGGGAAATCGGGACATCTTTTTCCCCGGGCTCCGGATGGGGCTAAAAAGAGGCCGGGGAACTAGAGAGAAATCAAAAACAGGCTCAGGGCAGGCCAGTAGGTGATAATGAGCACGGAGAGGAGCAGTACGAACATGAAGGGAATGGTGGCCTTGTATATATCTACAATGGGTTTGTTAAACCTGTAACCTGCAATGAAAAGATTCATGCCCACGGGCGGGGTGAAATACCCGATCTGCATATTGGCCAGAAAGATAATGCCCAGGTGGACGGGATGGACCCCGTACTCTGCTGCCACAGGCAGCATCAGGGGGACCATGATGATGATGGCCGAGAAAATGTCCAGCATGGCCCCGAGCAGCAGCAGGAAGATATTGAGCAGGATGAGAAAGACCAGCTTGCTGGACACAAAGGTCTGGCAGAGGCTAAAGAGCCGCATGGGGGCTTCGGCGTCGATGAGGTAGTTGGTCAGGGCCAGGGAAACCCCCAGGATCAGCAGGATGCCCCCCACCATGATCATGGACTCCCGGATAATTCCGGGCAGCCGGGAGAGGGGGATTTCTTTGTATATCATCACCTCCACCACCAAAACATACATGGCGGTGACGGCGGCGGCTTCGGACACGGCAAAATAGCCCGAGTAAATGCCGAAAAAGACAAACAGGGGCAGGGGAATTTCCCAGATGGCTTCCCTGAAGGCGGCCCGGCAGGCCCTGAATTCAAATTTGGTCAGGGGCAGGGGATGTTTACGGTTGGTCCAGATACTCCAGGCCGACAGCATGAAGATCATGAGCAGGGCCGGGAAAATACCGGCCAGAAAGAGGGACTCAATGGAGATATCCGCCCCTTCACTCATCTGCTGGGCAATGATCCCGTATAGGATCAGGGGCAGGGACGGGGGCAGCAGCAGCCCCAGGCTGCCCGATGTGGTGACCAGCCCCAGGCTGAAATCATCACCATAGCCCGCCTCTTTCAGGGCCGGATAGAGCAGGGCCCCCATGGCCACGATGGTGACGCCGGAAGCTCCCGTAAAGGCCGTGAACAGGGCGCAGACCACAAAGGCCACAATGGCCAGTCCCCCGGGCATCCATCCCAGGAAAGCCTGGGTCAGCCGTACCAGCCGCTTTGAGGTATTGCTTTCCCCCAGGATGTAACCGGCAAAGGTAAACAGGGGGAGGGCCAGCAGAATGGGGGTGTCGGCGATCCGGTAGAGCTCGATGGCCATGACCGACAGGTCGATTTCAGAATGGTAAAATCCCAGCATGGCCCCGGCAATGATAACCGAGAAGAGCGGGGCGCCTAAAAAGGCAGCAAGGATGAGTATGCCGATAATGGTATAGGTCATGGTTTGGAATTGAATAATTGGCGGCTGTGGTTAATGAAAAAGAGGGTGTACCGGATGCAGATGACGGCAAAGGCCCCGGGGATGATGACCTCGCAGACCCAGGCCGGGACATTGGCAAAGGCGGTCATGCCGTCGGCTTTTTCCATGGCGACAAAGCGGAGGCTGTGCCAGGTCATCAGCCCGGTGACGCCGGCGGTGAACAGATATACAGCCAGGCTGGTAAAGCGTTTTACCCCTTTGGGAAGGTATCTGGAAATAACGTCGATGCTGATGTGGTTGCCGGTTCTCGATGCGCACATGGCGCCGATGAGGCCCAGCCAGAGCACCAGCACCCGGACCAGGGGGTCGGCCCAGACAATGCCGGCATCAAAGAAATTCCTTAAGCAAATCTGGAGTACGGCCGTAAAGATCATGGCCAGGAGCAGGAACACCAGCACCCCGTCTTCGATTTTCTGTAAAATGGATATCAGCCGGCGCATGGGATTATTGGGCAGCGCCTGTATTTTCCGGGTTGGTTTTATGGTACTCCGAGAGCAGGGCGTCAAGCCGTTCCACCGCTTCCTTGGGCAGGGCGCCGGAGGAGACCATGTTTTCAGACGCTGTTTCCGCCCGAAGCTGCCACTCTTTCAGCAGGTCCTCGCCCGGGGTGATGAATTTAATGCCCTGCTTTTTCAATGCATCAATGGCCTTGGCATCATCCTCCCGGTTCTGGCGGTCGATTTCCCTGAAGGCCCGGGTCATGACATCCCTGACGATTTCCTGGTCTTTGGCGGAAATCCGTTTGAATTTTTTCTTGTCAACGGCCAGGGCGGCATGGAGGTAGAGCAGCGGGATATTGGTCACATATTTGATCTGGGTGTGCCACTGGAGCACAATGGCCCCCACCGGCGATGTGCCCACGGTGTCGATGAGCCCGGACTGCAGGCTGGTGCGGACATCGGCCAGGGGCAGCGGGATGGGGGAAACCCCGAAGCTTTTCACGGCCGCCTGGCTGAAACTGTCGTTGTCCGGTATCCATACCTTTCGTTTCTGCAGGTCTTCAACGCTTTCAATGGGCTCTTTGGACATGATATAGGCAAAGCCGCCGCCGCTGAGCCCGAAGGTGACAAAGCCCGCCTTTTCCAGCCCCTCGGTGATGAAGGTATCCATGTGCTGCCGGACATAATCCACCTCTTCCTGGGACTTGAATTTCATGGGCTGGGCATAGATCTGGTTGGCCGGGAAAAAGGGGGTGAGGCTGCCGGCCACCACGGCACCGCCCTGGAGTTGGCCGATGCGGATTTTTCTGAGTACGGCCTTGTCGTTGCCCATGACCCCGCCGGGGTAGAATTTGAATTTCACCCGGTTATCGGTTTTTTCTGCCACCTCTTTGGCGCCGGCCCTCATCTTTTCCATCCACATGGATCCTTCCGGTGAGATGGTGGCGATTTTAAGGGTAAGGGCAAATGCCGGAGCAGATAAAATAACCAGGATGGATACGGCGATGGGGATGAGTCTTTTCAACATATTTGTCTCTCTTAAAGGTTAAAAATAATCAGATTAGAAATAATCAGGCCATCAAAAATAGTCGTCGGCCTCCGCCAGCAACTGCCGGGCCTGCTGCTGGGCATAGGTGTTGATCAGGGTGTAGCCGGGGATGTCCGGATCGGTGGCCATGACCTCTTTGAGCAGCCGGTCGTGCAGGGGACGGTCGAACATCATCTTTGCGTACAGTTTGGCATAAATGACCTTGGTCATGAGATTTTTGCCCCTGGACAGCGAGATGGCCTTTTCAAAATAGGCTCTGCCCTGCTCGGGTTTTCCCCCCAGGGCCGGGGGCAGGAAGGTGGCCAGGGTTCCCAGGTAAAGATAGGCAGCCCCGTCCCTGTAAGTGTCATCCAGCTTCACCACCTGTTTCATGATGGTTTCAATGCGGGAGATATCGGCCAGGGCGTTGAAGTCGTCCTTGTTGGCCATGATCCATGAGGCCCAGGAATTGCCCAGCCCGAAGAGATAGGGCAGGTCGTCCTCATCCATCTCCTCCACAACGGCTTTGAATTGTTCAAAATCCATCTCTTTGAGGCCGCAGGCCCTGTCCTCGGCACTGCAGACGGCATCCAGGGCATAGCCCATGGCCTTGTCCGCCATTTTTTTGGACCGTTCTTTGTCCGTGACAAATACATCGGCATAGGCGGTGTACAGCCGCGCCCCTGCAGCGAGTATCTCTTCGGAGCCGGGATCCTGGGAAATCAGGCTGTCCACCATGAGCAGGTAGGCCGGGGCCCCGTCCTTGACCATCTCGAGGTCATTGTTATTCATGATGCTGGAAGAAAGATGGGACATCATGTCCTGCTTGATTGAACACCCCTGGGCGGCAAACAGGGCCGTGAGCATCGTGATCCAGAAGATGATTGAATAGGTTTGATTGCCGGTGAAGGGCTTTCCGGTGCCGGGCTGCATAAGAATTATGTCCTTAAAAATTACGGATGTCGGGTTGAGAAATCCTTGGGCAAAATAATATTAACAAGGCTGAAAATCAGCTGGTAAAAATTAGCTTTTTTTGCCTAAAAATGCAACCGGATTCAGCGGGGCGGCCTGGTATCGTAAAAATATAGGGCATTATTGGGGTTGAATTCCTAACAATCGTGGTATAATGCCTAAAGTATTCTTTCTTTTTTAGGAAATGATAAGGGACATGATGGTTTCCATAAAAAAAATTCTTGTATTGATCTGCCTGGCGTTTTTCCTTTCCGGATTTTTCTCCGGGCCGGCGGCAGCGCCACCTTCTCCGCACCTGTACATCATACCGGTCTCCGGGACGGTTGAGCCGGGAATGGCCGCCTATATCCGGCGGGCATTGAAATCCGTTGAAGAAGACAAGACCGCTGTGCTGGTCTTTAAGCTGGACACCTTCGGCGGACGGGTGGATGCCGCCTTTGAGATTGTGGAGGCCCTGTCCGGCGTCCCAAAGGAGAGGACCGTGGCCTATGTGGAAAAAAAAGCCATCTCCGCCGGCGCCCTCATTGCCCTGTCCGCCGGCACCCTGATCATGAAGGAGAATACCCTGATCGGGGACTGCGCCCCCATTATTCAGACCGGGGACGGCCATAAAGAGGCCGGTGAGAAGACACAAACCGTTCTCAGGGCACAGTTCCGGACCCTGGCCAAACGGAACGGCTACCCCGAGGTGCTGGCCGAGGCCATGGTGACCAAGTCCATGGAGGTCTACCGGGTGGATCTGGCGGGTGAAACCCGGTATATGGACAAGACCGCCTACGGGGATCTCACCGATGCAGAGAAGAAAAGCGTCACCCGGAAGAAAACCATTGTAAAGGCCGGCGAACTGCTGACCATGGATGATAAAGAGGCCCTGACCCTTGGGTTTTCGCGGCAGAGCGTACAAAATATTGATGAGGCCATGGATTTTCTGGGTTACGGGGCGTATGGAAAAACCGAGGTTGCCGAAACCTGGTCCGAGGACCTGGTCCGGGCCATGCAGCCCTTTCTGCCCATCCTCATGATCATCGGCATCGGTGCCCTGTACACGGAAATCAAGGCCCCGGGATTCGGGCTGCCCGGCATCATCGGTATCCTTTGCCTGGGCATGGTATTTTTTAACCAGTATATGGCGGGCCTGGCGGATTATACCGAGCTGCTGATTTTCCTCATCGGCTTTCTCCTTCTGGGGGTGGAGGTATTTGTCCTGCCCGGATTCGGCATTGCAGGGATCACTGCCATTCTGGTCATTGCCGTGGGCCTGGTCCTCTCTTTTCAGGGGTTTGTGCTGCCCGACCCCACCCTGCCATGGGAGGGGCGGCTTATGGTGAAAAATGTCGGCCTGGTGATGGGTGCCGCCCTGGCCGCCCTGGCGGTGTCTTTTTCTATGATCCGTTATGTGCTGCCCCTGCTTTCAGCCGTGGTGAAAGGCCCCTATCTGGACGCCACTTTGCAGGATTCCCATGCTGACTCCAAAGCAATTGCCGGCATATCCCCGGGCAATACCGGGGTGGCCCTCACCCAGTTGCGGCCTTCGGGCAAGATCCGCATCCGGGACGGGGAAGCGGAAAGGAAAGTCGATGCCATCACCCGGGGCGATTTTATTGATCCGGGTGCCCATGTCCGGGTGGCCGAGGTCTCCCGGAACCAGGTTATTGTAGAACAGGTTAATCTAGAAAAAGAGGACGGATAATGAAAGCCTGGCTGTTTCCAATTATATTGCAGGCCGTCGGCGCACTGGTGGTGGTGGCCGAGGTGTTCATCCCCTCCATGGGGATGCTGACGGTGATTGCCCTGGGGGTGCTTGGGTATTCCCTGTACCTGGCCTTTACAACCATTTCCCCCGGCGCTTTTTATATTCTCATGGGATGCGACATCCTGGTGCTGCCCCTGGTGTTTCTGGCCGGGATGAAGATCCTGGCAGCGTCGCCCCTGGCGCTTAAAAAGGAATTGTCGGCAGATGAAGGGGTGATGTCCCAGTCCCCGGATCTGGCCGCCCATTTAAATAAAACCGGCCGCACCCTGACGGCCCTGCGGCCGGCGGGTACCGCCCTGATCGACAATGTCCGGCTGGATGTGGTGGCGGACGGAGAGTTCATTGAGGCAGGCGTCCCGGTACGGGTGGCAGAGGTTACCGGTAACAGGATTGTGGTAGAACGAAACGAAAAAGACCAATAAAAATTTCAATATTAAAGAGGTGACTTATGCAGCTTATGTACATTTTGTTCATCATCGCGGGCATTATCGGCCTGGTTCTGGTGTATTTTGCATTTTCCTACATCGGCCTGTGGATCCAGGCCCTTGTTTCCGGCGCCAAGGTGGGGCTGTTCAATATTATTTTCATGCGGTTCAGAAAGGTGCCGCCCAAGCTGATTGTGGAGTCAAAGATCATGGCCGTAAAGGCGGGGATTAATATCCCCACGGACAGTTTGGAATCTCACTTTTTGGCCGGAGGGGATGTCTCCCGGGTGGTAAAAGCCCTTATCGCGGCGGACAAGGCCAATATAGAGCTGTCTTTCAACCGTACTGCCGCCATTGACCTGGCCGGCCGGGATGTGTTGGAGGCGGTTCAGATGTCGGTCAACCCCAAGGTGATTGAAACGCCCCTTGTGGCGGCCATGGCCAAGGACGGCATCCAGCTCAAGGCCATTTCCAGGGTGACGGTCCGGGCCAATATCGACCGCCTGGTGGGCGGCGCCGGCGAGGAAACCATCCTGGCACGGGTGGGGGAAGGCATCGTCACCACCATCGGTTCTGCCACCACCCACAAGGAGGTGCTGGAAAACCCGGACACCATTTCCAAGACCGTCCTGACCAAGGGGCTGGATGCGGGCACTGCCTATGAGATCCTTTCCATCGATATCGCCGACGTGGATGTGGGCAAGAACATCGGGGCCGAGCTTGAGACGGATCGGGCCGAGGCGGATAAGAAGATTGCCCAGGCCAAGGCCGAGGAAAAGCGGGCCATGGCATTTGCCCAGGAACAGGAGATGAAGGCCCGGGTCCAGGAGATGCGGGCAAAGGTGGTGGAGGCCGAATCCAAGGTGCCCCTGGCCATGGCCGACGCTTTCCGAAGCGGCAACCTGGGCATAATGGACTATTACAAGATGCAGAATATTTCCGCCGACACCAAGATGAGGGACAAGATCGCCACCCCGGAATCATCCGGGCCTGAACCCCAGAAATAAAGGAAGGGATCATGGAATTTGACGACCTGATTACCCTTATCCTGTTTCTTGCCTTTTTTGTCCTGCCCTCAATACTCAGGGGGCTGGGCAAGAAAAAAAAGAAGCCGGTCCGGCCTAAAAAAGCCAAAAAGAAGCGGTTTCCCCTGTTCGGCAAGTTAGGGGAAGCCCTCAGGGAGTTTTCCCGGGAACTGGAAAGGCAGGCCCTGGAGGCCAAGCGGAAGGCCGAAGCTGAAAAGAGCGGCAGGGTTTGGGAAGAGATGGCGGAAGAGGAAATCGAGATTGTTTTGCCCGAAGACCGCCCTGCAACAGTTCCGGCAGAAAAAAGAGCCGCTGAACCCTATATTGCCGAACCGGTTGCAAGCCCCAGAAAAAAGCCTGCTAAGCCGGCGTCGGCACCTGCTGCCGCCGGGCCTGGGGCGGCCGCCATTGAAGGCCTGCCCACCTTCCAGGGGGCCCTGCCCCGGAATCCCCTCCAGCAGGCCGTGGTCTGGTCCGAGATCCTCGGCAAACCAGTGGCATTAAGAGACGATTAAGATTGGCCTTTTCCGGGTGCCTGGCCCGTACAAACACCGGGGCGGGCATCCCGGAAGCGGCTGCCGCTCCCCGGTATGCCCGCCCCTCAGTGCCCTAATAAGCCCATTTATAAAATTCTGCTCATGGGAATACACTGGAAAATAAAATTATTAAGTGTCTGGGCCATTATAATTATTGGCGAACTGGCGGGCTTTTTTCTGATAATCGCCGGGTTAAAAAGAAAGTCACTTGGTGGCCCTGTATTTAAGGTAAAGCATCTTTTTCAACGCCATCCCGTTAAAGAACATTCTGGGATGCAATTAATTCTTGAAGGTGTTGGTGTTATGCTTTCAGGGCTTCTTTTATATTATACTTTTTTTATATGGTCTTGAAATGTGGGGCCGGTGTTCGGATTTGGGTGGCGTCGATCGATTCACCCATCCATCTCAGCGATAGGTTTTTATTATGTTTGATCTTTTTTTACCGATCTCCTTTGCTTTGTTTGCCGTCTTTTTTTTACTGCTTGCCAAGAGCAAAACAAACAATGAAAAATTAATAGAGAATCATGGAGCAGAGTTTGCCGATACCGTTAATAAGTATCTTAAGATCTGTGGAATTCTGTTATTGTGCTGTTCATTTCTCTGGATGCTCATGGATTAGGCGAATGTTTTTTTCGCTTAATGGATGAATAAGACTATCAAACGCCAGAACAGCACGGGGGTTACCACATAGGTTTATCCCTCCATATACTTGTTAAAAATCTGTTCATGGGAAATGTATTTTTCCCGGTTATCGTCCTGGAGGTAGCGGCGGATGGCGTTGACCCGGAGGAGGATTTCCCGTTCGGCCCGCTGACGCATTTGTTTTTTGGTCTGAATGATTTCCTCTTTGAGGTCCGGGGTGCTTTTTTCCGCGTAATACTTTTCCTTTTTGTAGGAGATCCTTTTTTCGATCAGGTCTTCCCTCATGTTGTTGTGGGTGTCGTCCAGGGTGAGGACTTCGGGCATGAGGTCGGCAAAATGGGTGACGGCGATGATGTCCTTTTGCCGCTGCCAGTAGCCGATGAGGAACTCCGGCTCCAGGTCCTTGTAGTTCTGCAGGGGCATGTACATCCGCCTCAGGTAGAGCAGGACCTTTTCGGTTTTTTTCCGGTGGCCGCCGATGATGACGGAGCCGCCGACCTCGTCTTTTCTGACGCCCTTGGTCCAGGGGGCGCCGGTGATGCCGAAGTCAATGCACAGGGGGATGCGCAGGAGGGCCGAGAGGGTGTTGAGGGCCAGGGCATAGCCCGCCGAGGGACCGCCCACGTTGTAGGAGGCGGAGAGCAGTTGGTGGTGGAGGGAGTAGCGTTTGAGAAAATCCCCGAAAAGCCAGGGAATGCTGATGTCCGGGGTCAGTTCCTGGATGTAGTTTTTCACCATGGTCAGGGCTTCCTGGGCCGACTGTTTGGTCATCTGCACGGCCATATCCAACTGGGCCGCGTTGGGGGAGGATGAGGAGACGGCGCCGGTGACGATGATGGGCTGGCTTTCCACCCGGCCGGTGAGGCTGGTGGCGATGGGCAACAGCATCCCTGTCATGTCGTTGGCGCCCACACCGATAATGAAGCCCACCTGGGGCTCCTTGCTCAGCTCGGTTTCAAGGAATTCGTTGAGCTGGACACTGCCTTTTCTCACCGGGCTCTGGGAGATCTCCCGCCGGGCCGATTCCAGGTGGGTTTCCACCAGGGGATAATCTTTTTCCGTTTCCACATGGGCCACTGATTCCAGAACCTGGTCATAGTGGGTGACAAAATTCTGCAGGTCGTTCTTGATATTGGATTTTAGCAGGGGCGGTGCCTTGACCGCATCCAGGATGCCCAGGATGGTCTTGAAGTTGAGTTTCACAAAATCGCATTTTTCGGTTTCCGTACTTGTGTCCAGGTCTCTCAGCTTCTGGACCACTTTGTATTCGGTGGAGCACAGCGCAATGGCCTTTTCCGTGAAAGAGGTATAGTCGGCCGGGGTGTTGCAGATGCCCTGGGCCGTCTCAATGATTTTTTCCACCTCGAATTCCCTGGAATGGGGCACATTTTCGAATTGCTTTTTGATGATGTCAAAGATGTCCTTCTGCCGCATGTGGCCGGAAATTTCCAGGGTTTTCAATCGCTTGGACCGGATCAGTGCCGGGTCCAGGATATCCAGGCGGTTGGTGGTGAGCACGGTGAAGACCTTGTTCAGGGGGATTTCACCGTCGATAATGTTCAGGAATTTATTGGTCAGGGCGTCCGAGGGCTGGCCGCCGGTGCCGCTGCGCTTGGGGGCCAGGGCGTCGCCTTCGTCAAAGAAAATAACGGTGGGGGCGACCATTTTGGCGATGTCGTAGACCTTTTCCAGGTTGGAGACGGCACCGTGGACCGGGCTGGAGGGGTCCTGGAGGGCCGAGGGCGAGGTGGCGATGTCATGGACCTTGAGGTTGGAGGAGAGCCAGGTCCGCACCAAAAAGGTTTTACCGGAGCCCGGGGGGCCTGTGAGGACCACGCCCTTGTCTTCGCTGACCCCGTAGTTGAAGCAGTTGTTGGCCATTTCTGAGAACTTGTCCTTGATGCCCCCCACATATTCGTCCCAGGATACATCCCGGTCCATTCGGTCCACCACCTTGGAATAGAGTTCTCCGTATACGTTTTTCGCCACCAGCTGGAAGGCGGAGCGAATCAAAATGCTGTTATCCAGAAAGTCCAGGATGAAATCCCCCCGGATATTGATGATGGATTCCACCAGCTTTCTGACGTAGGCCGGACTGATTTTCAGACTTCTTTCCTTGAAAATGGCGTAGATTTTTTCTGCGGCCTGGTCAAGCTCTTCGGAGTCCGGGGAGTATTGGGTGGGGATCTGGTGGCGGTTGATCTCCAGGAAGATGATCCGTTTTAGGTTGTCCTTGTTCATCCAGAATTTGGAGATGTCCACGATGCATCCCTTTTCAACGAACCGTCGGTAAATGGCCGAATCAAAGCGGTGGGCCTGGTCCGAGGTGGCAATGAGAAAACAGTCCCGCCGGCCGTCGATTATCTCGTCCAGCACGATATTGGTGGTGTCGATGAGGGTGCGCTGCTGCTTTTCCGAGCCCCCGCCGCCCGGGCTGCTTTCGGATTTGCCGAAGGCGGAATGGGCCTCTTCAATGTGGCGGATGGAGGTGACCTTGGGGTTGCCCATGGCCCGTTTGAAATAGTTGCCCGGCTCTCCGGACAGGGCGGTCTGGTAGTCGTTGGGGGTGATGATGGAGGCGTCCACCATGATGCCCTGCTCTTCGAAATGGGTGAGGTTTTTCATGATCCGTTTTTTGAAGATCCGGCGGAGAATGGGGATGGCGGCCAGGCGGCGGTAGAAGTCCAGTTTCTTTTTCCTGGCAATTTTCATGGCAAATTCCGGGTCCACATCCTCCAGGGAGGCAAAGAGGCTGTGGTCTGCCAGGATTTCTTCCTTTTTCCGCCTCCAGTCCACGGCCGGAATCACTTCATTCCTGAAGACCACCGTTTCCAGGGCCTCCCTCACCGTGGCGCTCTTGCCGCTGCCTGACGTCCCTTCCACCAGCATGATGGGGGCCTTGGGCACGTCCGGATCCTCAATATGCTCTTTGCGGATGTGTGCCCGGTAGATTTTATCGAACATCTCCGCCAGTTCAACCGGTACGTGGAGGTCGGTGAGTTCGCGGTCCAGCACAGCAATGAGGTACTGGTATTCGGCTTTGGTCAGCTCCTTTTCGATGATCCGGTTCCAGGAGGCTCCGGGATTGGTTTCCCCGGAATAGAGGAACCGCTTTTTCCAGTCCCTGAGGATGGCCGGGTTGTTGAGCACGTTCATCTGCTTTTTTTTCCGGCGCATGAAAAAGATAAGATGGCCCAGCTCCTTTATCCCCGCGACGACGGGGTGGGGCGGGCTGTACTGATTCAGGCGGGACCTGACAAATGCCTTGGTATCGTAACTCCAGAAGGAAACCATGGATTCGATTTTCTTAATGGTTTCCTCGGGCAGGGTGATATAGGTTTTCTGCTTTGTAATTCGTTTGGCCATGGGCGTCTCCCCGGTTGCACAAGAATTAAGGTGTTTTTTTCTGGGCGTCGGGTCCTGGTTTCCTTGCTGCCTTATGTCTTTTCCGGATGGACGGCAGGGTAAGGGCCGGGGGACTGGTGCTGCCGTGGAGGACAAATGTCTTCTGGTCGCTCTGGTTCTTTTCGTAGGCCGTGGCCCATTTCTGCTGGGATAGGAATTCAAACAGGGCCGGGTTTACCCCGTCGTTTTCCGCCCCGCCAAGGGCCAGATGCAGGGAACGGATTCCGTCAAGATAGGCTTTGTAAAGCTTTCTGATCCGGTCGGACTCCTGGTCCGCCGCATAATTTTCCGCCTCGGCAATGAGCTGGCGCCGCTTTTTTTCCTCGGTGGCTTCCACCAGCTTGTCGCCGAACCGGGTTTCGTTGAGAACGAAGGAGACCACCGCTATTCCGTATTTGCCTTCCAGGGTGGGGCCGTCCTGGTTGATGGGTCTGTTTTTCAGGGCGTGGAAAATTTTTTCCTTGATTGTTTCTCGGTCGGAGATAAGTTTGTTGACCTCTTCGCCCTGGAGGATATCTTTGGAAATGCCGTCGAAATCCCCCTGGAGCAGGATTTCCGGGGAGAGGTTTTCAATGCCCCATTTTTTCAGGTCCTTTATTTTAAAGGTCATCAGGGCCGATGTCCACAGGGCCACATTCTCTTCTGAGATAATTTTTATGGGGGCTGATGACCCGCCCAGGTACATGTTCTGGTTCATCAGCGGTACCTCTTTTTCAAGTTTTGTGAAAAAGGGGAGCCTGTAATGCCAGCCCACATCGGTGACGGCCTGGCGTTTGCCGCCGAACTGCTCAAGGATGACCGCGTAGTTGAGCTTGACCTTGTAGATCACCTGGGTGGAATAGATCACAGCGGCCAGGGAATAGCACAGCGCGATGATGACAAGGATAAATGCGGTGCGCCTTGCCATGGTGATGACCCGTGCCCGCTGGAGAAAAACCTGAGACGTTTGTTCACTCATACCTGCTCCTTTCCCGGAATAAAGGATCAAAGTTATGTAAATAAAAAATTAAACACGATTTCGTGGAACTGCACGTACCGGCTCAACGGGAAACTAAACAAATTGTAGGTGGAATCTGAGGCTGACAGAAAGTATACATTAATCGGGCCGGGCCGTCAAAAAAATTATCAGCGAAACCGTCCGGAAGCCACAGTTGCCGGGACCGGCGGTCAGGCCGGCGGTGTGGGTTCCAGGGGAAGCTTTATGGTGAATACGGTGCCCCTGTCCGGTTTTGAATCCACCGTCATCTCACCTTTATGCTCATCGACAATGATGAAATAGGACACCGAAAGCCCTAAGCCTGTGCCGGAACCAAGGCCCTTGGTGGTAAAAAAGGGTTCAAAGATTTTTTTACGTACCCGGCTGTCCATGCCCGGGCCGTTATCGGCGATCCTGACCACGGCCCGGTCTGCGTCCATGGACAGCGTAAGGGTGATACAGGGGGCGGGACCGGCCGGCCGGGATGACATCGCTTCCGACGCATTTTTAAAAATATTGAGCAGTACCTGCTGGATTTTGCTTTTTTCACACATCACAGGGGGCAGCTGCTGGTAGCTTTTTTGAATGGCAATGGTCCTGAAATCGTGTTTCTTTTTCAGGTCGAAATCGTTGTTTGCCAGTTCCAGGGTGTCATCCAGGACCCGGGACAGGTCATGGGGCCGTTTGACAGAATCTCCCTTGCGGGCAAAGGACAGCATGTTGCTGACAATTTTCGAGGCCCTGTCGCCGGCTTCGCGGATATTTTTGATCAGGTCCGGGATCCCGCGCTGCTGTGCATAATCCCTGAGCGCATCCATGGAAATGCCTGCTGCATCGGCCGCTTTCCGGTTGGCCGGCAGGTCCTTTGTAACCCGGTTGCTCAGTACCTGGGCATTCTGGAGCATACCGGCCAGGGGGTTGTTTATTTCATGGGCCATGCCTGCGGCAAGTCCCCCCAGTGACATCATTTTTTCCGTCTGCATCATGACCTCTTCAGTTTTTTTCCGGTCGGTCAGATCCAGAATCACCCCTCTGATGCCGACGGGGTCGTCATGTGAAAGAATGCAGCTGGCATAAAATACGACGGGCACCCGCGTATTGTCCTTTCGCTTTAATTCGTATTCCCCCTGGCCCGGTTCCCTGGAGGAGAGGATGTATGTCATGTCCCGCCTGATCCTGTCGTGGTCCCGGGAGCTGAACAGGTCCAGGGCGGTCAGCCCTTGTTTTAAATCCTCCCGGGTAAAGCCGGTGAGTTTTATTCCCTGCTCGTTGGAGTAGGTGACAATGCCGTCACGGTCAAGTTCAAAAATCGTCTGTGGCAATAGGTTTGACAGATCCCTGAATCTTTTTTCGCTGGTTTCCAGGCGGAGGAAAGAGGTCAGCAGTTCCTGGTTCTTTTTTTCCACGGTTTCCCTGGATTCGGCCAGGGAGTTTTTAATATCGTTGACCCGGTCGATAAGCCCAAGGGAGATCAAAAGCACATTGCACAAAATGCCGACCTGCACACTGTAGGGAAGGTAGAGGCTGTCCGGCAGGATACCGTTTTTGTGCAGGGCGATGGAAAGTCCCCCGAACAGGGGCGCCGACCAGGCAGCTGCAAAGATAAATGCCTGCCTTGTTTTTTTGAATATGCAAACCCCCATGGCGGCCAGGATCATTATTATCTGAAGAATGATGATATTGACACCGGTATCCAGGATGGCAGACCTGTCCAGGAAAAAGACGGCGAGTCCGGGCAGCCCGGTCATAAAGGTGGTCAGCTTGAACAGCCGGTGGAGTCTCGGGGCATGCTTTTGGGTTTGGAGAAAATCCATGGTGAACAGGCCCAGGAATACAAAACAAAAATTGCCGGTAAAGATATCAAGCAGATTATTTAGACGTGGCAGGCCCGGCCAGAGATATTCAAAAGCAAACCCGAACCAGATCATTTCGTAAAGGGTCACAAACAGGATAAAGCCGGCATAGTAAAAATAAATCCGCTCCCGGACAAAAAGCATGAACAAGAGATTATAGGCGGCCATGATCAGCAGCGCACCCAGAAAAAGCCCTGCCGCCAGCTGCAGTCGCCTGTCTTGTTTGAAAAAATGATCTCGGTCGGCCAGGGTAAGGGATGAATTTATCACTCCGCTGCTGGAAAGGCGGATGTAATAGGTGGCGCCTTCTTCATCCGGTGAAATGGGGAAAATAAACTGCCGGTGGGCATTGGGGCGCTGGCGGAAGGGAAGCATATCTCCGGTGACCGTTTTCTGAAACGGGCCCTGCCGGGTTCGGGCATAAAATTCGACGTGGTCCAGGTGCGGGTAGCCAAGGGCGAGAAACCAGTCTTTATTATTTTGATTTGCCTTGGCAATGGTCAGCTTGATCCAGAGGGCGTTTCGGGTATATCCATAGTTTGTTTTTCCGCTTTTATTCAAATGGAATTGTTGATCGGTTGAGGGCAACACGACCTCATGGATGGTTAACGCACCGGTATTGTCTTCAAGGACATGGGTTCGGGATTGAACGGCCAGTTCTCCCCGGTCACCGGGATGGATGAAAATCCGGGCGCAGGAAAGGTCTGCGGATAACAGGATCAAGGCGATCATCAATGCCGGGCATATCAGCCTGCGGCTGTCTGTGTAAGCCATAGCTGCTGCGTTCACTTTCCTTTTCGAGTTTTTTAATTAAGTATCGGAAACTTTTTGACCTGTCAATATGCGGTCCACGGTTTGAAGACCCCCTCTCCTATTCGAGGGATTCAACCCTGTTCCG
This sequence comes from Desulfobacter sp., assembly GCA_028768525.1. Lineage (NCBI taxonomy): Bacteria > Pseudomonadati > Thermodesulfobacteriota > Desulfobacteria > Desulfobacterales > Desulfobacteraceae > Desulfobacter > Desulfobacter sp. The sequence goes on along the minus strand of CP054837.1, from coordinate 2,920,281 downwards.
GCCGTTGGATTTGGCTAAATACAGGGCATGGTCGGCCCGGGATATCATGGCGTGGATATCATCCCCCGTTTTAAATCCGGTAACCCCGAAGCTGGCGGTTTGCGTGCCTGCCGCATCAAATTGGGTCCGGCTGATTTTCCCGCAGATTCCCCGGGCCATGAGTACGGCGTTACGGAGGTCGGTTTCAGGGCAGATGATGAGGAATTCCTCCCCGCCCCACCGGCCCGCGATGTCCGATGTCCGGATATTGGTTTTTAACAGGCGGGAAAAGGAGATGAGCACCTTGTCCCCCACCGGGTGGCCGTAGGTATCGTTGATGGCTTTGAAATAGTCAATGTCCAGAATGATCAAGGCGAGGTCGTGGGCGTAGCGGAGGGTCCGCCGGCGTTCAGCTTCAAAGGCATCTTCAATATACCGCCGGTTGTACAGCCCGGTGAGGCTGTCCCGGGTGGAAATGTATTCCAGTTCTCTGGTTTTTTCTTTCAGCTTTTTGTTGGCCGATGCTATTTCCCGGTTGAGCCTGGCCAGCTTCCGGTTCCAGAAGAGGATGAAAAGGAATACCAGGCCGGCCCCGCCGGCCAGGCGCCACAGCAGTTTATAGTCGATCCGGTAACCGCTTTCAATGGACATCCACTTGTCTTCAATGGGTTTAAGCTCGCTGTTGCCCAGTGACCGGACGGCCTTGGACATGATGGAATGCAGGGGGCTGCCGTTTGCGGCTACGGCAATCCGCAGATCTTCCTTGATACCGGCGTGCCCGGCAACCTTGAGGTTGGTCAGTCCTTTTTTCCGGATATAGTAGGATGCCACAGGAAGGCTTAAAATACCGGCATCCAGCCGTCCTGCTGAAATCAATTCCAGGCATTCCTCAATGGTGGATACCGGTATATAATTGAGTTTCGGGTGGCTGGCGATTATTTTGTTGAAAATATTCGAGGAGGGGACCATGCCTGTTCTCATTTTGTCCAGGTCCGGGATGCCGGCGATAAAGGGGCTGTTTTCCCTGGCGATGATGGCGACATCGTAGGTGCTGACGGTACTTGTAAATTCCATGGTCCGGTCTTGCCCGGCCGTTTTGCTGATCATGGGCACAAGGTCGCAGCCGCCCTCCTTAAGCCGCCGGCTGCCCATGTTGAACCTGTCCACGGTCAGCGGGGTGAATTCAACCCCCAGCCGTTCGCTGAATATTTCGGTAAGGTCGGGCAAAATCCCCAAGGGCTGCCCTTCTCCCCGGACATCTGAATAGGGCATATGATCCCGGGCAATGCAATAGGTCAGCCGTTTTTTTTGGGCCAGCCATGACCGTTCCTCCGGGGTGAGTCCCACATCTTCGGCATTGATGCTGCGGCCGGTCCTTGAAAACCATTTTTCTTTCAAGTCCACCATTTCGGAATGGGGAATGTCAGACAGGGCCTTGTCCAAAATGGAAAAGAGAACCGGGTTGGTCTTGAGTACGGCAAAGTGCATGGAGGATTCTTTCTGCAGTTCTCTGTTGTTTATCCATCCGGACAGGGCCAGGTCGGTAAACCCGAATTTGGCCATCATATACACGGCAATGCCCTCCTGCTCAACCGTGGCGTCTGCCTTGCCCTGGTCCACGTACTCCAGGGTCTGCCGGGTATTTTCCACCTCAAGGATATGCACCCCGGGGAAGTGGGCTTTAAAAAATTCAACCGTGGACCATCCCCTGGGGATGGCAAGGATTTTCCCCTCCAGATCGTTGAGGGTATGGATGTCCCGGGTGTCGGACCGGTATATCAATACATATTTTGAATGATAATAGGGGGATGAAAAATGGGCGATTTTTTGTCGTTCCGGGGTGATGCTCAGGGAATGGATGAGGTCAATTTCACCTTCATAGAACATTTGGGTGAGTTCATCCCAGGTATGGCCGTTGACATAGGTGAATTTCAGTCCGGTTTTCCGGGCCAGTAATTCCATGAGGTCAATGCCGAACCCGGCGGGTTTCCCTTCCATGACAAAGTCAAAGGGAGGCCAGTCAAATTCGTTGGATACCCGGATTTCCCTGCCGGAGTCTATGAACGCCTTTTCCTCTTTTGTGTAATTGCGGGGAAACTCACGGGCCGAAACACTTGCTGATGTCCAGAGCGCAATAAGGCAGAGGATGGCCTGTAAAACCGCTGTGATCCCAAATCCGCTTTTTGCCACTATTATCTCCCTGAAGCGCCGGTGCTGAATTTGGATGCGATATTATAAATTCAGCATGTTTTCCAGTCCGATGGACGCCTCTTTTTTAATTCTGTTTTCCACGGTTACCACATTGGCCTTTCCAATGTTTTCCAGGGTGTGGAGAAGGTTTCTGAGATTGATCTGGTGCATGTGGGGGCAGAAGGCGTCGTAAAGGGGCAGGATGCGTTTGTCCGGATATTCGGCAGCCAGCCGGGTGATCAGATTGATTTCAGTGCCGATGGCAATGGTGGCATCGGCAGGGGCTTCGGCCACATATCTGGCAATGAAACTGGTGGAACCGCTGGCATCTGCCAGGGCGGTTACTTCATGGCTGCACTCCGGGTGAACCACCACCCTGGCGTCCGGTGCCGTTTTCCTGATGTTCATGATTTGATCCGGGGTAAACCGGGTGTGGACCTGGCAGTGGCCGTTCCAGAGAATCACCTTTGCCTTTTGAACATCTGCTTTGGTATTGCCGCCCAGGGGGAGCGACGGATCCCACACCAGGATGCTGCTTTCAGGAATGTCCATGCCCAGAGCCGTATTCCGGCCCAGGTATTCGTCCGGGAAAAAGAAAATTTTTCCCCGCTGCGCAAAGGCCCACTCAAAGGCCCTGGCGGCATTGGCCGCTGTGCATACGGTGCCGCCGTGGCGCCCGCACATAGCCTTGACCGCCGCATTGGAATTGATATAGGCCACGGGCATCATGGCCCCCTCCCCCAAAAGGGCGGCGGCCTCCTGCCAAGCCGTTTCAATTTTGCCGGCTTCGCCCATTTCCGCCAGCCAGCATCCGGCACCGGTGTCCGGGATCTGGACAATCTGGTTTTCATTGGCCAGGATGGCGGCGCTTTCGGCCATGAAGTGGACTCCGCAGAAGAGGATGTATTTTGCCTTTTCATCCCGGGCCGCCCGCCGGGCCAGCCCAAAGGAATCGCCCCGGTGGTCCCCCAGATCCACAATATCCTTTCTCTGAAAGTGGTGGGTGAGGATCACCAGTTCATTGCCCAGTTCATGTTTGATCTGGGTAATTCTGTTTTTGATTTCCCTGTTTCCGAAATCCGTATCCATTGTGCTATTCCTTTCCGATTAAAAAAATCCCGTAGGTGGCAAAAAGGTTGGGCAGGAGATAGACCCGCCTGCCTGCGGCGTGCTGGTTTTTGGTATTGATGGCGGCCTGTTTCAGTATTTTAAACCCGGTCTGCCGGGCAAACCCCTTAAAGTCGTTGAGGCTGAGCACCCGGATATTGGGGGTATTGTGCCATTCATGGGGCAGTTCCGGGGTGACCGGGGCCCGGCCGGTGGTGGCCAGCTGGTAGCGTACACTGATATGGCCGAAGTTGGGAAAACTGACCACGCATTTTCCGGCCACCCTGAGCATCTCTCTGATCAGGGTTGAGGGATCATATACCTGCTGCAGGGTCTGGGAGCAGATGGCGTAGTCAAAGGCATTGTCCGGGTAGTCCGCAAGTTCTTCATTAATATCTCCCTGGAGGACGGAAATCCCTTTTTCAATGCATTTGACCACCCGCTCCTCTTTTTGTTCAATGCCCCGTTCGATGACCTGCTTTTGGGTTTTCAGCCAGTGGAGCAGGTCCCCCTCGCCGCAGCCCAGGCCCAGTACCCTGGATCCCGGATCAATCCACGAGGCAATGATTTTTAGATCGTATCTCAATGGTGCCGTCATGGGGCCACGCTCCTTAAAAATCCTGAAATCAGGGTATTCAGCCGCTGGTCAGGCAGCAGGAATGCGTCATGTCCCCATTGGGCGTCGATTTCACAGAAACTGACGTCCAGGCTGTTTTTTTTCATGGCCTTGACCATCTCCTTGGACTGGTAGGTGGGGTAGAGCCAGTCCGAGGTGTAGGAGGCCACCAAAAATCTGGCCCGTGCCTTTGAGAAGGCCTTGACCAGAGAGCCCCTGCCGTGTTCCCTGGCCAGGTCGAAATAATCGGCGGCCTTGGTGATGTACAAAAATGAGTTGGCGTCAAACCGCTCGATGAATTTATTGCCCTGGTACTGGAGATAGGATTCCACCTGGAACTCGGCCCCGAACTCGAATTTCAGGGCGCTGCGGTTCTGCAGCCGCCTGCCGAACTTGTGGCGCATGGATTCGTCGGACAGATAGGTGATATGGCCGATCATCCGGGCGATGGCAAGGCCCATGTCCGGTTTCTTTTCATCGTCGTAGTCGCCGTTGTTCCAATGGGGGTCGGCCATGATGGACTGGCGGGCCACCTCGTTAAAGGCAATGGAAAGGGCAGAATGGCGGCAGGTGGTTGCCAGGGGAATGGCCGATTTCACCATCTCCGGATACCGAACCGCCCATTCCAGCACCTGCATCCCGCCCACGGAACCGCCGATGGCCGAAAGGAGCCTGTCAATGCCCAGGTGGTCCAAGAGGGCCTTCTGGGCCCGGACCATATCCCCTATGGTGATCATGGGAAAGTCCATGGCAAAGGGCCGGTTGGTTTCCGGGTTTACGGAGGCGGGGCCGGTGGAGCCCATGCAGGATCCCAGGATGTTGGAGCAGATGACAAAATACCTGTCCGTGTCAATGGCCTTTCCCGGCCCCACCATGATGTCCCACCACCCCGGCTTGGGGTCGTCGGCGGAGTAGTATCCGGCCATGTGGGCATCGCCGGTGAGGGCGTGGAGAACCAGGATGACATTGGATTTATCCTTGTTCAGGGTGCCGCAGGTTTCATAGGCAAGGGTCACCGGCCCGATGGACGCCCCGCTTTCCAGGGCCATGGGCCTTGCGCTGTCGGCAAAGGTGAAATACTGCCGTTGAACAATGCCCACGGTGGCACCGCTCTGATCTTGTCCTGTATATTCGCTCATGCTGGCGTCCGATAAATTCTGTCCGATGGGGTCCTATCAGGTATGGTTCAAGGCCTGGTTCAGGTCCCTGCAGATATCGTCGGGATGCTCGATTCCCGTGGAGAAGCGGATGAGGCAGGGATCGGCCAGCCGGTCCTTCTGTTCCTGGGGAAAATTGACATACTGGGATGAATAGGGATGGATGACCAGGCTTTTGCAGTCTCCCAGGTTGGCCAGGTTCAGGATCATTTTCAGGTTGTCGATGAAGCTGAAACAGGCGGCCTGGTCCCTGAGGCCGAAGGCCAGCATGGAGCCGAAACCCTTGCCCTTGAACTGTGTTGCCGCCGTCCCGTGGCAGGGGTGGTCCTCAAATCCCGGGTAATTTACCCAGCTGACCCTGGGGTGGGCATTTAAAAACCGGGCGACTGCCATGGCGTTCTTCATGTGGCGTTCCATGCGCACCCCCAGGGTGGACAGGCCGATGTCCGTTAAAAAGGAGTGGAAGGGGGCCGGGGTGGTGCCGAAGTTGACATGGTATTCTTTGAACATCCGGTTGGTAAAGCTCAGGGAAGAATCCTTTCCGGCAAAGGGGGCAAAATCTGAGAATTTCTCCGTTTCCCAGTCAAAGCGGCCGGCATCCACCACCACCCCGCCCAGGGAGGCACCGTGGCCGGAAAAATACTTGGTGGTGGAGTGCATGACAATGTCCGCCCCCAGTTCCAGCGGGCGGCAGAGCCAGGGAGAGGCCAGGGTGTTGTCCACCAGCAGCGGGATGCCGTTGTCGTGGGCAATATCGGCAATCTTTGCAATGTCGGGAATTTCCATGCCCGGGTTGGTGATGGTTTCCATATAGACAAACCGGGTCTTTCCATTGATGGCGGCGGCCACCTCCTCCGGCTTGGTGGGATCGGCAAAGCGTGCCTTGATCCCGTATTTGCTGAAAATATTTGTGAACAGCCCGAAGGTGGACATGAACAGGGCGGAGGAGGCCACCAGTTCGTCTCCGGCCCGAAGCAGGGTGAGACAGGCATTGTTGATGGCGGCCATGCCCGAAGAGGTCACCACGGCCGCTTTCCCGGACTCCAGGACGGCCAGTTTCTTTTCCAGGTGGCGGCTTGTGGGGTTGGACAGCCGCATGTAAATGTGGTCCTGGGTCTGCCCGGCAAAGGTTTGGCTCAGGGATTCTGCCGTCGGGTGGATATTGGCTGCAGACTGGTAAATGGGCACTGTGGTCGCGCCTTCCCAGGCATTGCGGTCAATGCCCTCATGGATGGCCCGGGTTTCAAATTCCAAATTGTCCGAAAAATCCTTATTGCTCATTACCCTCACCTCAAAATTAAAAGCAAATTTTGACTATCACACCGTGGTGTTTTTTTGTCAATAATTATCGAACCCTAAAAAAACATATAAATACCAGAGGATAGCGATAATCCAAAGTTCATAATTTCGCATTGTGTTTTTGGGGTCAGGACACGGTTTGTTAATGGGCAAGGCGCCCCGGAATGCCGGGGCGCATCCGGTTTATTTACCGGTAAATTTGGGGGGGCGTTTTTCCATGAAGGCAGTCACCGCTTCGGTGAGATCATTGGAAGGCACGATATTGGTGCTGACGGATGCCACATAATTGAGGCCGTCGTCAATGCTTTTGCCCACGCCGTAGTTGAGTACGTCTTTGGAGGCCTGGACCGCAATGGGTGAATTGTCCGCAATCTCCTGGGCAAGGGCCTGCGCCCCTTCAAACAATGCCGCCTTGGTCGGAAAAACATCGTTGACCAGAAGGATTTCCTTGGCCCGCTGGGCGTTGATGGTTTTGGCGGAAAAAGCCAGTTCCCTGGCATGCCCCTGGCCCACGATGAGGGGGATGCGCTGGAGTACGCCCACATCGGCCACGAATCCCACGGCCGCTTCCTTCAGGCAGAATCCTGCATCTTCGGCGCAGAGCCTGATATCACAGGCCGTCGCCATATCCAGGCCGGCCCCGATACAATGGCCGTGGATGGCGGCGATCACGGGTTTTTTGCACCATTCGATGCAGCTTATCCCGTCCTGCAGCTTTTTGATTTTTGGCAGCAGCTGCCACTTAATCCCGCCCTTCTGGTCGGCTTCCATGAGTTCGGGGATTTCCGGCATCATGCCCACAAGGTCGATGCCGGCTGAAAAGCAGGGGCCTTCGCCTGCAATGACAATGGCCCGGATTTCGTCGTCCCGGTCAAGGTCGGCAAATATCTCAATGGGTTCCTTCCATGCCGCCGGCCCCATGGCGTTTTTCTTTTCGGGGCGGTTCAGGAATACCCAGGCCACGGCGCCTTTTTTTTCAACCCGGTAGAATTCGTATTCAGACATCGGTTTCTCCTTTTTAGTTAGAGGCCAATAGAATCGAGAGGCATGGTAGCAGGTTGCGGGGGGCAGTTCAATGGATTATCCCTATAAGACTCACACATTTAGATAAATTGGGCTCATATCATATTTCCGGGGCAATATTTTTCTTCTTGAATTCCGGTCATGGATCAGGATAATTCCAGTTATTTCCGGGTAACCAAAGCGGGAGTTTCAGGACGGCTGTATTGGCGTTAACATTTTCAGCCTTTAGGTTGGCTGGGTTGTGAGTCTTGATATGAAAACTAAATTCTGTACAATTCTGAACGGTCTTAAAAGCCCTCAAAATGTGGGGATGATTTTGAGGAGCCATGTTGCTTATGGCGGGGCGGAAGTCATATTCACCGGCCTGGATCATCCATGGACATTTAAAAAAGGGACCCAGGCGTTTTCCAGAAAACTGGAAAATCAGTGCAAGATTCTCCACATACCCGACCCATTCGATGCTTTGAAGTGGTGCACAGACAACAACTACAAGTCCATTGCCGTTGAGATTGCGGAAAATTCGGTTTTTCTGGACGAATTTTTATTTCCGGATTATGCGGCTATCATTATTGGAAATGAAAAATGCGGTCTTGGTCCCCGATTCATGGAGAACTGCGATCATATTATAACCATAAAGCAGATTGGCGAGGTTGGAAGTCTTAATGTTGCTGTTTCAGCCTCAACGGCGATGTATGAGTTTAACCGCAGTGCTGCCTGTGTGAATAAAATCGTGGGGAATGAATATCAAACAGGAAGATAAAAATCTGGAAATTATAAAATAACTATGATTTTTCTGCGGGTTCCGGTGTATATTTATTTAAGTGTCTGAACGGAAAGCTGAGGTTTTCAGCCGGGCATTGTTGATGAATCCAAGGAGGATCTATGGAAGATTATGAACAGATCGTAAAGACCATCGCTATCACCATGGGGGCCGGCTGGGCAAGCGGGATCAACCTTTATGCCACGGTCCTGGTACTGGGCCTTTTGGGGGCAACGGAGAATATTGTCCTGCCCCAGTCCCTTGAAGTGCTCATGAATCCCCTGGTTATCGGCGCCGCCGGATTCATGTATATGGCCGAATTTTTTGCGGACAAGACCCCGGGGGTGGACACGGGATGGGACACCATCCATACCTTTATCCGGATTCCGGCCGGCGTGATGCTGGCCGCCGGCGCCGTGGGGGATGTGAACCCGGCTGTGGCGGTTGCCGCAGGAATCATGGGCGGGGGAATGGCTGCGGGCAGCCACTTTACCAAGGCCGGGACCCGGCTGATCATCAATGCATCGCCTGAACCCTTTTCCAACTGGACGGCATCCGTGGTGGAGGATGTGGCCGTGATCGGCGGGATCTGGACGGCCCTGAATTATCCTCTGGTTTTCCTGGGGCTTTTGGTTGTCTTTATCCTGCTGGCCCTCTGGCTGCTGCCCAAAATCTGGAAGGGGATTAAAAAGCTCTTTGCCGCTTTGGGGCGCCTGTTCGGTAAAGCGCCCAAAGAAGGTGAAAAGACCGGATAATATGGCCGGTAATCATCATGCCATGTGGATGGCCGGCTCTGTAGTGTGTTTAAAATAACGGGGCGGGCATCCGAACTTTAAGTGCGATACCCTTGGTTTTATGATATAAGAGGGCATGGAAAATGAAAGATTAGATCTACTTGCCCTTCCCCTGGAGGGGCTGCACCATATATTGAAAGAAAGATTCGGCAAAGGCCTGTTCCATGCCGAAGCCATTTACAGGGAAGTGTTCAAACAGGGCCATCCCGATGTATTGTCTGCCCCGGAATTTAAAGGCTCCCCGAAACTTGCCAGGGCGCTGGCGGGCATATTGTGCGTTGAGCCCGGAGAGGTGGTCAAAACCTTTGAAGAAGAGAACCTGACCAAATTCATCACCCGGCTCTCCGACGGCCTCAAGGTTGAATCCGTCATTATTCCCATGACCCGTCACAACACCCTCTGTGTTTCCAGCCAGGTGGGCTGCAAAATGGGCTGCGCATTCTGCGAAACGGCAAAGCTGGGGTTCAAGCGCAGCCTCACCGTATCGGAGATCGTGGGCCAGGTCTGGAACGCCCGGCACACCCTGGGCCATGATATCAAGAATATCGTCTTCATGGGCATGGGCGAACCCTTTGATAATTTTGATGCGGTGATGACGGCGGTGAAGGTGATCAACGCCCAGAAGGGCTTTGACATTGCCCTGCGCCACATCACCATCTCTACGGCCGGCCTGGTGCCGGGCATAGAGCGGCTGGCCGCCATGGACCTGCCCAATATCCGCCTGGCCATATCCGTCAACGGGCCGGATGATGCTGTCCGGTCAAAACTCATGCCCGTGAACAACCGGTGGCCCCTGTCGGAACTGAAAGAGAGCCTGATGAACTATCCCCTTCCCAAACGGGGGGTATTTCTTTTTGAATATATACTGATCAAAGGGGTGAACGATGCTCCTGAAGACGCCCGGAAACTGGCTGAGTTCATCCACCCCCTGCCCGTCCGCCTCAACCTTATTCCCTACAATCCCATAGAGGCATTTGCCCATGACTCCCCCTGTGATGAGGATATGCATGAATTTGCCGATATCCTTACTCAAAAAGGGGTATTTGTCATTAAACGGTGGAGCAAAGGCCGGTCTGTTTCTGCGGGCTGCGGTCAACTGGGCAAGCATCTATAGGCCGTACAAGCAATCATGCTGAAGCATTTGTTCCAAAATCAAATAAGAGGGCTGTATTTTATCGTCACCCTGGGTATCGTCGGCTGGACCATCATACTCGCAGGACTTTATTTTTGGGCGGTGACATCTGAGTCGGCCCACCATGATAAGCTTATCTCGCTTAAAGCGGCTGCCCTTGGCCGGCAGACCCAATGCCTTCGCCGCTGGGTTGGCGGACATGGCGGCATATACGTGGAGGTGGGAGATGATGTGGTGCCGGCGGCCAGTTTATCCGGTTTATCGGAACGGGATATTCAAACCAAAGGCGGCCGCCGGTTGACCTTGCTTAACTCGCCTTCACTTCTCCGTAAAATTTTCAATGAGTTCGAGGGGAATTCCGGCGACCGGATCCGGCTGATTTCGTATGACCCCATTAATCCCATAGGCAAACCCGATCCCTGGGAGAAGTCCAGTTTGGACCTGCTGCAAAAAGGGTCGGGCCAGGTAAGGAAAATGGTTGAAAAAGACGGGGAAAACGTATTCCGGCTTTTATACCCTGTCGAATTGCAGCCCAAATGCCTCCGTTGCCACCATGACTGGAAAACAACGAAACGGAAAGTGGTTGGGGGATTGAGTGTTATTGTCGACAAGACGCCCTATGACCGATCCTATAACAGGCTTATTCAGAAAATGCGTTTAAGATACCTGGGAATCTGGTTCTTTGGGATATTGGGTCAATGCCTTTTCGGGTTTTACGGTGCGAAACTACTCAGGAAAATAGAGTTTACCTCAACCCATGATAAGCTGACCGGGTTGAATAACCGCGGCGCCATCGAGGTCCGGCTCAATGAAGAGATAAAGACCGCCGAGCGGTATAATCAATCTTTGTCTGTACTATTGCTGGATATCGACCATTTTAAACAGGTAAACGACCAATACGGCCACCATATTGGCGACGAGGCCCTTCGCATTGCCGGAAATATCCTTCAACAACGGGTTCGGGTAACCGATATTGCCGGAAGATTCGGCGGTGAGGAATTTCTGATTCTGGCACCCAATACCGGTCTAGACGCGTCCGTGGTACTGGCCGAAAGGATTTTAAAGGAGTTTCGGTTCTCTAGGATTTCCATCGGCAATAAAAACAGCCCCATTTCCATAACGGCCAGTATCGGTATTTCATCCCTTTCACAGGGCCGTGATGATGCCGCAAGCCTGTTAAAAGATGCGGACGCAGCACTTTACAGGGCCAAAGAACAGGGCCGGGACCGCTTCAGTCTTTGATATTGATGGAAGGGGTTACCGGGCAACCCGAAAGGGGACCCTTCTGATCGTTTTCAGATACTTGTTTCTTTTTGTGTGATTCTTGACTTGGCCGGATATTTGTGGAAAAGATGACGTAGTTAACTATTTAATTGGAACCACCTATGACTTATACGGAAAATGCTCCCCAGGCAGGGGAGTTTTTAAGGATGACCCTGGGCTTTCTGGCCAAATACAACCTGGCGGCCACACCGGTGAATTATACGGTATGGTATGAATATGTCTCCGGAAGGAATCTGAAACTCAAGCGGGCCATGGACCGGATCATTGACAATAACCTGCCCCTGAACAACAGGAATATAGAAACCCTGTACCAGAAGTTCATCACCGACGGGGACCGTATCGTCATTTCCCGGCTTCTGACCAAGGTCAACCTCATGCTTCGGGAGATCACCTCCCATGTACTGGAGACCGAAGGCGATCTGGCCGGCCACGGCCAGGCCCTGGACGGCATGGCCCGGCAGCTCAACGAGATACATGATTTTGAAGGGGTGCGGCAAATTATAGACGGGATGCTGGACACCACCAAGGCCATCATTAAATCCGGCTCCCGGCTCCAGAACCGGATGAAGGTCTCCTCCGAAGACCTCAAACAGCTTCACAAGGAACTGGAAGCCTCCCAGAAGGAGGCAAGGACCGACGCCCTCACAGGGCTTGCCAACCGGCGGGGCCTAGAAAAACGCCTTGAGCTGGAACGGATACGGGCCCGGCAGAATAATGTCGTATTTTCAGTCATCATGGCGGATATCGATTATTTTAAAAAGGTCAACGACACCTACGGCCACCTGGTGGGGGACAGTCTGCTCAAGGGGTTTGCAGCCATCCTCACAAGCCGGGTCCGGCGCAATGACATGGTGGCCCGGTACGGGGGGGAGGAGTTCCTTATCCTGCTGCCGGAAACCAATGTGGAAGGCGCCTATGCCGTTGCCGAAAAAATACGGGCCGCCCTGGCCCAGAAAGAGTGGAAGGTCAAGGACTCAGGCAAGCGTATCGGCCAGATCAGGGCTTCCATGGGGATTTCTCAATATTTGATGAGCGAGACCGGCGACCAGGTCATCCAGCGGGCGGACGCCGCACTTTACCAGGCCAAGGAACAGGGCCGTGACCGGATCATCATCCATTCTGAACTGGTCAACTAGACCGAACTAATATCCTTTTTTCAGATCCACCGGATTGAGCAGCGGGCGGCCTTCCCGCAACCGGTCCAGATTGTCCAGGACCTGGGGGACCACCGATCCCGGATGGGTCTGACTGGAAATATGGGGGGTAATCCTGATTTCGGGGCGGCCCCAGAAGGGGTGGTCTCCGGGCAGGGGTTCGGTGCCGAACACGTCCAGGCATGCCCCGGAAAGCATGCCCCGGTCCAAAGCCTCCGTCAGATCCTCTTCCTTTAAATGGCCGCCCCGGCCCACGTTGATGAGGTAGGCTCCCCGGGGGAGCTGGCTGAAATGGTCCAGATTAAGGATATGCCGGGTGGCGGGGGTTAAGGGAAGGAGGCAGACAAGAATCCGGCTTTTGCTTAGAAAATCCCTAAGATGTGCCTCTCCGTGGAATGTTTCAATCCCGGGAACCAGGCCGGGGCTGTTTTTCCAGCCGAAAACCGGAAATCCTTCCCCTTTAAGCTTTATGGCGGCTGCGCTGCCCAATTGGCCCATGCCCATGATGCCCACGGGGAAATCTTTTTTATCCCGGGGGGCCAGGGGATGCCATTCCTGCCTGTGCTGAAATTTTCTGTATCGGTCAAACTCCCTGAAATGGGAGAGGACCGCCAGAGTCAGGTATTCGGACATGTCCCTGACCAGGAGCCGGTCAACCAGGCGGACGATGGGCGTCCCCGAAGGCAGGTCAGGGTCGGAAAGCAGGTGGTCCACCCCGGCGCCCATGGAGGAGATGCAGCCAAGATTTGGGTATCGGTTCAGTTCACCGGGGGGATGATACCAGGTCAGGGCCATCTCGACATCTTCTTTGGGATGGTCATGGGGCCAGATCCGGATGTCCAGCTCAGGGGCGGCATCGCGCAAGGCGTCGACCCAGCGGCTGGGGGTGATGGCGGGGCAGATGAGGGTAAGGGCCATGGCCGGGTTCCTTTGGATCAGATGGTGAGCAGGGCCTCTTCCTCTTTTAATATCTCCGTCAGGGGCAGGCCCATGTATTTGACGTCGACTCCCAGCGCTTCAATGGCCTTGGTGGCGCCCAGCTGGTCGGTGCATGCCTTGCAGGCAAGGACCTCCACCCCCTTTTCAATGGCATCCTTGATCATGGTTTGAATTTCCTTGTCCTGGGCCGCCAGCTCGGCTGTGGCCCCCCAGATGATAAGGGTGACCTCTTCCCACCAGCCGTGGACCAGGCTGTTCACCGTGTACATGAACACCATCTTCTCTGCCGTGGTTTTATTGTCGTTGGTCCAGAGCAGGTATAAATGTTTTTTTTCAGCCATCTCTCCTCCTTTGGGTATCTATTTGGGATTGGTTTTGGTCAAATCAATGCTCAGGGCATAGGCCCCGCCTTCCAGCTTCGCGGTGAGGGGGTATGCCCCTTTTTCAAATACCTTGATCATGGCCCGGTTGGAGGAAAGGACATCCGCGGTCATCTTAACTGCCCCCCGTTCTTTGGCCAGCTGGGAGAGCATCTGGTACAAAAAGCTGGCGATTCCGTGCCCCTGGTAGTCTTCGTCCACGACAAAGGCAATGTCGTAAAAGGGATTGTCCGGGTATTTGGCAATCCTGGCCTCGGCGATGAGGGTCTGGTTGCCCGGCTCCCCCACCAGCCCGACAACGGATACCACATCCCGGTAGTCCACGTTGACATATGCCTGCATTTTGGCATGGGGCATGGTTTTGATGGGGGAAAAATACCGGTAATAGATGGCCTTGTCCGAGAACCGGTAAAAGAGCCTGCGCATCTGTTCCTCGTCCGAGGGCTTGATGGCCCTGAAGCGGACCTTGAGATCGTTTTTAAAGGTCTGGATGGTTTCGATTTCCTTGGGATAGAAATGGGCGGAATCCGCCAGGAACATCTGGTCCTGGTAGAGGAGCTTTTCCTTTTTGGCTCCGTCCACCAGCCCGGGCCGGTCCTCGGGGTGGGCGATTTCGATGAGGGCCTGGGCCCTCTCCCTCAGGGTCCGCCCCTTGAGGTTGGCCACCCCGTATTCCGTGACCACCAGGTCAACGGATTCCGGTACACTGAGCTGTTCCGGGGTGTCTTCCAGAAAAAGCCGGATATTGGCTTTGCCCTCACGGTTCCGGCTGGGCAGGGCCATGATGGTATACCCGCCCTGGGAGATTTCCGCCCCGTTGAGGATGTCCACGATCTGGCCGGGGCCTGCGGAAATATTGGCGGAGCTGGAGTGCAGGGCCACCCGGCCCGAAAGATCCACCCGGCGCACCGGCAGCACCATGACGAATTTGTGGTTCCGGCCGATTTCCATGGGGTTGAACACCTTGTCGATACCCTGGAATTCCACCATGGGGTTCTTGTGCAGCCAGTTCATGAGTTTCTTGGAACCCAGGGCGTAGGTGGTCAGGGAACGCCCCCGGAACATGCCCTTTTTCCGGTTGGTCACGGCCCCGCTTTCGGCCAGTTCCATGAGGGCATCGGTGAAAAATGGGGTGTGGATGCCCAGGTCCTTTTTCTTGGAGAGATACTTGGGCAGGGCCTCGTAGATGGGGCCGTAGGTAAAGGCGATGCAGGAGCCGTCCTCAATGATGGAAGCGGCATTTTCGGCAATTTTGTCAAACACCGGCTCCAGCGGGTATCTGGGGAAATAGAAGGGCGGGGATTCCGCCTCCACCATCATATCGAATTCATTGATGTGGACAAAGGTATCCCCCAGGGTGAAGGGGATGTGTTCGTTGATCTCAGCCACCACCAGATCGGCATGCTTCATGGCGCGCCTGGCCACATCCACACCCAGCCCCAGGCTGCAGTATCCGGTGTCATTGGGCGGGGAGACCTGGATAAATGCCACATCAATGGGGATCAGCCCGTCCTTCATCAAAGAGGGGATGGTGGAGAACCGGGAGGGGATCATGTCCACCCGGCCGGCGGTGATGGCCTCGGCAGAGACCCAGCCTGAAAAAAATGTGCGCAGCCGGTAGCGGTGGGATTCAAGGGCCTTGTAGGAGATGGCGTCCCCGAAGCTGAGCAGCTGGATCAGGGTCAGGTCTTCCAGGTTGTGCACCTTGGAGTCCATGAGGGCGTTGACCAGGGTTCTGGGCTCTGCCGTTCCCGTGCCGATGAAAATATGCATGCCGGGTTCTATTTTTTGGAGTACCGCATCCGTGGACACGGTTTTATTCTTCCAGGTAGGGGCTTTCTTTTTGAACATATCAGCTAATTATCCTTGAGTGTCAGTGTATAAAATTTATTGTAAACCAGGGTAAGGCATAGGGCCAGTACAACGGAGGAGAGGCCGATGAGGACATTTATGTAGGCCGGGGCAGTGAGTGAGAGGCGGATGAGCAGGGTGGCCAGGGCAAAGCCCGAATTCCTGAACACGGCAGGGAACCGGGGCAGAAAGGCCTGGGCCAGGAGTACCATGAGAATATCGGAAAATATCAAAACGGTGTAAAAGGACTGGAAAAAGTGGAATCCCGGCTGGCCGCTTGCCTTTAGTCCTGTGTTGGCAATGCCCATGGTGCAGAAGACGATCACCATGCACAGGGCAACGTTTTTTTTGGCTGCAATGAACCGGTCCAGGGAGGGGCCGGGCTTCAGGGCCTTGTCCAGCCGCTCCTGCATGGCTGAATAGACCCCCAGCAGTGCGAAGATGGTCACCGCCCCGAATCCGTAGGACAGGATATGCCATAGTACCTCGTTGTGGTGGCTCAGGGAGATGGGCTCGGGGAGTACGGCCAGTTCCTTGAAGGCGTTACGGAGAAAAATCAGGGCCAGGATCTCAAATTGTTTGCCCAGGGCCCTGGACATGGACCCGGGCAGCGCAAAAATCATGCTCAGGATCTCAATGACCAGGACCAGAAGAAAGGCCAGGTTTATGGCCATATAATGGCTCACCGGCACCTGGGCGGCCAGGGGCTGGGCCAGCCATCCCCGGCGGTTGGCCTCAATTACGGCCAGGGCCGCCAGGAAAATGAGTATGAGTACCGCAGATACCCGCTTATGGGTGGACTCCCTGTGCCAGAAGGCATTAAAGGTGTCAAACCATAGGGCGCCATGGCTTAGGCATTTATCCAGGGGCCTAACCATCTGCCGTCAGCTTTTCTATGTTGTCCCTGGCAAATTCAATGGTGGGGTCCACCTCCAGGGCCATTTCATAGTATTTTACGGCCAGGGAAATATCTTCAAGCTCCCTGTAGCAGGAACCGATGTTGGCAAAGTTGATGGCCAGGGTGGGATCCACCTCCAGGGCCTTTTCAAAATATTCAATGGCCGGTTCGAATTTTTTTGACATAAAACAGCAGGCCCCGGCCGTGTTGTAGATATCCGGCCGCTGGTCGTCCACCTTTATTCCCCTGGTGCAGATATCCAGGGCCCTGTCGTATTCTTCCAAATCCTTGAGCAGAGCGGCCATGTGGGAGCAGATATCCGGCAGGTTCAGCCGGGCAGGTTCCCGATCCAAAGCGGCTTCGAATTCTTTAAGCGCCTCTTCCTGCTCGAAAACGGCGTTGTGCATCAGCCCCTTGTAAAAGCTGGTGTAGTATTTCCCGGGCAGGGCCTGCTCCAGTTCCTCCAGCTTGTCCAGGGCGGTGACGGGATCAAAATTTTCCGTGATGAGCCGGGCGGCGAACATGCCCACGCTGGCGGCATCGGCCCGTTCCCTGAAATGGGCGCCGGGGATGATGGAGTAAAAGGCCGGGATTTCAAGGCCGTCATGCATGGTGCTCAGGGACAGTACATGGTAGCCCCGATCCCCAAGGGTGCTGATGAGATTTTCCACTTCTTCCTTCATATTGTCCGAAGAGAGGTTGGGCAAATCCGATGCATCCACCATTGTTTTGGGATGGGTGATGAATTGGGCGTCACTGATATCGGTGAATTTGGGCAGTCCCGAGGCCACATAGTTGGAACCGGTGTTGAAATCCCCGGCCAACTGGGCCACCTCGGTGAGGGCCCGGCTCATGGCTTTTTCAGGGTCAGGGGAGGTGCCGGCGGTCCAGACGATTTCGCTCATATTTCCAAAGGTGGCGGGATCCCAGGCCAGGACCGCCACCGTGGGGATGCCCGTGTCCAGGGAAAAGTCCGTGGCATAGACCTCAATGCCTTCTTTTTTGTATTTTTCCAGCATTTCCACAACCAGGGGATCTTTAAATGAATCCAGGCGGATGCCGGGGACATCCAGCTTGCCGTGGCTGACCAGGGAGGAGGTGTGGCGTTCCACCAGCTCGCAGATGCCCTGGGTCAGGGCCTCCTCCGTGCAGTTGCCGGCGCTGGGGCCGTTGAATTCGTTGATCATGTAGAACCAGTTAAAGGGGATGTTTACCTCTTTTTTGGCCGTGAGATCATAGCCCTTGGTCCACTGAAGGGGCAGGCGGCTGTAAATTTCTTTTACCTTAAGGGCATCTTCTTGGTTGTCGTGGACGGACTTGACGATCTGCCCGTAATCCAGGGCGTCCTCACCCAGCTCCGCCGGGGTGGCGTAGAAGAAGTTCTTTTCTTTTGCGGCAAAGGAGAAAAAACTGAATCGTTCCACCAGTTCCATCACGGCACTGGCCTCTGCCTGGGCAGGCGTACCGCCTTTGCCCATCTGCTTGTTGGTGCCGGTCACCCGTTTGGCATCCACCCCGCATTCGCTGAAGAATACCGGGATATCCAGACGCCCCTTGTCGATGCGCCGGGTCCGGCTCAGGATATCCAGATCCAGTGCCGCGGATTTTTCACGAAACCTGCGGACGGTCTCTTCGGGTGATATGATTTTATCCTGGTCAAAGGTATAGCCTTTTTCTGCGTCATTCAATTCTATTTTATAGCCCATGGGGGATCTCACCTTTCAATCTATGTGTCAAATAAAGGAGTCCCGTTATAGCATGATTTTCAATGCGTTGCACCACATTGATTAAGTGTGCGTTAAACCCGGACGGGAAGCTTGATGGTGAATTTTGTGCCCGCCCCCGGAACCGATTCGACTTCCATGGCTCCCTTATGGTCCTCCACGACAATGAAATAGGCGACGGACAGCCCCAGCCCACTGCCTTTGTCCACCCCCTTGGTGGTGAAAAAAGGGTCAAATACCCGTTTCCGGGTTTCTTCTTTCATTCCGGGGCCGTTGTCTTCCACCTCAATGCAGAGGTCCTTTTCTTCTTGGAAAATACGAAGAATAATCTTCGGGTGCTCAGTCCCTGCTGAAGTCAGGGCCTGGGAGGCGTTTTTTATGAGGTTGAACAGGACCTGGCGGATCTTGCTCTCTTCGCAGGCCACCGGCGGAAGGTCCGGGGCGTATTCCCTGACCACCTCCACCTGTTTGAAATCATAATTTTTTTTCAGATCATAATCGTTCTGTGCAAGAGAAAGGGTGTTGTTCACCAGATCCGCCGCCACGCATTCCTTTCTGGCGGCATTGCCCTTGCGCACAAAGCTGAGCATGTTTTCAATGATGCCGGCAGCCCGGTTTCCTGTATCTGTGATGTTTTTCAGGTGCTGAAGTATCTTCCTCTCATCCATGAAGGCCCTGATGCCGGCCATGGTAATTCCGATTTTTTCTGCGGCGCGGGTGTTGGCCGGTATGTCCTGCCTTGTCAGCCGGTTGTGAATGACCTGGGCACTTTGTATCATCCCGGCCAGGGGGTTGTTGATTTCATGGGCCATGCCGGCGGCCAATCCCCCCACGGACATCATTTTCTCCGACTGGATGATCAGTTCCCGGGTTTTCTGCTGTTCCGTGATATCGGTCACCAGGGTGGCCATGCCGGTGACCCGCCCCTCGCAGTCCTTAAGGAGCGTATTATACCAGGAGCAGTTAATGCGTTCCCCTGTTTTCTTTATGTTTTCGTTAACATTTTTCTCTCCGCCGACACCTGAGAGGATCCGATGAAAGATTCCCTGGACTTCGGGCAGCACCTCCTCGGGAATAATGAGTTCCGCGCCGGTTTTGCCCATGGCTTCCTGCCGGGTATAACCGAAAATGGTTTCCGCGGCCGGATTCCATTCCGTCACCCTGAATTCTTCGTCCCATAAAATGGCCCCCACAGGGGTATTGTTCAAATGGACTGAGAGTTGCTGTTCGCTTTTTCTCAATGCCTCTTCCGCCTGTATCCGCCTGAATATATTGATCAGCAGGGCGGCAATGGTAAGCAGAAGAATGGAGATCAGCAACCCCAGGGTCATCAGTTCCTCTTTATATTCCCGGAAAACGGAATAGGGCCGGTTGACAATGAGGCAGGGGGAAGGCAGGTCTTTTTCTCTGAGGCCGAACCGCTCCAATTCCATATGGTCGAATACATAGCGGTTGGCGCCCCTTTGCAGCACCGGGATCCGGTCCGGACTTTCGCCGTTCAGGATTCGCCGCCCCATCTGTGCCATGGATCTGCCCTGGTAATAGCCGGAGATCACCTCTCCGCCGATTACCCCTTTATTGATATTGAATTCAAGCAGGCAGTATACCGGCACCTTACTGGCACCGGCAATCATTTTACCCGTTGTTTCATAGGTGAAATACCGCCCGTCTTTGTCGGAAAAATAGACCCCCATCAGTACAATTGTCCCTTTTTCCAGCCCGGCGATCCGGGCCTGGAGGTCTGCCATGGAAAGGTTGGGGGAATAGGTCAGCCTGACCCTGTCTGAGACTGGGGTCAGGGCGTTTTCAATATCTTTTTGCCAGGCCCTGCCCGTGGACAGGTAGTCGTTGACGATGTATAATTCCCGGGTCCCGGGGTGAAGCCTCAGGGCGGTTTCAACGGTTTCCCTTGCTGAGAAGATTTCCGCCACCCCGGTTACCCCTTTTTTCCCGGCCAGAATGTCGTCCCTGAAATTGTTGACCCCGCAAAATACCACCGGAACCCCCGGAAATAGAGTGTCCCGGTGCTTCATGAGAAAGTCGAAGGCATTGTTGTCCGAGGAGAGTATGAGGGAAAACTGATAGTTTTGGTATTTTTGCTCCAGAAATGTTTTATAGGAGTGAAAATATTCAGGGGAATGGAATTGTTTGGAATCCATATTGGCGATATGGAGGACAAGGTTATTGTTTTCCGGTTCAAGCTCATCTTCAACAGCCCTGACAATGTCCTTCACCCACGTCATCCGCTGGTTGTAGGAATTGAGCAGCAGCACATGGCCGGGGGAAAGGCCGCCGGTGCCTGCCCGCGAAATAACTGGGAAAAACAGGTAAATCAAAACAATGATGAACAGGAATCTGGTATGGACCATCATATGTCCCAAAAATAATGAGGATCGTCATTCCCCAAGGAAGGAGACCCGTTTTATGCGAAACCATGTGACAGCGGAAAATCAGTATCTCAATTTATATCAGATCCAGGGGCAAATCAAATGATAATTTTTCAGCCCGCCCGGGCCGGGCAGGCTGAAAATCAAGGCTGGAAAGAACCGGATGAAGGCTTAGCAGATGCCGCCGTTTATGCCCAGCACCTGGCCGGTGATGTAGCCCGCTTCCGGGGAACAGAGGAATCCAACGGCGGCGGCCACCTCTTCAGGCCGGCCCAGGCGCCCGGCAGGAACGGTTTTTGCCACTTCCTCAATGTTGAGTCCCTGGACCATATCTGTTTCAATGAATCCGGGGGCCACGGCATTCACCGTGATGCCCCGGGAGGCGATTTCCCTGGCCAGGGCCTTGGTGGCACCGATGAGTCCTGCCTTTGACGCCGAATAGTTGACCTGGCCGGACTGTCCCATCTGTCCAGAAGTGGATGCGATGTTGATGATACGGCCCTGCCGTTTGGACAGCATTTTTTTCACCACGGGTTTGGTGACGTTGAAAAAACCGGTGAGGTTGGTATCCACCACCTTTTGCCAGCTGTCGGCTTTCATCATGGCCATGAGCATATCCGCCTTGACCCCGGCGTTGTTGACCAGAATATCAATCCGGCCTTTTTCTTTCAGGATTGTTTTAACGGCGGCCAGGGCAGCCTTTTCATCGCTGACGTCAAAGGGGAGCAGGGCGCCGTCCCCTCCTGCCTCCCGGACCATTTCCAGGGTGGTTTCAGCCGCCTGCCCGGCAGACTGGAAATTAATATAAACAAACCGGCCCGAGGCCGCCAGCATCCTGGCAATTGCCCTGCCGATTCCGCGGCTGGCACCGGTAACAAGGGCGATTTCATGTGAAGCCGTCTTGGCATCCGAAGTCATTAAAGCTCCTTTTGTTTTAAAATCTGCAAAATACTCAGATGGCGGTGGCACCTGAGCAATCATATGTCGTATCTGCTTTTTTGGGCGGTTTGTCAAGATGCCCCGGACGAGCTTAAAAGACCATGGCGTAGATTTGCCCGTGGGCTTTCCAGATGCAGGTGTCGCAGCCTTTGGTGCTGGAATTGAAGCGGGAATCGTCGGCCATGGGGAATTTGACCTGGTCCGTACCCATGATAAACAGGGAGCCCGGCCTGCCGTTTTTTTCCACGGCAAAATAGGCGGCCCGACACTGCCCGACGGCACAGAGGCGGCAGCCCAGAACGGTGCATCCAAGTTCTGCCGGATCCGGCAGGATGAGGGGAAAGCCCAGTTCCTTTGTCATTACGGCAAGGGCGTGTTCGGTCTGATTTGCATTAAAACTGAAGCTTCGGTTTCCCTTGAGGTGACAGGCTGCTGCCTGGCGGGAGAGTTGGTCCAGGTTTTCAAAATTTCCAGGGGAGAGGAAATTCAGGAGCAGAAAAACGGTGAGGGCGAGCCCGGCGGTTAGGGTTGTGATGATGGTTTTCCGGTTTTGTTTCATAGGCCTGGAAAGCCGGCTTTCCCCATCAAGGGCGTCATTGATCCGCCGGGCCATGCCGCCGGGTATCTTTTCTTGCTGGAAGGCGGCGGCAATGCATTGTTCCAGCAGGCTGTCCTTTTCAAAAAGCTGCCGGCACCTGGCACAGCGGGCCATGTGTCCGGCGGCGCCGGGGGGGATTGTTTTTTCATGGATATCGCTGCTGGTAAGCCAGTACTGAAATTCTTTGCAGTCCATTCTATCTTGCAGTTTGTTTGGTTAAATTAATGTCCAAAATGTTCTTCCCCGATGTTTTCATTGTTTTCAGCAGGCGGGTTTTCACCCCTTCCCTGGCCCTGGTCAGCCTGGACATCACCGTCCCAATGGGGATGTCAAGGACTTCGGCGATCTCTTTGTACAGCAGGCCGTTCATGTAGTAGAGGGTGAGTACCTCCCCGTATTTTTCCGGCAGCCTGTCGATGGCGGCCCGGATTTCCCTGGTGCCGGTGTGTTCTACCAGAAGCGCTTCGGCATCCTTCTGCCGGATATGGGCCTTGAGATAATCAATATACTCCCCCTGTTCCAGCCGCTGCCTGGCCTTGTCTTTCTGGCAGCTTTTCAGGAAATTATTTCTTAAAATCCTCAGCAGCCAGGGTTTGCACCTTGAGGTGTCCTTTAACTGGTGGAATTTGTTAAAGGCCATCAAATAGGTTTCCTGTACGATGTCTTCGGCATCAAAAGTATTCCCTGTATATTTTAGGGCCACATTGTACAGCAGCTTCATATGGGGGAAGGTCAAGGTTTTGAACTTCCGGGCCGGCCTGTTCTTTTTTAATATCATGGACTCATTTCCCTGCACCTCCTTCGCCTTACTTTGTAAGTTAAGCAGGAAACAGTCCGATGCAAACTATAATTTATTTTTATGACAGGCCGTTGCCCGGGTTTATTCCATTTCTTTTGGCTGGGAAAATGGTTCCAGATGGACCATAACGGTTGAATGGTAAGTGGTTGATATCACCAATAGATTGAAATTAAAGATAATAAAAATGCTTTTTTGCCCTACACACAGAGGAAAATTAATTCAAAGATCACCCAGTTATCTTGTCAAAGACCCATCCACTTTCTATTTCAGGATAGAGTGCCAAAAGATTTAAAAATTAATCGAAAGGAGTTGAGGTTTTATTTAAAAATCGGTATGTTGTCCGATGCAAAATTGAAATCGAGATATTTGGCTGGACAGTTTCAGCTATTGTTTAGGAAAATACAGCATATGAACCTCACAGAAGAGCAGATCAATCAATTGATCAAGGAATTCAGAGACAGTCTCTATGAGCAGTGGGATAACCAAAGCACCCAAAAGCAGACATTGGATTATCTGTGTATCCATTCAGAAGAGATTAAAAGTGTGTATTTTAATGAGTTGTGACGTTTACCTCTACAAAGTTTTGAAAGAGAATAAAAAATGATCATTATTTAAAATTCATTTGTGAGGAGAATTTGATAGGGATTTACGAAAATATGGTTCCAGGATCCCCGCTCCAGCAGAAGCCAAATCCTCCGACGTGGCAGATTGAAGGGCCCATTCTCGGATCTGGCTTCTACTTCCGCTGGCGCCGAGGCTGATCTTGGCATCCAACCCGTGACACAAAATTTTGAAAACTCCCAAATACTACATTTAAAATGGATATATCTGAGTCCACCTTTCATCATTCCAATGGTTTTCTGGGAATATTTTTTTAAAAAGACTTTGAACTTCACTATATTTTTCAGACCTTAATATATTGCTGTTTTCACTTGTAACTTTCCAATTAAAAGTTCCAATATTTGTCACCCCGTCACTCTCACCTAAAATAGTGTAGTATACTCTGCTAGAATGACTTGACCATGCACCACCAATGGTCCTTTTGATTTGGAAACGAATTATTCTATAATAATCCTTAGATGTTCCATAAAAATAGAATAGTCCCTCATCTCCTGTTTTCACTGTAAATTTTTCGGATTGATTCTTGATTGTTACTTCTAGGTTTTTTAGTGCCTTACCATTCAAACTCACAGCACCGCCTCCTACCCCGGAGCCTTCATAAATTACCCTTCCAACGAAAAGAGTTTTTCCTTTTTCTGGAAGAGCTTTTGGAGGAGTCATAGGAACACATGAGGACAAGAACAACACCATTAGAACCAAA
This sequence comes from Desulfobacter sp., assembly GCA_028768525.1. Lineage (NCBI taxonomy): Bacteria > Pseudomonadati > Thermodesulfobacteriota > Desulfobacteria > Desulfobacterales > Desulfobacteraceae > Desulfobacter > Desulfobacter sp. The sequence continues at coordinate 2,895,950 of CP054837.1, read as the reverse complement.
GGCAACTTTTTCATCATCAACAATCTCCATTCAGATAGTAGTAATTAGCAAATCACGAAAAGCCTTATAGCATAAACACAAAAGCAAGCACATCAGGGAAACCCTGAAAAACTATCTTTTTTTGACATTCATATATTTCAAATGACACTCATTTGTGAAAGTCTATTACCCAACCCAAAGAATTCTATGCAAGCAGGAGAGCCTTCTGTGTCATGTTTTAGAGAGACACTTTTTCATTCTTTCCGAATATAGATCTCGGTTTAAAAAACTCTCAGAGCCAAACAAGACATTTCAAGATGAATTTTAGCAATTGAGTTATCCCAGTGTTCAAATGGCAGGATAATGTCTCTTGGTTTAGATCGTACGGAAAAGTGGATACTGACTCCCATTTTTTAGGCTGGTATGGTTTGGATGTATGGGCTTATTTGGAAAAAAGAATTTACACATTACCCATAAACACAGGAAATTAACGGCAAAAGAACCTTTTCTGCTTTGCTAATAATTTCAGTCAATTATTGCTCCCTTCTCAATGCCATAGGGTTCCAGATGGACCATGACGTCGATAATCCAGTCGTTTTGGGCCATCAGGACCCGTTTGACCACTTCGGAAATATAGTGCCCCTTGGATACGGTCAGGCTGCCGTCCACCTCAAGATGGAGGTCTATGTAAAACGAGCCGGCCAGTTTCCGGGTCCGGATTCTGTGGACCCCCAGGACCCCCGGGATCTGGGTGATCGTGGATTCAACGGTTTCAAGGTCCCTGGCGGACATGCCCATGTCCAAAAGCTCCCCCAGGCCGGAAAAAATAATATCCAGTCCGACCTTGATGATGAATATGGAGACCACGATGGCGCCGACCTGGTCGAGGAAGGCCAGCTTCGGGTTGGCCAGAGATGCCAGAACCGCGGCCAGGACCGGGATGGAGGAGAGGGCGTCGGTCCGGTGATGCCAGGCATTGGCCTTTACAGATGAGGATCGGGTTTCCACACCGACCTTGTAAGTGATTCTGAAGAGGAACTCTTTTACAATGAAGGAGAGCAGTGGAGCCAGGAAGGTGACCCAGGAGAGGGGCGCCTGTTCTTCCGGGGCCATGAGGGTCAGGACTGCGTTGTAGCCGATTCCCAACGCCACGCCTATGAGGATGAGCCCGATGCAGAGGGTGACCATGGATTCGATTTTATGATGGCCGAAGGGGTGGTCATGGTCGGCCGGCGCGGTCCAGTATTTTACCCCGAAAAGGATGACGAAATCCGAAGAGGTGTCTGAAAAACTGTGGAGGGCGTCGGCGACAACCGCCTGGCTGTTGCCGGCCAGGCCCATGGCAAGCTTGGCCAGGGACAGGATAATATTGGCAAAGAGACCTGCCAGGGTAATGTTCCGGATTTTAATTTCTGCGTCTCTTCCGTTTTCCATTGGGTGTTTTCCTAGTTCTCATTGGTGATTAAAGGCATGAATTTCAGGTTGGCTTTGGGGAAGGGATAGTTGCGAAGTTCATCAATGGCGGCCCATCTGTGGTCAATGGGGCCGTTGAGGGTCACCCTGCCGGAGAGATAATTGCAGTAAAAGACGTCCATTTTTATTTTAAAATGGGTATAGGCGTGGGAAATCCGGGTCAGGAATGCGGCGGTTTCGGCTTTTATGCCGGTCTCCTCCAGTATTTCCCGGATACAGGCCTGGCCGGCGGTCTCCCCTTTTTCCACCTTGCCGCCCGGAAATTCCCACAGCCCGCCCAGAAGCCCGTCCAGTTTCCTGCGGGTGATAAGCACCCGTCCCTGTTTCCGGACGATGCCCACGGCAATGTGGCGGGTGGGTACCTGTTGTTTTTTGATGCGTACCGGGAATTGGTCTGTGAGGTGCCGCTTAAAAGCACGGCATTGCCGGGAAAGGGGGCAGCCGCCGCAGTCCGGGGATTTCGGGGTGCAGACCAGGGCGCCCAGCTCCATGACGGCCTGGTTGTGGGTTCCTGGATCCCGGGCGTCCAGCAGCCGGGTGGCCAGGGCTTTGAATGTTTTGTGGGAGCTGCTGTGATTTACCGGGGTCTCCAGGCAGTACAGCCTTGCCAGGACCCGTTTGACGTTTCCATCCACAACGGCATGGGCCTGGCCGAAGGCAATGCTCTGGACGGCTGAGGCAATATAATCCCCCACCCCCGGAAGGGATAAAAACATTTGAAAATCTTCCGGAACCCTGCCGTCCATCTCATGGGCCACGATATGGGCGGCCTTGTGAAGGTGCCTGGCACGGGCATAGTATCCCAGGCCTTCCCATGATTTGAGGATGGGTTCAAGATCGGCACCGGCCAGGTCCTGGACACGGGGGTATTGGGCCATGAAGTTCAGGTAGTATGGGATAACGGTGTTGACCTGGGTCTGCTGGAGCATGACCTCTGAAACCCATACCCCGTATGGGGAGATGGATTCCCGCCAGGGCAGGCGGCGCCGGTTGGCAATGTACCAGTTCCGCAACGCCGTTTGAATCTGTTTGGCCTCGGGGGATGAAGGTGTCACGAGTATTCCTTTTCAGGGGGGCTGGCCGGATTAAACTGTTGTATCCGGGCGGTTAATTCTGCCTGGGCTGCAGCATCATGTTCTTTTTTATACCGCAGGGCAAGGTAAAGGTCCATGACGGCAGTGATGTCATTTGCCAGGTCAGGGCGCTTTGCCGTACACATCTGTGCGAAATCGGCAGGCCCCTGTCCCGGCCTGGGGGGCATTCCCGCCTGTTCTGTCTTTTTGTAGAACCTGCCCATGGCCCGGGCCACAGGATCCGCCGGGGTGCTTTCCTTTCTGAACCGCCGGACCAGGATGAAGAGAAAAAGGGCCAGGCCTGCCAGGGTCAGGCCGGCCAGCGCCGGGGCCGCCGCCCGGTTACCCCGGATGATCCCCGATGCGGCCAGCCAGGCCTGCTGTTCCAGGTGGGAATACCCTGTGAACCAGGATTCCCATTTCAGGTTAACGGCATCCAGGGCGAATTTCAGCCGGGCGGTCATGGGGATGGACGCCTGTTGTCCGGCACTGCCTGAAGGGGAACCGTCCGGATTGACCAGGACGCGTTCCGGCGAAACTGCCCCAGTGGGGTCCATCCGGGTCCAGCCCCGGTCCGGGTCGAAAAATTCCACCCAGGCATGGGCATAGGCCTGGCGGACAATGAGATAGGCCCCGAAGGGGTTGAGTTCTCCGCCCAGGTAGCCCCCCACCACCCGGGCCGGGATCCCTGCCCCGTTGAGCATAAAGGCAAAGGCAGAGGCATAGTGTTCGCAGTATCCCCGCCGGGTATCGAAGATAAAGGTGTCCAGGGGATGGGGCCCGGTGAGCGGCGCGTTCAGGGCGTAGACAAAGGGGTTTTCCCTGAAATAATCCAGGATGTGCCGGGCCTTTTCCACGGTGGTGCCCTCTTTTTCCGCAATTTTCCGGGCCAGGGCCAGGGTCCGGGGGTTTCTGGGGCCGGTGCCGGCGAGAATTTGTTCCGCAAGACGTATGGGGGAGGTTAAGCCAGTATTGCCGCTTTCCGAGAGTTGCGACACCACGGTGTACTGGGTTTTTTTTATGATTTTTTTTCTTGATTTCAGTGTCTGCCGATTCCCCAGTACTGCCCAGGGCGGTCCCTGCACCGGCCGGTCCAGGGCCATGAGACGGCGGCTGTTGCTGGGTTCCATGATGATGGTATGGCTGACGCCGGTGCCGGTGGCTGAAAGTTGTCCCGAAGGGACCGGCACGGTTTCCCAGTCCGGGGCGGGACGCCATGCACTGCCGTCAAATTTTTCAAATACAATGCCCCGCCAGTAGAGTTGCTCCGGTGCCGGTATATTTTCTTTAAAGGTCACCCTGAACGCCGGTGTGTTATCCCTGGCCATGGCGGAAATCCGGCCCGGCTGAAGGCTGTCGGTGAATCCGCTTCTGCCCCGGTCCGGATCCTGGATGCCGAAGACTGAATCCGGCAGCCTGGGGAATACAAGGAAAAGGACCGCCACCATGGGCAGGGCCTGGGCCAGGATGGTGCCGGCCAGTTTACGGCTCCTGGAGAAGCTTGCCCCCGGCGAATTGATCCGCACCATGGCCGTAGTGGTGACATAAACGCTGAATAGCATGTATATGAGGGTGAACAGGGAATCGGACCGGAACAGGGAGGTGATAATCATGAAATAGGTGAGCAGAATGGTGATCATCCGGTGGCGGTGGGAGGGCATTTCAAAGGGTTTGATGGCGGCCATCAACGCCATGAGCCCCACAAAGGCATCCCCGCCGATGCCCCTGCGGAAGGTGAGCAGAAGCCCTGCCAGCCCGGCAAAGGTCAGCAGGTAACGAATCACTGCCGTGGGAAGGGGCCATCCGGTTTTCAGCCGGGCCAGCATATATCCCCACATGGTAAAGCACCATAGGTTGATCCACAGGGGAAGGCCTGCCACGTGGGGGGCGACTGCCGCAATCAGGGCCGCAATGATGGGCAGGACTTCTTTGCGTTCTTTTTCCAGGGAAATGATATTTTCCGGTGCCGGGGTCATTGGGACACCTCTCCGGGAGAATAGAGGGCCAGAGCCTTGAGACAGCGGTGAAAATGCTTTTTCCCCGAGGCCGGCCGGATTTCGGTGGGGCCCAGGCGGATCCCGTACCTGATGTTGCATTTTTCCGCTTGGATCACCCCGTTGCAGACAAGGGAAAGCTTTTTTTCAAGGTCTGTTCCCTGGATCAGGGAGAGGTCCATTACTATTTCACTTCCCTTATCCGCCGTAAAATTCTTGATGAACATGCCCCGGCCCCGGGAAAATGTCTTCCATGAGATCCGGCCCATGGGACTGCCTGGAATATAGGGTTTCAGTCCCTGGAAATCGTCCGGTCCGCTTTCCTCTGCCTTTTGATCCCCCCCATCCCCATCCCCTGCCGCAGCCGTGGGAAAGGTTCCGGAAACCGGGGCCGGATAGACCAACCCCTTTGCGGGGAAAGGGAGTTCGGCCCTGAGCCGGAAAAGACCGAAGGGATAGGCCGATACCAGGATAAGTGGCCCCGGGCGGTGGTAGCCCCGCCGGGAGGCGGGCAGGGGCAGGTTGAGTACGCCCTGCCCTGAAAAGGATTGCGGCGGTTCCTTTCCCAATGCCAGGGAAAGGGCCTGGCCCTGGTCCGGGTGGCGGCCGGTTTTGATCCTGGCGGAAAAAACAAGGGACTGCCCCATGAATACAGGCTGGACATGCATGGGGGAGATGGCCAGGCCCGTCAGATTCCTGTACGAGTGGAACAGGGAAATCGCGGTCATGGTGCCCAGTAAAAATACCAGAATGAATCCGGCATTGTTGTTGTAGTTGATAGACCCCAGGAGCATGGCGATGAGAATGCCCAGGAAAAGCAGTCCGGCCTGGGTGGGGCGGATGGACAGGTCTTTTCGCCCGATCTCCATCACACCGGAATCCGGACCTGGCTGAACAGCTCCATAAACCTGGCTGCGAGCTGTTCCCCGGACTGGGTATCTATGTCCCGGCTGAACCTCAGCCGGTGACCGGCGGCCCAGGGCAGGATTTCCTGGAGGTCCTCCGGGATGGTGTAGTCCCTGCCCGTAACATAGGCCCAGGCCCGGGAGGCCTTTAGGATGGCCATGCCCGCCCGGGGGGAGAGGCCGATTTCAAATTCCGGGGAGGTCCGGGTGAAGTCCAGGATATTCTGGAGGTATTCCAGGAAATGATCCGAGGCATGGACCGCTTCCACCTCGTTCTGGATGCGGATCACATCCGGTTTTCCCATGCAGCAGGCCAGCTCCGCCATGACCCGGTCGCTGCCTTCGCCTTTCAGAATCCGGTTTTCCGCTTTCCGGTCCGGGTATCCCAGGGAGATGCGCATGAGAAAGCGGTCCATCTGGGATTCGGGCAAGGGAAAGGTGCCGGCCTGTTCCAGGGGGTTCTGGGTGGCAATAACGAAAAATGGGCTGTCCAGGGGGCGGGATCGGCCCTCAATGGTGACCTGCCCCTCTTCCATGGCTTCAAGCAGGGCGCTCTGGCTCTTTGGCGTGGCCCGGTTGATTTCATCCACCAGAAAAATCTGGGTGAATACCGGGCCGGGATGGAAATTAAAGCCGCCGGTATTCCGGTCAAATACCGATACCCCAAGGATGTCGCCCGGCAGAAGGTCCGATGTGAACTGCATCCGCTGGAAATCCAGCCCCATGCACCTTGCCAGGGTTTTGGCCAGGGTGGTCTTGCCGATGCCAGGAAAATCCTCGATGAGCAGGTGACCCCGGGCGAAAAAGCAGGCCAGGGCAAGTTTGATTTCCTTTTCCTTGCCGAGAATAACCCGGGAGACCTCCTTCACCATTTTTTCTATTTCCTGGGACATGGCTTCTCCGTTATTTTTTATCCGGTTTTACCCGGCCGGTCTTCCAGTTCCGGATCAGGTTGATAAATGTCCGGGTGGCGGTTCCCGAAGGTCCTTTGGGGATATAGGGCTTTTCAGTGAAATCCCAGGCCGTCCCCGCGATATCCAGGTGGGCCCAGGGCGTGTTGTCCACGAAATTGGACAGATAGGCCGCCGCCGTGATGGTGCCGCCGGGCCGGCCTCCTGTGTTTTTAATGTCCGCCACCTTGGATTCGATCTGTTTTTTATAGTTTTTATCCAGCGGCAGCCGCCAAACCGGTTCGCCTGCTGTGCTGCCGGCCGCTTGAACCTGCTTGACCAGTTCGTCGTTGTTGGATACCAGGCCGGTGTAATGGTGGCCCAGGCCGATGATCACGGCGCCGGTGAGGGTGGCGGCATCGATAACGCAGTCCGGTTTGTAGGTTTTAATGCCGTAGGCCAGGGCGTCTCCCAGGATGAGCCGGCCTTCGGCGTCGGTATTGATAATTTCCGAGGTCACCCCGTTGAAGTGGCGGATGATGTCTCCGGGGTGCATGGCATTGGCCCCGGACATATTATCCGTTGCCGGCACCAGGGCCACCACACCCACGTCGGGTTTTTCCTCGGCCACCGCGGCCATAGCCGACAGCACGGCGGCTCCGCCGCACATATCGTATTTCATATCTTCCATACCGGACGAGGGCTTGATGCTGATGCCGCCGGAGTCAAAGGTGAGGCCCTTGCCCACCAGAAGGATGGTTTCGCTTTTCTTTTCTGGCTGATATTCCAGGATCACCAGCCGGGGCGGCACAGAAGACCCCTGATTCACCCCCAGGATCCCGCCCATGCCCAGCTGGACCATCTCCTTTTTTTCGATGCACCGGTAGGAAAGGCCCGTTTCTTTGGCCAGGGCCTTGGCCCAGGTTGCAAAATCCGCCGAGGTCCAGCCGTTGCCCGGCTCGTTGGCCATGTCCCGGGCGGCGCAGGCGGCAAAGGCCGCGTTTTTCCCTTTTTGCACCCCTGTCCGTACGGCGGCCAGTTCTTCTTTGCATACGAATCTTAAAGCCGTAAGGCCGGGATAGTCATCCTTTTTTTTGGTGGTTTCCTTGTATTTGACAAAGCGGTAATCCCCCAGGATGATCCCTTCGGCAAATATTTCCGCGGCCGTGGGAAGGTCAGAAATTCCCGGGGCAAGGTGTTTTGGGGCGGGCAGGGCAACGACGATTTCCTTTGCCTTTGTTTTTGCCGCTGCCTTTGCCATGCTGCCGCCGCCCTGTCTGAGCATATCCAGGGCCAGGGCCTGGTCTTTCTCCTTGTTTACGGTTCCCAGCCCAAGGACCAGGATTCTTTTGGCCGCCGTTTTTGAACTGCCGGCCGGGTAGAATAAGAGTTCCTCCCCGGCTTTCCCGGTAAAGTCTTTGAGTTCATATGCTTTTTTAACCTGGGCCTGGACGGCTTTGTCACAGAGGGGGGCCTTATCTTTCACTTCCACCGCAGGATAAATGAGCAGATCAGTTTTAAAGGTTTCAGCAGCTTTGTTGGTTGTCGTGATACGGTTCTTTTTCATGGAGTCCCCTTTGCTATGGTATGAAAGAAACTATCTGTAATCAGTAAATCTACCATAGAAGATGGGTCGGCAAAAGAAAATTTCAATGGGGCGTGGGGCGCAGATATTTCAGTTTTTGTGATCGGGTCAGGTACCGGTGAGTGTGATTTCTATTTTCCGGGTTCTGGGGCCCAGATCATGGTTGATGACCACCACCTGCTGCCAGGTGCCCAGGGCCGGGCGCCCCTCTCTCACGGGTACGGAGAGGGATGGACCCAGGATGGCCGCCTGGATATGGCTGTGCCCGTTTCCGTCGTGCCAGGCCAGCTCATGGTCATAGAGCCGGTCCGGCGGAGCCAGTTCATTGATAGCCCGCTTCAGGTCCTCCACCACCCCTGTTTCATACTCAATGGCCGTGACCGAGCCGGTGGAGCCGGGGACAAAAATGTGCAGGATACCGGTGGTGATGCCTGAATCGTATACCAGGGCGTTAAGTTCCTCCGTGATATCGCAGATATCCGGTCCGGCGTCCATTTCACGGCTTACAGTATGGGCAGCGATTTTAAGGGAATTCATGACAAGTGACATACCAGCATTGAAAAGATTCGTAAAGGGACAATATTTCTTTGTATGGGACCCATGCTTGATGTAGGATATCGTAATGGACAACCCATGGGGAATGCAATGACAAAAAAACCGACCTATGAAGCACTTGAAGCCCGGATCCGCGAACTGGAATCTGAACGCTCCGCGGATGACGGCATCTCCCTGACCCGCATCATGGAAAACAGGGCGGTCGGGTTTTACCGGAGTACGCCGGAGGGGCGTTTTATCTGGATAAACCAGGCGTTTGCCGAAATGCTCGGGTATGATTCTCCCCAGGCCGTGCTGGATAATGTTTCGGATATTGCGGTGCAATTATTTTCAAATGCATCGGATCGGGGGCGGTTTACCCGTGTCATGGAAAAACATGGGAAGATTGAGAATTTTGAATATCCCATACAACGCCGGGACGGACAGATCCTCTGGGTATCGGAAAGTGCCCGGAGCATCCGTGATGCGATGCAGAATATTATTGCCCATGAGGGCATGGTGGTTGATATCACCAGACGGCGGCAGGCGGAAGAGGAGAAAAAAGGGGCCGAACAATTCATCTTGTCTCTGATTAACGCCTTGCCCGTTCCGGTATTTTACAAAGACAGGGCGGGGCGGTACCAGGGATTTAACGATGCCTTTGAATCTTTTTTCGGACAAAAAAGAGAGGCGTTGATCGGGAAATCCGTCTTCGATATCAATCCGGAGGCACTTGCAGAAATTTATCATGCCAAAGATGAGGCCCTGTTTGAATCCGGAGGCACTCAGCGTTATGAATCCCAGGTCCAGAACGCCCGGGGAGAGATCAGGGATGTGATTTTTGATAAATCCGTATTTATGGACAAGAAGGGACGGATTGCGGGGTTGATCGGAACGGTTCTGGATATTACCGAAAAAAAAGAATCCTTGCGGGCGCTCCAGGAGAGCGAGGCCCGTTTCAGAGCCATCTTTGATGACGCCAATGACGGCATACTTGTGGCCCATTCGGAAAAAAAGACATTTGTAATGGCCAACAATGTGATCTGCCGCATGCTGGGATATTCAAAGGAAGAGCTTTTCAGCCGTTCCGTCCATGACATCCATCCTGAGCAGGAACTGCCCGATGTGTTAAGGGTCTTTAAAAAACAGGCCAGGCAGGAAATAAAAATTGCGCCCGACATCCCTGTGAAGCGGAAAAACGGTAGCGTATTTTATGCCGATATAAATACCGTTCTCCTGACCATCGGAGAGGATAAGCTCCTGGTGGGCATTTTTAGGGATGTCACCCAGCGCAGAGAGATGGAAGCGGCCCTCAAAAAGAGCGAAGAGCGGTTCAGGGAAATGGCGGATCTTCTGCCCGGTGCCGTTGTGGAAACCGATGAAGCGGTCAATATCACCTATATGAACCGCATGGGAATGAAGATGTTCGGCTATGATCAAGTCGATATTGCATTGGGGATGAACGGCCTGGACCGGGTCTGCCCCGAGCAGCGGGATCGGGCGGCCCGGCGGCTCCAGGAACGAATCCAACGGCAGTCTGTTTCCCCCACTGAATACAGGATGCTCTCAAAAGACCTAAAGGAATTCTGGGTCTATTTAAACGCCTCCCCAATAATAAAAGACGGCCAGGTAAAAGGGTTCCGCATCGTTCTGACGGACATCAACGAACAGAAAAAGATGGAATCGGAAAGGGAAGACCTCATCGGTGAACTCCAGGATGCCCTTGCCGAGATCAAAACCCTGAGGGGAATCGTTCCCATCTGCTCTAAATGCAAGAAAATCAGGGACGATAAGGGCTATTGGAATATCCTGGAGAATTTTATCCAGGAGCACTCCGAGGCCTCTTTCAGCCACAGCCTCTGCCCGCAATGCTCAGATGAATTGTACGGAAATGAAAGCTGGTATCAGAAAATGAAAAAGGGCAAAACCGGGGATTAGTCCTTGGGTGGAAAATTAACCCCCGGGTGATGTCAGGCTCTCCCTTTTACAAACTCCATTAGAAATTCAATGTGCTTTTTCATGACCGAAAACGCCCGGGACGGATCACGTTCCTTGATGGCATCCAGGATATTCTTATGCTGTTTGATGATCTCTTCAATATTGCCGGGTGTCTCATATAGGCCGATGCGGCTCTCTTTGATGCCGTGGAAGAGGTAGTCATAGAAGTTTTTCATGATCAGGATGTTCAGGGAATTTTTTGCAGCATAGGCCAGGGCCATATGGAAGGCGGTATCCGCTTCCGCACCCAGGTGGCCGGAATCGGCCGCTTCTTCCATCTCAATGATGCTCTGTTCCAGGGCTGATATATCCGCCTCATCCGCCCGCCGGGCTGCCAGGGCCGCTGAATTGCACTCCAGGCCCATACGGACTTCAAGGAGCTCTTCAAGGGACGCGTCCTGGGTTTCCATTGCCCTGGCTATGGGACCGGACATGGGGCCTTCCATGGGTTTTACAAAGGTGCCCTGGCCCTGTTTCTGGATAATCAGCCCCATGGCTGCAAGGCGCTGGACCGCATCCCGGATGGTTGTCCGGCTGACCCCCATGGCCTGGGCCAGTTCACGTTCCGTCAACAATTTCTCCCCGGGCTTCAGTTTTCCCCTGTAGATCCATTCTCTGATCTGGTCAAAGACCTGGTCGGAGATCCGTTTGGGCTTTATGGGCTTTATGGAGATTGTCATAATAATTATATTCTATTTATTAGGCGTCGTTTCTAAATAATTCATATGTAAACATATCATCACGGGTAACCATAAAAGTATATATTTTTTTAAAAATAGCTGGCGTTTGAATAGTTTAACCCGAAGTCTAACCATGCCTGAGCTGCCGCCTTGGCGGTACGGCCCTTCAGCCGCCGTAGCTATTGGCGGCACCATATCATTTGCCCCTTACTCATCCCCGGAGGCACTGGCGGACAGGGAAATATATTTGGTAATACCAATTTTTAAGATTGGGTCGTATTCGGTGCTGTTTTACTTGTTGTCAAATTGGTACTACCTATTTCCTGTTATGGGGTGTCAAATATGGATTTGCCTGATTTAATAGAGATTATACCATAATCATGATGAAAAAATAAATAACCAATAAAAAAGCTTTTTCCTTGACAAATATTGATTTCGGTTTGTATACATTGGTCATACCAAATGGGCAATGGTGTTCTTATTTCTGATTTCTGACAATTTGGTTTGCTGGTTCTATGATTTAAAAAAGGAGGCTGCCGAGGAGGCAGGCAATGAAAGATTTAGCAGAAGAATTTACGGAAAAGGCGAAACTGGTTTCGGCCCGGGTCTACCCGGTGTCGACCATGGCGGCGGCTTTTGACAAGGTCGTTGAAATCTGTTTGGGCAAAGCGGCCCTGGAACCCCAGATGGAGATGGGAAATGCAGCAGATCTGTCCAATGATATGCGGATCATGGCGGCCCCAAATCTGGACGGAGACCTTTTTGCGGCATTATCTGAAAAGTGCGAAACCGCCGGCAATATTTCTCTGGTCCGGGACGGCCTGCGCCGTTACCCCGGCGGCATTGATGTGGGGGTAACCCTCACGGATTTCGGTATTGCCGAAACCGGCACCCTGGTTCTGGATTCTGCTTCCGAAGAGACCCGTCTGGCTTCGATGCTTTCGGAAGTGCATGTGGCCCTGTTGCCCAAGTCAAAGATTAAACCATCAGCCCTTGAAATGACAGAAGAACTCAGGGAAATGCTTGAGGATTCCGGTTCCTATACTGCCTTTATCACCGGTGCCAGCCGGACTGCCGATATTGAGCGGGTTCTGGCAATGGGGGTTCACGGTCCCCTTGAACTTTACATCATGATGGTGGAGGAGGAGTAAGCCATGTCAGGTAATCAGTCCGTTGAAAATTTAAGCGCCTATAAAAAAAGGCTGGATTCAGCCCTGGATAATGAATTCCTGCGCAAGGCCATGGATAATTTTGCCGTGGCCTACAGGGCGTCCCGGGAAAATGCCTTTGCCGGCATGGATACCGAGGGCCTGATACGGGCGGCGGCCGATGCCAAGGCCGATGCCGTCCTCCGTAACCAAGCGCTCATGGCCGCTTTCAGAAAAAAAGCAGAAGAAAAAGGGATCCATGTCCACATCGCTGCGACTGCAGAGGATGCCAACCGGATTATTGCAGAAATTGCAAAAAAGACCGGCTCCAAGCGCATCGTAAAATCCAAATCCATGACCGCCGAGGAGATCCACCTGAACAAATGGCTGGAAAACGATGGCCTGGAGGTGACTGAAACCGATCTGGGGGAATGGATTGTACAGCTCCGCAAGGAAGGCCCCTCCCACATGGTCATGCCGGCCATCCATCTTTCCCGCTACCAGGTGGCCGATCTTTTTTCCGATGTGACGGGAAAGGAACAGGACGCAGAAATCCAGCGCCTGGTCAAGGTGGCCAGAAAGGAGCTGAGGGAAAAATTTGTCCAGGCCGACATGGGCATCACCGGCGCCAATTTTGTGGTTGCGGACACCGGTTCCATCGGCATTGCCACCAACGAGGGCAATGCAAGGCTGGTCTCCACCCTGCCCAGGGTTCATGTGGCCCTGGCCGGCATCGACAAGCTGCTGCCCACCATGAAAGAAGCCCTGGCCGTGAATAAGGTGCTGCCCAAAAACGCCACGGGTCAGGCCATCACCTCCTATGTGACCTGGATCACCGGGCCCTCGGAGTGCAAAACCGCCGAGGGCGGAAAGCGGGAGATGCACATGGTCTTCCTGGATAACGGCAGGAGCAAAATAGCTGAAGACCCGGTATTCGCCCAGGTCCTCCAATGCGTCCGCTGCGGGGCCTGCGCCAATGTATGTCCGGTCTACCGCATGGTGGGCGGCCACCAGCTGGGCCATATCTACATCGGGGCCATCGGCCTGATCACCACCTATTTTTTCCACGGCAGGGAGCATGCAAAGAACCTGGTCCAGAACTGCACCAACTGCGGGGCCTGCAAGGCCATCTGCGCCGGAGGCATTGATCTGCCGGCCCTGATAAAGGAAGTCCATGCCAGAATCCAGGATGAAGAAGGCCATCCCCTCCAGAGCCTGCTGCTCGGCAAGGTGCTTAAAAACAGGAAGCTGTTCCACACCCTGCTGAGGACGGCAAAGCTGGCCCAGGGCCCCATGACCAAAAAAGAAAAGGGCGTGCCCTACCTGCGCCACCTGCCCATGATTTTTTCCCCGGCCCATAATTTCAGGCGGCTGCCGGCAGTGGCGGAAACGCCCTTCCGCGACCGTTTTGCCAAATTGAACAGGCCTGTGGATAAACCGGAATATAAAATCGCTCTTTTCTCCGGATGTGTTCAGGATTTTGTCTATCCAGAACAGCTGGAAGCGGCCATGAGGGGGTTCCGGAAAGCCGGCGTCCAGGTCTCCTTCCCCATGGACCAGTCCTGCTGCGGCCTGCCCGCCGTAAGCATGGGGGAAACCGCAGCCGCCCGGGACGTGGCCCTTCAGAATATCGAGGCCTTTGAGTGCGAGGATGTGGACTATATCGTCAGCCTCTGTGCCTCCTGCGCCTCCCACCTCAAGCACGGCATACCTAAGCTGGTAAAGGATTATGCGCCCCAAAAGGCCGCAGCTTTTGCTGATAAGGTGATTTCATACAGCCAGTTCATGGCTGAAGTGGTGGGTATTGAATCCGGTCACAGGAGCGGACCGGCAAGGAAAACAGCCTTCCATTCCCCCTGCCACCTCTGCCGGGGGCTGGGGGTGAAAGAGGCGCCCAAGGCGATGATCGCCGCATCTGGCAGCGATTATGTACCCACGGCCGAAGAAGAGACCTGCTGTGGGTTCGGGGGCAGTTTTTCAGTAAATTTCCCGGCGGTATCCAATGAAATTCTCACCCAGAAACTGGATGATGTGGAAAAATCCGGAGCCGGCCTCCTGGTCACCGAATGCCCGGGCTGCGTCATGCAGTTGAGGGGCGGGGCCTTGAAACAGGGCCGCAAGCTTGAGGTGGCCCATCTGGCCGAGCTGCTTTACCCTGAATAGGGGTGAATAAAAATTCCCCTTTGCCTGGCATCTGACCGGTTTGTCCGGCTGGGGGAACATTAAAAAAGGCGCCTTCCCTTCAGGGAAAGCGCCTTTTTTCATTCCGGAGCAGGCCTATACGGCCTTGTCGTTAAAAAATCTCATGACATACCCGATGTGTTCCCTCATGGCGGCATAGGCTTTGGCCGGGTCCCGTCCCTTAATGGCCTCCAGAATTGCCTGATGCTGCTTGAGAATTTCATCTATGTTGCCGGGTTCCTCGTAGAGGCTGGCCAGGTTTTCCTTGATCCCGTGGAAAAGGTAGTCGTAGAAATTCCGCATGATCAGGATGTGCAGGGGGTTTTTGGCGGCATAGGCGACTGCCATGTGAAAGGCGGTGTCCGCTTCGGTGCCCAGGCGGCCGGAGTTGACCTCTTCGGTCATCTCAATGATGCTTTGGTTCAGGGCTGTGATATCGGTTGCATCGGCCCGTTTGGCCGCCAGGGCCGCAGCGTTGCACTCAAGGCCCATGCGGACTTCAAGAAGGTCTTTCAGCGAGGCATCCTGGGCTTCCATGGCTTTGGCCAGGGGGGTGTCCATTGTCTCGTCCACGGTTTTGACAAAGGTGCCCTGTCCCTGCTTCTGCACAATCAGCCCCATGGCGGCCAGTCTCTGGATGGCGTCCCGTATGGTTGTGCGGCTGACCCCCATGGCCTGGGCCAGTTCCCTTTCGGTCATCAGTTTTTCACCGGGTTTAAGCTTACCCCGGTAAATCAATTCCCTGATCTGGTCAAAGACCTGATCCGAGATCCGTTTGGGCTTTATGGGCTTTATGGGTATTGTCATAATCCTAATCGTATTCTTGTATTTATTTCTTCAAGCCAGACAGTATTAACCATTCCCTCCCGTATATCAAGAGTTTTTCAATGCCGGCGCCGGCTTAATAGGTCAGGACCATGCCGCCGTCAAAAAGCAGGTCGCCGCCCACCAGGTATTTGGCAAATTTCGAAAATCCGTGGACAAAGAGATTGGCCACCTCCACCGGGGCCATCATTTCCTTGATCCGTGAGGCCCCCATCATCACATCGGTGACCACCTGCTCCGGGGTGATGCCCCGCTGTTCGGCCTGGGCCCCGATCTGGTTCAGGGCAAGTGGGGTTTTGACAAAGCCCGTGCTCACGGTAAAGGAGCGGATCTTTCCTTCCCCTTCTGCTGAAATGGACTGGCTCAGTGCCCGAAGGCCGAATTTTGTAATATTGTAAACCGGTTTGTTTTTTGTGCAGATATGGGCGTGGACAGAGGCCATATTGGCAATAACGCCGCATCCGTCCCCTGATTTTTTCATGTGGGGGATGGTCAGCTGGGACAGAAGAAATGGGGCCCTGAGCATGATTTTCTGCATACGGTCGTAGGTTTCCATGGGAAAATTTTCCACGGCATCGATGTGCTGGATTCCGGCGACATTTGCCAGATACCGGATCCGGCCCATATCTGCGGCCCTGGCCACGGCGGATTCCACTGCAGAGTCGTCGGTGATGTCGGTATGAATAAATTCCATGTCCCCACCTAGGGCGGCCGCCTTTTTGCGGGTGGTTTCCCCCTCCTCTGGGTTGATATCCAGGCCCACCACCTTGAGGCCGTTGGCTGCGGCGGCAATGGAGACTGCCCGGCCGATACCGGTGCCGCATCCGCTGACAATGCATAGGTTTTCCCTGCAGAAATCCGGGTCGTCCAGCATCAGAATCTCTTGTTTGGTAATTTCAGGTTCCCTGATATCCATTGCCGCCCTCCTTCAGTATGGGTTATGGGGAGCATTGCCCTGCTCCCCGCGTTTTATGCGTGGCTAAATGGTCTCCGCGTAGAGTTCTACGGGATGGCGCACTCTTATATTGGTCCCGGCCTTGGCCAGCATGTCTGAAATCTGCATCATGCAGGCTGGGCAGCCGGTGGAAAGGGTGGTGCATCCGGTGTCTGCAATGTTCTGCTGCTTGAGTTTTCCGATGGAGGCGGAAAGATCGTAATGGTAGACGTTGAAGCTGCCGCCCATGCCGCAGCATTTGTCCGATCCTGCCATTTCCACCAGGTTGAGGCCGGCCGCCCGGATCAGCTGCCTGGGCTGGGCCGCCACTCCCAGGGATTTTTTCAAATGGCAGGGGTCGTGGTAGGTTACGGTTTCCCCGGCCCGGCTCCCTTGGGCGTCTCCCAGTTCCGGTGCCACCCTGTCCACCAGGAATTGGTTGATGTCCATGGTCTTCCGGGAAAGGGCTTCCAGTCGTTGTTTTATGCCCGAGTCGGGATTCTTGTATACGGCGGGCCAGAGTTTTTTGATGGTGGAGGTGCAGGTGGCGCAGGCCGTGACCAATACGTCGAATTTTTCCTTTTCAAATAGGGCCAGGTTGTGGTCCACCAGCCGGGTGAAGGTCTCCCGGTCCCCCGAGGCCAGGGCGGGGATGCCGCAGCATCCCTGGCCGGAAGGGATGGTCACGCCCACCCCGTGGTGGTCCAGCACCTTGATGGATGCCCTGGCAATATTGGGAAAGACCTTGTCGATGAGGCAGCCGGTGAAGATGGCGGCGTTCATTTTTTTTCCCGATTTCCTCAGCCCCTGATCCGGTATCTCCCTGTGGAAAGGGGTGGATGCCAGGGGCAGAAAATGCCGGTCCGAAAGCAGGGGGGAGACCAGGCGGGCGCAGGAGGTGCCCTGGGCATTTTTATCCGGTTTGGTGAACAGTCCCTGGAATTTTCCGGCCCAGGCCACCAGGGTGTCGAAGGTGCCGGGATTGGCCAGCATCTTTTTGAAGATGATCTGTTTGGCCGGCGAGAGCCCCTTGTACTCGGACAGGATGGCCCGGGCCTTGATGAAGATCTCAAGGACATTGACCCCGGAGGGGCAGTTGGCGGCGCATGAGCCGCAAAGGAGACAGCGGTTGAGCCGTTCATCCACACCGTCGGGGTCGGAAAAGATATTATCCATGAGTCCGGTGAGCAGGGCCAGTTTCCCCCGGGCCACATCCGATTCCTTCCGGGTCTGTTCGAACAGGGGGCAGACCGACTGGCACATGCCGCACCGGATGCAGGTCACCAGCTGCTCTTCAAGTTCTTTGACCAGATTGGCCAGTTCATTCATATTTGACATATTTAATTTACCTGTTTGTACGTCATCATTGAGTCGAACTTCTTTTATCAGTTTGATGGGGTTTCGGAAACCCCGGTTATTTTGCCCGGGTTAAGAATGTTGTCCGGGTCCAGGGCCTTCCTGAGCTGACGGGAAAAGAGGATGGAGGAATATCCCGCCTCTTTTTCCAGGAAAGGCGCCTTGGCAAGTCCGGTGCCGTGCTCCCCGGAAAGGGTGCCGCCCATGGCAAGGGCCTTGTCGAATATTTCCTCAATGGCCGCTTCCACCCGGTGGAATTCTGCTGTGTTCCGCTTGTCCGTAAGAATGGTGGGGTGGAGGTTGCCGTCCCCGGCATGGCCGAAGGTGCCGATGTCGATTTTGTATTTTGCGGCGATCTCCTGGAGGGCCCGCACCATATCCGGGATCCTGCTCCTCGGGACGGTGGCGTCTTCAAGGACCAGGGTGGGTTTGAGCTTGGCCAGGGCCGAGAGGGCCGAACGCCGGGCCGCCCAGATTTTGTCGCGCTCTTCATCGGTTCGGGCCACATTGACGGAGGCGGCCCCCAGTTTTTTGCACAGGGCTTCCACTTTTTCCCCTTCTTCTTCAACCACCGCCGGGTGGCCGTCCACCTCGATGAGGAGCAGGGCGGCCGCATCCACCGGCAGACCAGCTCCGGAGAAGTCTTCCACCGCCCTGATGGTGAAATTGTCCAGGATTTCCAGAGTGGCCGGAACGATTCGGGCCGCAATGATGGCAGCCACCGTCTCCGATGCCTTTTCAATGGTATTATACACTGCCACCATGGACTTCCTGGCCTGGGGGGCCGGGATCAGCTTGAGGGTAATTTCATCCAGCACCCCCAGGGTGCCTTCTGACCCCACCATCAATCCGGTGATATTGTACCCGGTGGCGCATTTTACGGTGCGCGATCCGGTTTTTACATAATTGCCCCTTGCGTCGAAGAATCGCAGCCCCATGACATAATCCTTGGTAACCCCGTATTTTAGGCCCCGCAGGCCCCCTGCGTTTTCCGCCACATTGCCGCCGATGGTGGAGACTGCCTGGGACCCGGGATCCGGTGGATAGAACAGCCCTTTGGCCTCCACAGCCGCAGCCAGTTCCGCCGTGACAACGCCGGGCTGGACCACGGCATACATGTCAGCCTCGTTGATCTCTATGATTCTGTTGAGCCGGCCGGTGGAAAGGACAATCCCGCCGACCTCCGGAATGGTGCCCCCGGACAGGTTGGTCCCGGCCCCACGGACAGTCAGGGCTAGCCTGTGCTCATGGCATATCTTAACAATCTCGCCAATTTCCTCGGTGCTGCCGGGGATCACGACGGCTGCGGGCATCTGTGCATCAAGCACGGCCGCATCGTAGGAATAGGTCAGCATGTCTTCTTTCTGGGTCAGCACATTTTCCTGGCCGAGGATTTCGTTGAACCTGGTGACGATGGACGGGTCGATCATAGTTTTCCTCTCTTATCTGTCATTGGTAAGACCAATTTTTAGCCGGCTTTCTGCTGCCGTTTTTTCCGGAATGGCGGGGGAGGTACGACCTTTCCGGAAGCGTGACGCTTAAAATGGTAAAACCGTTTGATTTTATAGGATAAAAAATCTATAGCAGAACCGACAGCAAAAAACAAACAAAATAATTTTTTTCTTGACAAATGAAAAATATGGATCTTAAATATTGGTCATACCAAGAAAAGCGATGTGATTTTATCTCTGCCATAGGACGATTGGTTTGCTGGAATACCCGTGATTCACGGCTCCGGGAAAGGAGGAATGCAGGTTTTATGCGAGTGTTTTTGGGGTTTGGGAAGACTCAAATCCCAGGTCTTTTATAAAGTTTTTACCTTGAGGCAAATTAAAGGATGGAGGAAAAGATGAAAAAAAGATTGACGATTCTGTTAACCTGCCTGGTGGCACTCTCTTTTATCTGTACAAGCGCCTATGCCGGCAAACGTGAAAAATTCGGTGAAGACCCCCGCCATAAGATCGCAAAACGGGTAAAGTTCAAAACCTCAGACCAAAAAATCAGATGGAAAATGGTCATGCCCTGGTCCAAGGGCCTTCTCTTCTACGATATTGCCACCCATTTCGCAGATTCCGTCCGCCTGGCCTCAGCCGGCCGCCTGGATATCAAACCCTTTTCCGCCGGCGAACTGGTCCCGGCCATGCAGAGCTTTGACGCCGTAAGCCAGGGCGCTGCCCAGGTCGGTCATGACTGGCCCGGTTACTGGAAGGGAAAAAACGAGGCCTTTGTCGCCTTTGCCTCTGTCCCCTTCGGCCTTGATGCAGAAGGATACAACATCTGGCTCTATGAAAAAGGCGGGCTCGAAATGATGCAGGAAATCTACGGCAAGTTCAATCTCTTTGCCCTTCCCGGCGGCCAGTGCGGCCAGGAGATGGGGCTGTTCTCCAATAAAAGAGCCACCAAAATGGAAGATTTCAAAGGCATGCGCCTGAGAACCCCGGGCTGGTTCATGGATATCATGAACAACCTGGGCGCTTCCGTATCCCCCCTGCCCGGCGGCGAAGTTTACCTGGCCCTGGAACGCGGTGTGATTGATGCGGCGGAATTCTCCTCACCGGCCATCAACTATCCCATGGGGTTTGATGAAATCACCAAATATGTAATTGAACCCGGCGTCCACCAGCCCGGCATCCAGTGTGCCCTTTTCTTCAACAAAGACGCCTATGAAAAACTCCCCGAAGACCTGAAATGGATCGTTGATATCTGCGCCAAGGAGACTCAACTGTGGAGCTACAACTGGATCAACTCCCTGAACGCCAAGGCCATCCGTCTGTTCAAGGAAAAGGTTGAATTCGTCCACATGGACGAAGCCACCCGGATTGAGTTCAGAAAAGTTGCCAAAAAGTATATCGATTCCGTTAAAGCCAAGTATCCCGACGTGAAAAAGGTGATGGATTCCCAGGAAGCATTCATCAAAGACTATGCCGACTGGAGAGAGGCAAGGGGCGGCGCTGCTCCATGGCCTTATGAAACCTATATTGGCGGAAAAACTTACGAATAAGCGACCATCCGGCCACAGGATACGGGGTGTTGCCGTATCCTGTGGCGGCCTGAGGTCCTGAAAATGAGGCCCGGCAGCCTGTGACAAAAATAATCCCGGTATAACAAAGGGCTGCCGGGCCTGATTTCTAAGCAAACATTTTTGCGATAAAGGACGTTCCCATGCTGGAAACCCTGTCAAACAAGCTGGAAAGCATCGTCAGAAAAGAGGGGGATATCACCTCTCTTCTCATTTATCCGCTGCTTATTGTGGTGGTGTATGAGGTGTTTATGCGGTATGCGTTCAACTCCCCCACCACCTGGGGGTTTGAAGCCACCACCTTTCTTTACGGCCTCCATTATATGTTCGGGCTGGCTTACACCGATGTCTATGACGGCCATGTGAAAGTTGATATTTTTACCACCCTGGCCCCTGAAAGGGTCCAATCCTTTTTAAGGATACTCACCAACCTGGTCTTTTTCATGCCGGTGATTGGGTGCATGACCATCTGGTCCATTAAATTCGCCTATGTTTCCACCATGGGCGCAGAGGTGAATTCCACCTCCTGGGCGCCGCCCATCTGGCCCCTGAAAATTCTCATGGCCCTTTGCTTTGCCTTTCTTCTGATCCAGGGCATTGCAAATCTTCTAAAAGATATCAACGCACTTAAAAACTAAGGAAATTTCCCATGAGTCTTGAATTCATGACAGTGGCCATGTTCGCCACCCTGATTGTGGCCATCACCTTCGGGCACCCCCTGGCCTATACCCTGGCGGCGGTGGCCACCCTCTTCGGCCTCATTGACAACGGCTTTGCCATTCCCGCACTCTTTGAAATGTTCGTCAATAATTGCTGGGGGCTGATGAACAATTATACCCTGGTGGCCATCCCGTTATTTATATTAATGGCCCAGCTCCTGGACCGTTCCAAGGTCTCCGATGCCCTGTTCGAATCCCTTTATGTGGTTCTGGGCGGCATCAAAGGGGGCCTTGGGCTTGCCGTTGTGGTGGTCTGTACGGTATTTGCGGCCACCACCGGCATCATCGGTGCCTCTGTTGTGGCCATGGGGCTTCTGGCCACCCCGGCCCTCATCGGTAAGGGATACCAGAAAGAATTGACCTCGGGCATTATCTGCGCTTCGGGCACCCTGGGGATTCTGATTCCGCCGTCCATCATGATGGTTGTCTACGGCGGGCTCACCGGGATGAAGGAGACCTCGGTGGGGAACCTTTTTGCCGGCGCCATTTTCCCGGGCCTGGTGCTGGCCGGTCTTTACTTTGTCTATATTTTCATCCGGTGCAATATCAATCCCCAACTGGGCCCCCCCATTTCAAAGGAAGAGGCCTCGGCCTATAGCGCTGCCCAGAAATGGGCCATGACCCTTAAATCCCTGGTGCCGCCCCTGGCGCTGATCCTGGCGGTCATGGGCACCATCCTTGCCGGCATTGCAACCCCAACGGAGGCGGCCGGCCTGGGAGCGCTGGGCGCCATGATCCTGGCCTTCTTCAATAAAAAACTGAATATGACGGTCCTGAAGGAGTCGGCCTTTGCCACCCTTAAGACCACCTCCATGGTCATGATGCTTTTTATCGGCGGAAAATTTTTTTCCACCGTATTCCTGAGCATGGGCGGCGGAGACGTGGTGGCTGACCTGCTCATCGGTTCCGGTATGAACCGCTGGCTTATTCTCTTCCTGATGATGGGCATCGTATTCATCATGGGGATGTTCATCGACTGGGCCGCCATTCTGCTGATCACGGTGCCGGTGTTCATGCCCATCGCCATGGAACTGGAGTTCGATCCCCTCTGGTTTTCCCTGCTCATGTGCGTGAATCTCCAGACCTCTTTTCTGACGCCGCCCTTCGGCTATGCCCTGTTCTACTTCAAAGGGGTTGCCCCGGAGGGGTATACCATGATGCATATATATAAGGGCATTATTCCCTTTGTATTGCTTCAGATTGTCAGTATTGCCATGCTGTGCCTCTTTCCTTCACTGGTCACCTGGCTGCCGTCCATCTTTTTCGGGGCCTGATACGGGCACCTATGGTTTAAAAAAGGAGAATGATGAAAGCGTTATCCCGGACATTTTCGGAAAAGGCCAACCTGGTATCCGCCCGGGTTTATCCGGTACCCACCCTTGGGGCGGCCTTTGACAAGGCTGTGGATATCTGCCTGGCCAAGGCCCCCTTGGAACCCCAGATGGAGAACCCTGAACCTTTGGGTGCCAAAGCCCATGGGGTGCGGATTATGGCCGCCCCAAATCTGGATGAACGGGGATTTGACTCCCTGGCTGAAAAATGTGAGAGCGCCGGAACGATTTCTTTGGTACGGGAGGGGTTACGCCGCTATCCCGGCGGCATTGATGTGGGCCTTACCCTGGCGGACTATGGCATCGCCGAAACCGGTACCCTGGTTCTGGATTCGGCATCGGAAGAGACACGCCTGGCGTCCATGCTGTCGGAAATTCATGTGGCGGTTCTGCCATTGTCAAAATTAAGATCCACGGCCCTGGAAATGGCCGATGAACTGAATGGCATGATTCAGGACTCCGGGACCTACACCGCCTTTATCACCGGAGCCAGCCGCACCGCCGACATTGAGCGGGTATTGGCCCTGGGGGTGCACGGCCCCCTTGAACTGCATATCATGCTGGTGGAGGAGGACTAGACCATGGCCGACGAGCGGCAGGAAAGTTTAAAATCATATAAGGAGCGTCTGGACGCCGCCCTGGGGAATAAATTTCTGCGAAAGGCCATGGACAATTTTGCCGTGGCTTACCGGACTTCCAGGGAAAATGCCTTTGCCGGAATGGATACCCGGGAGTTGATCCGGGTGGTGGCCGATGCCAAGGCCGATGCCGTGGCCAGAAATGAAGAACTCATGGCCGCCTTCAGAAAAAAGGCTGAAGAAAAGGGGATCCATGTCCACCTGGCAAAAACCGCAGAAGAGGCCAACAAAATAATTGCCGGCATTGCAAAGGACACCGGCTGCCGCCGTATTGTAAAATCCAAATCCATGACCGCCGAGGAGACCCACCTGAACAAATGGCTGGAAAACGAGGGCCTGGAGGTGACAGAAACGGATCTGGGCGAGTGGATCGTCCAGCTTCGCAAGGAAGGCCCCTCCCACATGGTCATGCCGGCCATCCATCTTTCCCGCTACCAGGTGGCCGACCTTTTTTCTTCGGTGACCGGCAGGGAGCAGGATGCCGAAATCCAGCGCCTGGTCAAGGTGGCCAGAAAGGAGTTGAGGGAAAAATTCGTCCAGGCGGACATGGGGATTACCGGGGCCAATTATGTGCTTGCCGAAACCGGTTCCATCGGCATCGCCACCAACGAGGGCAATGCAAGGCTGGTTTCCACACTTCCCCGGGTCCATGTGGCCCTGGCCGGCATCGACAAGCTGCTGCCCACCATCAAAGAAGCCCTGGCCGTTAATAAGGTGCTGCCCAAAAACGCCACGGGCCAGGCCATCACTTCCTATGTGACCTGGATCACCGGGCCCTCGGAATGCAAAACCGCCCAAGGCGGAAAGCGGGAGATGCACATGGTCTTCCTGGACAACGGCAGGAGTAAAATAGCCAGAGACCCGGTGTTCGCCCAGATCCTTCAGTGCGTCCGCTGCGGTGCCTGCGCCAATGTCTGCCCGGTCTACCGCATGGTGGGCGGCCATCAGCTGGGATATATCTATATCGGTGCCATCGGCCTGATCACCACCTATTTTTTCCACGGCAGGGAACATGCAAAGAACCTGGTCCAGAACTGCACCAACTGCGGGGCCTGCAAAGACATCTGCGCCGGAGGGATTGACCTGCCGGCCCTGATCAAAGAGGTCCACGCCAGGATTCAGGATGAAGAAGGCCATCCCCTCCAGAGCCTGCTTTTAGCCAAGGTGCTGAAAAACAGGAAACTTTTCCATACCCTGCTGCGGACGGCAAAACTGGCCCAGGGTCCCATGACCCAGAAGGAAAAGGGAGCGGCCTACCTGCGCCACCTGCCCATGATTTTTTCCCCTGCCCATAACTTTCGGCGGCTACCGGCCATTGCGGAGGTTCCCTTTCGGGACCGGTTTGAAAAATTAAACAGGACTGTTGATCATCCGGCGTTTAAAATTGCCCTGTTCTCCGGATGTGTCCAGGATTTTGTTTATCCCGAGCAGCTGGAAGCGGCCATGAAAGGGTTTCGGGAGGCCGGCGTCCGGGTAAGTTTTCCCATGGGACAGACCTGCTGCGGCCTGCCCGCCGTGAGCATGGGGGAAATGGCTGCCGTCAGGGATGTGGCCCTGCAGAATATCTCTGCCTTTGAACACGAGGATGTGGATTATATTGTCACCCTCTGTGCCTCCTGTGCCTCACACCTCAAGCACGGGGCTCCCAAACTGGTAAAAGAGTATGCCCCTGGCAAAGCAGCGGAGTTTTCAGATAAGGTGCTTTCCTACAGCCAGTTCATGGCCGATGTGGTCGGCATCCAGCCCAAAACAGGCGAGGGGAAAAAGATTGCCTTCCATTCCCCCTGCCACCTTTGCCGTGGACTGGGGGAAAAAGAGGCGCCCAAAAAGGTGATTGCCGCCTCGGGCAATGACTATCTTTCCACAGAAGAAGAGGAAACCTGCTGCGGCTTCGGCGGCAGTTTTTCAGTCAATTTCCCCTCCGTTTCCAAAGAGATCCTTACCAAGAAGCTGGATGATGTGGAAAATTGCGGCGCCGAGCTTCTGGTCACCGAATGCCCGGGCTGTGTCATGCAGCTGCGCGGCGGTGCCCTGAAACAGGGGCGGGACATAAAGGTGGCCCACCTGTCCGAACTGCTTTATCCAGAGTAGGCTGCAAGTTTGGGGGGATATTGCCCTGCACACAAGATCCCCTCCAAGGAGACCTCTCCTCCACGTACAAAGGCGTTTTCCCTGCAGGGAAAAACGCCTTTGTATTTTATCTTATTATTTCCTTGATATTTTAGGGGTTTTCCTATATCTCTTTCTGGTTTTTTTAATAATTTTGGAGGAAAAATGAAAAAGATTTTTGTATTGGTTGTATGCCTGCTGAGCCTGGCCTCCCTTTCATATGCCGCGGATACTTCCTTTGACCGGATTAAGGCTGAAGGAAAACTGGTCATCGGACTTGACGATTCCTTTCCGCCCATGGGATACCGGGTGGCCGACGGCACCCTGGTGGGATTTGACGTTGATGCGGCGGAAGAACTGGGCCGGCGCCTGGGAATCAAAATCGAATGGAAACCCACTGCCTGGTCCGGCGTGGTCCACTCCCTGAATTCCAAGATGTTCGACTGCATCTGGAACGGGATGACCATCACCCCTGAACGCCAGGAAAAAGTCGCCTTTACCAAGCCCTATATCATGGACGGCCAGATTGCGGTTGTCCGGTTTTCTGAAAAACGGTTTAAATCCTACAAGGACCTGGAAGGTGCCGTGGTCGGTGCCCAGAAGGATTCTTCCGCGGTAAAGGCCATTGAGAAAATGACGGCCAAACCCAAGGAAGTGAAAGAGTATGCCGATAACCCCAAGGCCCTTCTGGACCTGGAAGCCGGACGTACCGACGCCGTGGTTATCGACAATGTGGCCGGCCGCCATTTTATCTCCAAACGGATCGGCAAGTTCAAGGTCCTTCCCGGTAATATCTCCAAGGAACCCTTTGGCATTGCCTTCCGCAAGGCAGACGCCGAATTGCTCAACATGGTCCAGAAAACCATTGATGAAATGATTGCCGACGGCACCCTGGCGAAAATTTCCACAAAATGGTTTGGCGACGACATCACCAATCCTGAAAAATGGTAATTTCTATACTTAAATGCCGGGCAGTCCGGGCCGTTTTGGCCCTGGCCTGCCTGGCCTTTTTTTACGGCACGGCATGGGCCGGGGCTCCGGATACGGGCAAGATTTTTCTCAAGGCCGATAACATGATTGCCTCCGGCGACTATGAAAATGCCATTGAACTGGTCATGTCCATTCCCACGCCCGGCCCCGGAGAAGATGGGGCTGCATTTGCCAAATCCAGGATGCTGGCCGCCTCCCTCTTCCATGCCCTGGAGAATGTTAAGGGTGCCAGGGCCGCTTGCGAGCAGGTCCTCACCGTTTTCCCGGAACATGCCGAGGCCAAAAATTATCTGGCCTCCCTGGCCGAGGCCGAGGCCTCGTTTTTCGAGGCTTTCTGGCGGGACTGCCGCAGGTTTATGCCCTCCCTGCTGCAGGGGGCGGTCATGACCCTGGGGCTTACCCTGGGTACCATGTTCATTTCCCCTGTGGGGGGGCTGTTCATTGCTCTGGGCCGGATTTCATCCTTTGCGCCCCTGTGGGGAAGCTGCTGGTTTATTATCTGGTTTTTCCGGGGAACCCCCCTGCTGCTTCAGCTCTTTTTTATCTATTACGGCCTGCCCTCCTTAGGCATTACCCTGACCCCCTTTGCTGCGGCCATCATCGGTCTTGGGCTTAATTATTCGGCTTACCTGGCCGAGATCATCCGGGCCGGCATCCAGAGTATCCCCGGGGGACAGATGGAAGCGGCCAAGGCCCTGGGCATGAATTATCCCCAGGCCATGCGCCGGATCATTGTGCCCCAGACCTACAAACGGATCCTGCCGCCGGTGGGCAACGAATTCATCGCCCTGATCAAGGATACGGCCCTGGTGTCCACCATTGCCATGGTGGAACTGATGCGGTCCGCGGACCAGATTTTCAATACCTATTTCAATGTGAACGTACTTATTATTGCCGCCATGATCTACCTGGGGTTCACCACCGTGTTCACCCTGGTGTTTGAAAAAATTGAGCGAAAGGTGGGGGCCTATGAAAAACGCTGATGACTGCATTCTAAAGCTTGAAAACCTGACCAAGCGCTTCGGCGACACCCTGGCCGTGGACAAGGTGAACCTTTCGGTGCGCAGGGGGGAGAAAATTGTGATTGTGGGCCCGTCGGGCTCCGGCAAATCAACCCTGCTGCGCTCGGTGAACATTCTGGAGCAGATTGATTCGGGCAAGATAATTTTCAAGGGCCGGTCCGTTGGCTATGTGGAAAAAAAAGGCAAGCTGGTCCCTGACCATCCCAAAAATATCTGTGCGCTGCGGTCCGAAATCGGCATGGTCTTCCAGAATTTCAATCTCTTCCCCCATATGACGGTGCTGGAAAATGTGATGGAGGGGCCGCTCACCGTGCTCCGCCACAAAAAGGAAGCGGCCAGAAACACTGCCCTGGCCATGCTTGAAAAGGTGGGGCTGTCGGAAAAGGCCGGTGTCTTCCCTGCCACCCTGTCCGGGGGGCAGCAGCAGCGGGTGGCCATTGCCCGGGCCCTGGCCATGAAGCCTGAGATCATGCTCTTTGACGAGCCCACCTCTGCCCTGGACCCCGAGCTTGTCGGGGAAGTGTTCAATACCATCAAATCCCTGGCCGGGGAGGGCATGACCATGATCATCGTCACCCACCAGATGGGATTTGCCCGGGAGGTGGCCGACCAGGTGATTTTCATGGAAAATGGCGCCTTTGTCGCCCAGGCGCCGCCGGCTGAATTTTTCGGGGACTGCCT
Source organism: Desulfobacter sp. (assembly GCA_028768525.1). Classification (NCBI taxonomy): domain Bacteria; kingdom Pseudomonadati; phylum Thermodesulfobacteriota; class Desulfobacteria; order Desulfobacterales; family Desulfobacteraceae; genus Desulfobacter; species Desulfobacter sp. The sequence continues at coordinate 2,867,886 of CP054837.1, read as the reverse complement.
TAAAAATCAGAGAATCGCGGATTTCATCAGTAATATATTATAGCAGGCGCTCTGTTCAGCCTCTGCTATATTTTTGCATGCATTCGCCCTGTACCGGGTTGCAGTTTTCACCCCAAGGTGAGATGATACCCCCTGTAACAGCCGGAACGGAGGAGAATGCAATCCATGCAGCCCCACACAACAAGGCGTCTTGGACTCTTTATCATTATAACAGCCCTTCTGTGCCTTTGTCCCGTTCCGGGTACTGCCGGCCAAATCCTGCTCACCGAAGCTGAAAAGGCGTTCATAAAAGCACATCCAACCATCCGGGTGGCCAATGAAATGGACTGGACACCCTTTGATTTTGCTGAAAACAATACCGCAATGGGGTATTCCATTGACCTGCTCAATATCATCGCCGGTAAAACCGGATTGAAACTGACCTATGTCAACGGATACAGCTGGGATGACTTATTGGATATGGGCAGGGCACGCCGGCTGGATGTTTTCCCGGCCATCTGGAAGACGGAAGAGAGGAAAAAACATTTCCATTTTACCACCCCCTATATGGATACCCCCTATATCCTGGTCACCCGTCGGGATAATCATGATGTCGGCGGCATTGACAGCCTTAACGGCCGTATCCTGACGGGCATTAAGGGGTTTGCCAGCACGGAGCAGGTAAAAAAATATTATCCGGATATCATTGTCAATGAAGTGGGCAGTGCCGTGGAAGGATTGAGGCTTGTTTCCTACGGCAGGGCCGATGCCTATCTGGGCTCCATGGCCGAGACCAATTATGTCATTAAACAGCACCTGGTACAGGATTTAAAAATTGCGGGTGAAACAGATCTCGGCGGGAGGGTGGAATCCCCGCTGCTTTATATCGGCATCAGAAAAGACTGGCCCATTCTTTTACAGATCATCCAGCGGGGCATGGATGCCATCACCCAGACCGAAAAACAGGTTCTTCACATAAAGTGGCTGGAATTCAGCAAACAGGCCGGCATATTGGTGCTGAACGAAGCGGAGCGTTCCTATCTTGCATCCCACCCGGTATTGCGGGTGTCCTTTGATCCGAAACGGCCGCCTGTTTCCTATTTGGATAAGAACGGGCGAATGAGCGGCATGGCAGCGGATTACATGGGGATCATCAGCCGTAAGCTGGGCGTGAAGATAGAGCCTGTTGCCTCAACCGGCGGTGCCGGCGAACCAGGGGGGCTCGGAAAGGGGCAGATTGATTTTATTTCAGCCATTTCACCCTCCGAAAGGGAAAGCCATGGGCTGATATTTTCCAATGTTTACTTAAGTTTCCCCATCGTGATCGTGACCCGGGATGATGTGCCCTACGTCAGCAGCCCGGCACTGCTGAGGGACAGGACCATCGCCGTGGTAAAAGGAAGGACCTTCCATAAGCAGTTTGCATTTTCCCACCCCGGCATCCGGATTCGGGAAGTTGACAGTGTAAAGGACGGCCTGCTGGCCGTGGCGGGCAGGGAGGCGTTTGCCTTTGCCGGAAGTCTGGCCGCCGTGGGGCACGTCATCGGGCGTGAGGGGTTTACAACCTTGAAAGTCTCGGGAGAAACCCAATATCGGGTTGAGGTCGCCCTGGGATGCAGCCGCGCCAATGCGGTGCTGCGGGACCTGCTTCAAAAGGCCCTGGCCGGCATCACCGTTGAAGAAGAGAACGCCATATACAGCAAATGGTCCAGCGTCACCTTTGAATACCAGCCGGATTATTCCATCGTGTGGAAAATCGGCAGTGTCGGCATTGTTTTTGTGCTGCTGGTGCTCTATTGGAACCGCCGGTTGAGGCGGATGGCCAAAGACTTAAAATCAGCCAGGGACCAGGCGGAAGCCGCCAACAGGGCTAAAAGCACCTTTTTGGCAAATATGAGCCATGAGCTCAGGACGCCGCTCAATGCCATTTTAGGCTTTTCCCAGATCATGGCCGATGACCGGGGGCTGGACCGGACCCAGAAGGAAAATCTGAGAATCATAAACACCAGCGGCGAGCACCTGCTTTCTTTAATCAGCGATATATTGGACATGTCGAAGATTGAAGCCGGGCGGATCGTACTCAAATTGTCGGTATTCAACCTTAAGGATTTTATGTCCCATATCGACGATATGCTCAAGGCCATGGCCAATGAAAAGGGGCTGTATCTGAAATTTCGCCTTTCCCCTGGCCTGCCGGGAGGTATCCGGGCGGACAAGGCCCGGCTGCGCCAGGTCCTGGTCAATCTTATTGTCAATGGCATAAAAAATACAGGCAAAGGCGGTGTTATCGTCACCGTTGCGCCGGCAGAATCCCCTGCCAGTCCCGGCCACTGCCGCCTGCACTTTACGGTCAGCGATACAGGCAGGGGGATCGCCCCGGAATATCGGGACAGAATTTTTGAGCCCTTTGTGCAGGCCGGCCATGCCAGCCAGGCGGCTGCCGGCGGCAGCGGTCTCGGGCTGTCCATCTGCCAGACCCTGGTAAAGATGATGGGGGGAACCATCGCCCTTGACAGCAGCCGAGACAGCGGATCAAGTTTTTCTTTTTCCATAGAAACCTCCAGCCACGAGAGCCCCCCAGGGCCGGGAGATCAAAGGCGGGATAACTTCCGCACCGCCCCTTATCTCCAACTGGCGCCGGGTCAGCAGCGATACCGGGTGCTGGTGGTGGATGATGCAGACAATAATCGTATGATTTTGACCGCCATTCTGGAGCGGGCCGGTTTCTCGGTCCGGAGTGCCGCCAGCGCTGAAGCCGCCCTGGAGATGATCCGCGAGCGGGCGCCCCACCTGGTATGGATGGACATCCAGATGGAGGGGATGGACGGACTGGAGGCCACCCGGAAAATCCGGAAAAGAGTAGACAAGGGCATCAAAATCATCGGCATTTCCGCATCGGCCTTTGAA